>NZ_CP015218.1:0-300000 GCF_001729245.1 Leptospira tipperaryensis | reverse complement strand
ATTACGATCATCGCGCCGTAATAAAAACCGAGGGTCGTATATTCCTTGGCGGTTTGTTCCAGGTATTCGGTTCTGGAAAACGCGGTTAGCGGAATGATGATGGAACTTTTGGATTGAATCCGAAGATAATAATCCGTTTTGGAAAGAGGAGGTTCGCTGAGTTGAAACGGAAAGTTTCGATTCTCCGCCAAACGAGTCGCAAACGGAAGTTCGTCCCCGGAAACGACTAAAGGAAGAGCTCCGTTTCTCGTGGAATAGAGTTGGATTGAATCGATCAGACTGTAGCCGTATTGAAGCACCCAATTTCGAGTGCCTCGTTCTAAGTTTGCGACCGGAACCCGAATCCAAATCGCGGCTTCCGAATAACCAAGACTGTTGTTAAAAAGAGGAATGGATTTGCCGGATCGAAATACTTTTTGAATTTCGGGAAACGAAAGTTTTCCGGTTTTATCTTCGTAAAAAGTGAGATACGGTTGGAGATCCACGTCTTCCATAATCACCGAGGGTTCGAATTCGGAAGAATCGGATTCCTCGGCGGAAATGGAAACGACTCCGGAAAAAGCCAAAACAATCGCGAGAATGGCTTTGATTTTCCGGAGTTGTAAGTTCACAGAAATCCTTTGATGACTCGAAATAGATCTGCGGTTACGATAAAAGTTCCGATGCTACTTCCGATTTGCGGAAGCATAAACACAAGAAAAATGCGGATCACGTTATTCTTCCAATAACCTTTCCAGTGTTCAGAATCTTGTGCGATTTTTTCAAAGTCTTCGACGAGAGGTTTGCGTAGCCAAGATTCTGAAAGCGCTGCAACCCATCCCGGTTTGATGACCGGGTTGAAGTTTCCTACGGGAGCGGCTAAGAACGCAAGAATCACTGACAACGGATGTGCAAGAGCAATGATGGCGCCTAACGCGGCGAGTCCACCTTTCACCAGGATCCAACGAAGAACAAATTCCTGTCCTTGTTGTCTTCCTCCGAAATAAAAAACGGTAAGAATCAAACCTAAGAAAATTCCCGGAACGATCAGCCCCTTCCAACGATCCCAAGCCGTTTTTTGCGGAAGATGATCCAAGCTGGAGATGTCCTTGTCCTCATGGACGTGATTCATAATTCCTTGCAAGTGACCGGCGCCGACGACTGCGAAAACTTTCTTTCCATCGGCTGCGGCTTCTCTGATTCTTTGAGCGAGATAAGAATCTCTTTCATCGATGATTACGTTTTTAATCGACTCGTAACGTTTTGGAAGTTGTGAGAATAAATCCTTGAGTACGTCTTCCGATTTCATCTCTTCTATCTTTTCTTCGGAGATATCTTCCTTTACAAAAAGTGAAGTCAGTAAAGCGGAAAGTAAAAACATACGATTAAAAAGTCCGATGTTCCACCAAGCACGTTTGAGGGTCGTGGAAACTTCCCTGTCGATCGGAACGATTTTAGCGCCGGTTCTTTCTCCTTCGGAGATAGCCATTCTCATCTCGTCTCCCGGACGGATGGAACCCTTGCCTAATTTTTTCTGAAACGCGGAAAGGATAAGACTGGAAAGAAGAAGATACATCTTTCTTTCTTTAAAAACTTTGAATATATCCAACTTCTTCCAGTGTTCGGAATCTTTTACCGAACGCATTCTGGAATTACAGAGTTCCACACAGATCGTGTCCGGTTTTTCTTCGCGGATGATTCTTTGAACTTCGTCGATACTTTTTTGACTGATATGAGCAGTGCCGAGAATAGTTACGGATGTTTTACCGAGTTTAAACGATTCGATGGGTTCCGAGGTAGAATTCTTTTTTTTACGCTCGGGTTTTATATTTTCTTTGAGTGCTTGTTTTGCCATTCCAAAAGCAGTGTATGAAACCCGGATCGTCGCGTAAAATGAAATTCTACTCGAGATTCTTACAAACAAAATGAAAAAGAAAATCGTTGCTTGTAGAAAAACCGCGACTTCACGAATTGTGGTAATCTACTTTTTCGAACGTCTCAAAAAAGTATTGAAGAATTCGGGACGTTACTATATTGTCTTGGATACTCTTTTAGAACGAGATATCACCCGGATAACGGATACAAATGCTGGCAAAAGGAACTAAGGTAGTCAATGTTGGAATCGCTGACCTGCAAGGCGGGCAGTCTCCCGAAATTCTAAGGACAACTCTTGGATCCTGTATCGGAGTCGTCTTTTACGCTCCCGAAAAAAAAGTCGGAGCAATGTCTCACTTCATGCTCTCCAAGGATCCGGGCGGCAAAGATTCACAGAAGAATCCATTCAAATACGCGGAAACCGCAATTCCTCTGTTGATCAAAAAGATGATCGAGTTGGGTTGTCATCCGGGGGATTATTCCGGACGTCTTTTTGGAGGCGCCTCTATGTTCAAAGGGGTTCAATCCAGCTTTCTTCAGAATATCGGAGAACAGAATATTTTGACGGCGCGTGCCATATTAGAACAAAACAAAATTCCTTTAATTGTGGAAGATGTCGGAGGTAACGATGGAAGAACCATCAGCTTGTATTTGGACGACGGACGCGTCCTTTTGAAGAAAGCGGGTTTTGAAAAGTACCTCTACAAGGTCAGGTAAAAAAGATGAAAGAAAAAATAGACCAACTCTTTTTAAACGATGCCCAACTTCCTAGAATTTCCTCCGTGGTTACGAAAGTAATGCAGATGGTACAAAAACAGGACGTGTCCATTCCCGATCTTGCAAAAGAAATCTCCAACGATCCCGGCTTGACGGCGGAAGTGATCAAACTTTCCAATTCGGCATACTACCGCGCGGCAAAACCGATCAAGACGGTTCAAGAATCTCTGATGACCCTTGGAATCAAAACGGTAAAAGACATCATTCTTCTGACCGCGTCCAAAGGAATTCTCAAAAAGGATTTAAAAGGATATCAGATCGAAGGCGAAGACAACTGGATTCATTCTCTTACCGTTGCGGAACTTTCCAAAAGAATCTGCGAACAAAAGAAACTCAAGATCGGAACTGACCTCGCTTTTACGGGCGGGCTATTACACAATATCGGCAAAGTTATTTTGGCTGATTTTTTTCCGGCGGTTCTAATCACCCTTCGAGAAGAATTGAAAAATCATACCGCGTCTTTTTCCGAACTCGAGAAAAAACATTTTGGTTATTCTCACGAAGAAGCGGGCGCAAAACTATTAGCAAAATGGAATTTTCCAAAAGAACTCATACACGTAGCCGAAAACTACAGTAATCCCGAAAATGAAACGGAATATCCTGAGCTCGTTTCCACCGTACACATTGCAAATTCGATTGCGATCGCCGCCGGAGTTGGAATCGATATCGCAGGATTGTCGTATCCGATTTCCAATAAAGCTTTGCAGATTTTAGGAATTAACGATTCTGACTTACAGATGTATTATACGGTTTTACCGGAGATACAGAAACATATCCGTGAGTTGATTCAGGCTTGAAAAAAAATTTCGCTTTGATCGGCCCAAGAGGGGTCGGTAAATCTAAGATCTCTCGAAAATTATCCAAGATCACGGGAATGCCGGTGGTTTCGACGGATATGATCGCCGTCTATGAAATCGGAGGAATTTCAATTCCGGAGTTCATACGGAGAAAGGAAGGAGATTGGAGACCGTTTCGAGAACTCGAGTTTCAAATTTTAGAAAAACTAAAAGCGGCGGATGGAATCATTTTGGACTGTGGCGGCGGAATTCTTTTCGACTTGGATTCGAAAGGAAAGGAAATTCTGAGTCAGAGAAAGACGGAACTCTTAAAATCCATTGCCACAATTTTCGGACTTTCCCGTTCGACGGAAGTTCTCGTAGAAAAGATTCAAAACGACCCGACCCGACCGGCTCTCAGCGCTCTTGCCTCATACAAAAACATCTTAGAATCTCGTCTTCCTCACTATGAGGCCCTTTCCGATCACTATCTGCAGATAGATGATTTGAAGGTCGAAGAGATTTGTGACAGAATTCTTCAGAAAATCGATTATTGAATTGACACAATTTGGAAATATTTGATTTCTTTTTTTCAAAGCTACTAAAAAGAATAGGAATCTGTGGAATGACGTCTAACGAGTTTAACACAGATTTGGCAGGAAAGAGAGATGTCAGAATTGGAACTTCCGAGAAAGAATAAACATTCGATCGAAAGGTTGAGTAAAATCATCCGCCAGAGAAATTATAAAAAAGCTACGGCTTATACATATCTTAAATACAACGTGGATTTTCTCAACTTCACGGATAAACCCGCAGAAAAGATCACTCTCAAAGATCTCAATCGTTATATGGATCATCTCAAAAAGAAGAAGGTCTCTTCCTCTACGATTCAGATCAACGTAAGTTCTCTCAAGATGTTCTTCGAAGACGTGATGAAAATGGATCTTTTCCGAGATTTTCAAAGACCCGTTCGAGAATATAACAATCCGAATGCGATCACTTTTAAGGAGATGCAGAATATTCTAAAATCTGCATCTTCCAATACAAGACACGAGCTGATGTGCGGTCTCGTCTATTACGGCGGACTTCGAGTCGGTGAATTGATTTCTCTCAAATGGAATCATCTGGATCTAAAACGCAAATGGATTCAGATCAAATCGAGCGTTCTTTCTCAATCCAGGAACGTGGAAATTCCGACGGAACTTCTATCTCTCATTAAAAAATACGAAAAGGAAGCCTTGGTCTCCGCCAATACTTATCTTTTTCCGGGAAAAAGTTTAGGATCTCATACAACTTCTAGAAACGTGGAAAGAATCATTTCGGAGATCGGAAGAAACGCGGGGATTGCAAGTCCCGTTACCGTATTTACTCTCAGACATAGCCGCGCGCTTCATCTGATCGCGGACGGATCTCCTCTGGCTCAAGTAAAGGAATTCTTAGGTCATAAAACCTTGGCGAGCACAGAGTCCTATATTCCTGTGAAAAAGAATCTCCGTGCCGCCGTGCGGGAAAAATCAAAACAAGACGCACTTAGGAATATCCGTAAAAAGTTTAAGACAGGTTAGGCGAGAATCTTTTCTTTCGAGTTTCCCTTCTTTTCAAAAGAAGACTTTGGATTCTTTGGTGTCGTTCTTTTGTGAGCGGCATCAGAAGGAAGATCAAAGCGCCCAAAATAAAAAAACTTCCGACTACGGGTCCGAAAAGAATCGAAAGACGAAATCCTAATTCAGGGATTTGATCCACGGATCCTTCTTGATAACCGATTCCACTCAGAAGAATTCCACCAAAGCCTAAACCGAGCGCCCTCGCGACCTTGGTCGCCATCTTCCAAAGTCCAAAGAACCACCCTTCTCTTTTTTCTCCGGTCTTGAGTTCGTCGTAGTCTACGATGTCTGCAACCAAAGAATCAAAAAGCAAAACGGCCCCCGCAAAAAATCCGCCGAAGACCGCGGCAAATAAAATCGGGAGAATTCCCCTTTCCGGAAAAAGAGGATAAACGACTACGGTCATAATTCCCAAGAGAAGAACTCCCCAGAACGCGGGCCATTTTTTACCGAACCGATTGGAAAGATAAACCCAGAGAAGAATCGATAAAATCAAACAGACAACAAAGGGAAGAAGAATCATCAATCCGATTTCGGCTTCGGTTAAAAGAATTCTATATTTATAATATAGATTTACGATCGAAGAATTGAATGTCCTTCCGAAGGTCGCTACGATAAACGCGAGAATCAGAGGTAAAAAATATCGATTCTTAAAAACGGAAGTGATTTTTGAAAACCAAGAATGTCCGAGGGAAACCTCTTGTCTTCGATTCGGATTCTGCGGAAGTGTGGATTCTTCCGATTTGTCTTTTCCCAAAGTTGCAAAAAAAGAGATAAACGAAGTCAGGATAAGAATGCCCGCGATCGTTAGAGAAGTATAATTTCTCGTAATCAAAAGTCTTGCGACTTCGTTTTCGTTTGGAAACAAAGCGGAATAAAAGGAAGGAAGAATCAAAACGAGAATAAAACCTATATTACTAAAAAAGAATCTCCATCCGAAGATCCGGGTTCTCTCGGTCGGAACAAAGGTCATTTCTCCCCCGAGTGCGATATGCGGAACCGCGAGAATCGTCATCGAAGTGTTCACTAAAAGATAAACGAACAGAAGAAAAAAGAACTTCTGTGTTTGAGTTTCCAAGGAAGGAGGAGAAAACATTATAAAAACCGAAAACGCGAGAAGAATTCCCCCGCTCAAGATGTAAGGTCTTCTTTTTCCCATCTTCGTTTTTGTATGATCGGAAAGATAACCCATGAGCGGATCCGAGATTGCGTCCCAGAAAACGGCGACCGCCAGAGCCAGTCCTGCGAGGGAGGCTCGGAGACCTACTGCAGTGACAAAAAATTCTAAAAGATAGATCTGAGCTAAAACTTCTACGGCGGTGATCCCAACTTCGGCCGCCGCGTATCCCGCCATAACGCGTGCGGGAATCGATTTTGATATTTCCATGAAACAGTCCGGGAAGAATTCTTCACCTAACGTCTATTTTGCGAACAACCCTCAGGAAGAGTCGTTCTCTTGTAACGTTTAGGATAGAATCGTATGTACGATTCTAAAAAAGTGATTCTAAAATTCCCTTATCCTTTTTTGTAAGCTGACTGTTTCCTTAGACCTTTTTTTCGAAGAATCGGCCCGAGGTAAGCGCTGATTGCGGGAAATAGGTTTGCGATTTTTGCAAGAATTCCTCTGCTTCCAGGGATTAAAACTTCCAGAGGTTTTTTGGATAGAACTCTTCCAAGGATGATCTTCGAAACTTCTTCTACCGTTAAAACCTTGTCTCCCGAAAACGTCATAGATGCTTGTTCATAGTCTTTCTGAAGATCCAACATAGGAGTTTTGATCGCGTCCGGACAAACAACCGTAACAAAAACGTTCTTCTCTTTGAGTTCTTGCGCGATCGCTAAGGAAAATCCACGAACCGCAAATTTAGAAGTGGAATAAAGAGCGATTCCCATAATCGGAGCGACGCCGGCGAGAGAAGCGATATTTACGATATGACCCGCTTTGGCAGCGACCATTCTCACCGCGGCTTCTCTGGTCCCATACATCACACCTTTTGCGTTGATGTCCATGTGACGATCGATTTGAGCCGCGGGGACTTCGTAGATATAACCCGGAAGAAGATAACCCGCTACGTTTAAGAGTGCGTCGATTCTTCCCCATTTTTTATACGCGAGGTCCATGACTTTTTTCCAGTCGGATGGAGATGTGACGTCTAACTTGGAAACGAGAACCCTTTCTTTTTCATTCTTCCAGGGAGCTGAGAATTTTTTGAGTTCTTTCTCGTTGATGTCCGTGATCAGAATGGAATGTCCCGCCGCGAATGCGTCTTCCGCTAATTTTTTTCCGAGCCCGCCGGCGCAGCCGGTGATGAAAAGAATCATATTCGTTTTTCCTTATGTGACAGGAGAACCAAAAGACAATTGTCCGAAACTAAACGTCGGAGACGTTCCCGGAAAAAGCCAATAGCTCGTCATCTCGGAAGAAGGCATCACATTGTAGAAATCGGGGTTTCTGGAAGAAATTCCCGCCATTTCCTTTTCTTGAACCATGGAGATATACTGATCGAGTCCGATCTCCAGAGTATTTCCGTTTAGAATGACTTCCATTCCGGTTGACTTTGCGTATTTCTTTACGCCGGGAATCCGAGATTTCAAAGGAGAATAACTGTCCGCGCTGACGCCGTTTTCACTGGAGACAAAAATTCCTTCGGGTGTATGGGCGACGAGAGAATGGTTTCCGTAAGTGTGACCTGGAGTTCGAATGAGTGCGACGCCTTGTCCAAGTTCCACGTCGCCTTCTAAAACGACGATTCTATCGCTGGAAACTCCGCCTGTCCCGTTGGGGCAATACCAATCGGACTGTGGAGGAAGAAGTCCTTGAACTGAATCCCATTCTTCTCGCATCACCAAAAGTTTTGCGTTTGGAAAGTAACCCTTTTCTCCGTTGGCGCCCAACCATTTACGAATGTCTTGTGTATGAAGGTGATCGTAGGAAATGTAGTCCACTTTTTCAGGAGAGATTCCCGCGTCTTGAAGACATTCTTCCACAGTGTTTAAAATCGGAGCGATGATTTTTTTGCCGATGGATTGAAACGGTCCGAAACTTTCAGCGAGTCTTTTGAAAAAAGGAGTTTCCGCGTTTCCGTCGAGATCGGAAGGAGAAAACAAAAGAGTTTTGATACCTTCCGCAGTTCGATACTGAATGATGAACAATCGATTTAGAATGTGCATGTAGGGAGTCGGAAGGCTATACGCGTTCAAAAGCGCATAACGTGTTGGATACGGCACCCGGACCAAATCGTAAGATCTGTAAAAGACGACCTGCGAACCCGAAAGCATCTTCTCTCGGAATTTACGCGCGCGTTTGCGAACGTCTTCTAATCTATCCACGGGAAAAGGAAGACTTCTCGAACCAACGAAGTCTTGAATCGGTTTGATAGAAGAATCCTTTTTTGATTTTGCTTTGGGAGCGGATTTGGATGCGGATGCTTTTGCCATCTCTTTTGTTTCCTCGATACCGAATGTATCTTAATTCTTCAGATTTTGAAAGTAGATCAGAAAGGTTTGTAGAGAACAATGTAGGATACGACAACTCCTAAGAGAGGGAATCCGAACCAAAACACCTTCGCTAAAGACGGTTTTTTATAAACTACCGTGAGAAGTCCGCCGTAAGCAAGCCAGATCGCAAACTTCGCGATCACCCAACCCGGCCAAGGCCAGAGGATTCCAAGTCTCGCGAGCATTCCAAAACCGCCGAGTAAGATCAAAAAGAGTCCGATCCCGTGTGTGATTCCGACGAATTTGCGATTGGAGAATTCTTTACTTCCTCCGTTCAACACGTGCATGGTGACTCCTCCCAATGCGGTAAAGAGAAGAAGAATCCCAAAGATATGGATCATTTTATAGACGGTGTAGGGTATCATTTGTACCAGGTTTCCTTTGCAATCTGTAAATTATCAGAAACCAATCTTCCAGGAAGAATTGGCTTTGGCAACGATTGTTTGGCTGGTTAGAAATTACTTTTCGAGAAGGTGTTGAACGCCGATCCAATTTCCGAGCGGAGGAATCGCGATATATTCCTGACAACGTTTCCGATAGAGAATGGAAACGATATCTTCCGGATATACTTTGAGAGCTTGTTCGAAATTAATCAAGGCTTCTTGAAAGTCCGCCACTTTGTAGAGAATGATTCCTCTCGTGATCAGAGGTAAGGTCGTATCCTTGAGTTTGCGGATATGAGGCGCGTCCGCTTCGTAGACTTCATAGATGATGATCGGATCGGTCTTTCCTTTGACCACTACGGAATCGATTTCACGGATCGCGAGTCCATCGGCGATCGTCATCGAAGAAAGTGTATTCTTTGTAATGAGAATGTCCGCGCGATAAAGATTGGTCAAACTTTCCAGACGAGAAGCGACGTTCACCGTATCTCCGATTACGGTTGTATCGAGTCTGGAACGGCTTCCCACGGTCCCTAGCATAAGATTCCCGGTGTTGATCCCGATTCCGATTTTGAGTCCTTTAAAATGAGAAGAATCCTTTGCTTCCGCGTTGATCGTCTGAACTCGCTTTTTCATTTCGATCGCGGCAAGAATCGCCTTATCAGCCGAGGTTTTTCCGTGAAGACTAACGTTCATCGCTTCCCCTTCTCCGGAAAAAAGGGCGAGAATTCCGTCTCCCATAAACTTATCCACAAAACCTTCGTGTCTTTGAATTACCGGTTCCATACTCGCGAGATAGTCGTTGATGAATTTGAAGTTTTCTTCCGGAGTCATCTGCTCGGAGATCGTTGTAAACGAACGAATGTCAGTAAAAAGAACGCTCATCTCTTTGAGAACGGAATCTCCTAGGTTGACTTCGACCGCAGAATCTTTTCCGAGAACGTTTAAGAATTGAACCGGAACAAAACGGAAGAACGCATTCTTCTGTCTCGCGAGTTCGAGTTTCTGTTGACTGAGTTCGATGTTCAGATCCTCGGATTGACGATACAAGGAGATGAATCGATTCGCAAGAATCGTTGTAAGAGCTACTACAAAGAAAAAATAGGCGAAGTGGGTAAATCGAAACCCCGATTGAAAAAACATAGAATCTATCACGTCGTAGACGGCGATAAACACGACGGTGAATATACTCGCGGCCATAACGGTCGCGTCTTTCTTTCGGAGATAAACGGCCTTCCCCATAAAATAAAGAAGATAGACGAGAGTCGGAAGAATCGAGAATTGCCAGATTCTTAAACTTGTCATCGTATAACGGAAAGGTTCGAGAAGAGTGACGATCGCAATCCCAAGATTAAAGATAAAAAACCCGAAGAGGACTCTTGAAAACTTGGCTCTTCCGTAAAAATAATCCTGCATAAACAATAAGAACAACGGCGCGAGCAAGGTCACGGAAGCATATTCAATTCTTGTAATCCATGTAGTATCGTGAATCGTTT
Organism: Leptospira tipperaryensis; assembly: GCF_001729245.1. NCBI lineage: Bacteria > Pseudomonadati > Spirochaetota > Leptospiria > Leptospirales > Leptospiraceae > Leptospira > Leptospira tipperaryensis. Next base: position 289,612 of record NZ_CP015218.1, on the reverse strand, counting down.
CAAAGGCGTAGGTGGAACGCGAAAGAGAATATAAGGCCATAAAAACGCTAAAAAAACCGAAGTAGACGTTATAACGATCCTCCCTTCTTTTTGCATAGATGAGAAGATGATACAAACCGAAAAAGATATAAATCGTATTGAGACAGAGATTGACGAGGGTTGAAATATCTCCGGAAAGTTTTTGTTCCGCTGTGATGGAATAATCTCCGTCGATATAAAAGCCGAGATCCAAATTTTTAGAAAGAGCGGTGGCTGGAGAATCTCCGATCAAATGAAACGTGAGAATATTCTCCCCTTTTTTCAAAAGACTGGAATCAATAGGCAAACGAAAATTTCGAATCGTTCTTCTTACGAGCATTTCTTTTCCGGAAGGATCCAGGTGGATTTCTTTACTCAGAGAATATCCGTTCAAATAGATTTCCCAGTTTTCTCCGATCGATTCCAAATAGAGAAAAATCGGTTTGTAGATCTTGGTTTGTTGAAGATCGCCTTCCGAAGAAAAACTTGTCTGCAAAGTATATTCTTTCAAACCTTCTCCGATCGGAACTTCAAAAATTTCATTCATTACGATCGGGAACGAAGTGATCTTTTTTACTTCGTTGGAAACGGGGTCGAGTCCACGGAGATTCTTTTCTTGAAAACCTTCTACGGCGTACCAAGTGCCGGTTCTGAGATCGATCGGTTTCCAGTTTTCTTGTGTTTCAGAAGAGAGAAATGTAGGAAGGAATACAAAGAGGAAGAATAGAATCGTTTTCAAAGTCGGTTTTTCCGTTTGGAGAAATTGTTTGTTTCTCGGTGAAGTATAGGGATTAGAAGTTTAGATTGTGGAATTTTCAACATTTTTATTCCGGATTCGTTTCAATTCTTGCCATCCGTTTTGAAAAGCGGTTGCAAGTCCTCCGATTCTAATATTATTTCACGTATCCGGATCTCCGGAGCGATACAATTCGATGAGGAAATTTGAATGTCAGATCCAACATTAGGAACGTCTCTTCCCGCAATCAGTTTGGAAAGTACCGAAGGAAAAAGTGTGAAACTACCGGAGGACATCGCCGGTTCTTGGACCCTACTTTATTTTTATCCGAAAGATGATACCCCGGGTTGTACAAAACAAGCCTGTAGTTATAGAGATAATATCGGAGAATTTAAAAAGATCGGAGCGAAAGTCTACGGCGTAAGCTTGGACGACCTCGGATCTCATGAGAATTTTATTCAAAAGTATTCTTTAAACTTTCCTCTGTTATCCGATCCCAACCATTCTCTGAGCGAAGCGCTGGGAGTTTATGGAGATCAAGAATGGAAAGGAAGAGTTTTTAAAGGTCTTTCTAGGGATTCTTTTTTGATTTCTCCGGATGGGAAAATACAAAAGGTTTGGAGAAAAGTTGACCCGACGACCACGGTGGAAGAAACTCTCCAGGAGATTTCCAAAGCAAGCGGTAAATGATTGTCTAAACTTCGCTTTTCTGTTCAAGAATATCAACTCACGGGACACTATCTTCAAGTAGAATTGGAGGTAGTCGCTCCCGAAAACGAAACCGTTCTGTCCCTTCCCGTTTGGTCTCCCGGATCCTATATGGTTCGAGACTATTCCCGGCATATTCACAAATTAGAAGCCTTTGTTTCCGGGAAGAATGGGAAGGTGTTGGAAATCAATCCGATAGGATTGGATTCTTGGAGTGTCGATTCCGGGGGAGAATCGTTTCGAGTTCGTTACGTGGTCTACGGTTTCGACTATTCGGTACGTTCCAATTATTTTACTACCGAATTCTGTCTTTTGCATCCACCCGCTTTGTTTCTTTATCCGAAAGATTCCGAGATTTCCGAAATTACATTAGAAATATCGAATTCTCTTCCTTTCGAGTTTTGTCATTCCGGTCTTTCCGGAAAGGGAAAAAAACACTCTGCCGCGTCCTTGGATGAATGGATGGATTCTCCGATTTTATTGTCCGGTCGTTCGGCGATTCCCTTTGTTTCCGGTGGTTGCGAACACGAAATCGTTCTCGAGGGAGAATTGTCCAAGTCTGTTCAGAAGAATCTGATTCGTGATCTCCAAAAAATTACGGAAGAACAGATTCGTTCTTTGGGGGGAGCGCCTAACTCTCGTTATCTGTTTGTTCTGATTCTTTCCGAAGGCGCGTACGGAGGATTGGAACATCTGAATTCTTCCGTAAACATGTATGACCCACTGAAGGCTTTGACTAAGGACGGTTATCTCAAACTTTTAGAACTCCTTTCTCACGAATACTTTCATCTCTGGAACGTAAAACGAATCCGTCCGATCGCGCTTGGTCCGTTCGATTATCAAAAGCCGAATCTGACTCGGGAGCTCTGGATCGCAGAAGGAATCACTTCTTTTTATGACGCTTATTTCTTGGTGAAAACAAAACACTTAAGTCCGGAGAATTATCTGGCGAAGGTGATGGAAGATCTTCAGAGTCTGGAAAAATCGGAAGGAGAATCTTGGATGAGTTTAGAAGATTCTTCTTATACGGCTTGGACGAAATTCTACAATCGTTCGAACGATCCGAACGCGGGGAACACGGGAATTTCTTATTACGTTAAAGGTGGAATTCTCGCGCTCGCGATGGATCTTTATCTGCTTTCGGAAACTTCCGGTAAAAAATCCCTCTTGGACGTTATGAAAGAAGTGTATCAGTTTTTTCATGTTGGAAAGAATCGCGGATTTACAAAGCCTGAATTTTTCGAAGCCGCCAAAAGAAGCACCGGCGTGGATCTAAAGTTGGAATTTGGAGCTTATCTTGATAAGCCGGTTGTGATTCCGATCGAAAGATACTTTCATAAAATCGGCGTTATACGGGTGGATTCGAATCCTGGAGTGGAACTTGGTTTCGGGACAAGAGAAGAAAGGGGAAATCTTGTCATCAGTAAGATCGACTGGAAAGTCTTGGATTCTTCTGTCGATTTGAGCCAGGGTGACGAATGGATTTCTCTAAACGGGAATAGGATTCATTCCGGAAATCGGAAAGATCTTTTGAAACAGTTTAAGGCGGGTGATAAGATCGAACTTTTGATTGCGAGGAGAGGAAAGATTCTTAAGAGGAAGTTAAAGCTCTCTAAACGTTTTCAGACGAGTCAGTTTAAGTTTGAGGAACATCCGTCGGAAGAACAAAAGAAATTGAGAGATCAATTCTTCGATCGAAGTTGAATGTTTTTAATGGTGACAGTTGTGGGCTTGAAGCTTGAAAGAAACTTTATTGGGCTGAACGAAGTCGATTGATTTGTGTGGTCCTCTTTGCGCTCAATATTTTATTGAGGATGTTTGTTTTTCATTCTTCTTTGATTTTCTTCTCTGAGAGATTTGAGTTACCTATTCTCAGCTTATTTTTAGAATTTTAGAATCGATGATTTCCTTTCCTGATCGATTTTCCAAAAAATATTATTAATTCTTAAATTCTTTCCCAAAATCTATCACGAAGGTGATCAGAGAAGGAACCGAGAGAGATGTATGGAAACTCTATCGTTCAGTTCTGAGAGAAAAATTCAATCTGCGTTGATCGAAGGTCAGATGGGAACCGATTCGATCTTAATTCCCCTTTCCTATTGGGATGAGCTTAGTCCGGAAGAAAAGAAGGTTCTTCGGAGAAAACTTCCTTATTTGTTGCGAAGGTATACGAAGTATGTGAGTTGCCTGAGGCGATTGCACTGGAGAGCGGGGAAGGTTAAATACAATCGGGGCGTCGGGAAAATGAAGAAGATGAGTATTCGAGTGAACACCGGAGCTTGGGCTGTTTTGGGAGCGCTTGCCGCAGCGCACGGGGTTTCGAGGTGTTATCTTTTTAATTATTTGCTTTGGTTGGATGATGTTGGAGTCGGGGATTCTATTGTGGAAACTTTGAACCAAGGAGTTCCTAGGTTTCATGGGACTTACAGAATGATCTGGACCTTAGATTTACGACAAAATCTCATTTCCAGGGAATTAGAATTCGAACCCAATCCGCTTTTCGGAAGATACACGTTCGAATTCGAGAAAACCCAAACATAAAAACCAAAAATTCGACCGTCCAACCCCAGAACAAAAGACAAATCTCCTCCGAAAACAACGGAGGCAAAACCCCCCACCCCTAAACCGCAGTGATCCCCCCATCCGCTGCCCAGTTCGCTCCATTGATATAACCCGAATCCGGATTTAACAAAAAGAGAATCACTCTCGCGATCTCAAGAGGATCAGCGATTTTTTTAGAAGGAGTTATCTCTAAAATTTTCTTCCGATGACCATCCACTTGATCTTCCTGGATACCCATACTCGTTTCCATATAACCCGGGCTCACGGCATTGATCGTAATACCGAGAGGCCCCCACTCATCGGCGAGAGATCTTACAAAACCGATCAAAGCGTGTTTAGAAGAAGAATATGCGACCGAGTTAGCGGACCCCTTAAGAGACAAAGAAGAAGCTACAAACAGAAGCCTACCTAAATTCAAATTTATGAATATAGGTAAAAGCCATTTTGTGATCTGAAACGCGGAGCGAATATTTACCGAAAAGATTCGGTCCCATTCTTCCTGACTCACTTCCGTGATCTTGTGATACGGGCCGCCGTAACCGGCACAATGAATAAAGCCGTAAGGAATATGATTTTCAGAAGTTATCTGTGTCTTCCACATTTCCAGAGAAGAAAAAAGTTCAGTGTCTTTTGTAAGATCCGTTGGAATAAAAAATTCTCCGGAAAGAAGATCCTTCGGGGCTTGAAGATCCAAATTTGTTACGGAGTAACCTTCTGAAACGAGTAAAGCAACGATCGCCCTTCCCAAGCCGCCGGATCCTCCGGTGAGGATTACATTCTTTTTATTTTCGGATTCTTTCTTTGTTACAGACACTCTTCTTGAATCTCCATTCTAACTTCTATCCCGTATTTCTAGGATGACAGAGATCGGCACAAGGAATTCTCTGTTTCTCATGGAAAAACTTTTCGAAAGAGTCAATCATATCCTCGAAGCCCTCCCTTACATCACAAAATACTCGGGCAAGACGGTTGTGATCAAATACGGTGGCGCGGCAATGGCCAAAGCCGACTTGAAAGAATCTTTTGCAAAAGACATCGTACTTTTAAAATACGTAGGCATTCATCCCGTAATCGTTCACGGAGGCGGACCTGAAATCAACCGCCTTCTGGAGAGTTTGAAAATTCCCACTGAGTTTGTACACGGACATAGGGTGACCGACGCTCAAACCATGGACGTAGTGGAAATGGTACTCACCGGGAAAGTAAATAAACAAATCGTTTCTATGATCAATGCCCAAGGCGGGAACGCGGTAGGAATTTCCGGAAAAGACGGAAACCTTGCCAAGGCAACAAAAACTCCGATAGAGATCGAACTCGAAGGCCAGGAAAAACAACTCTTCGACGTCGGGCTCGTCGGAAAGATCGAGACGATCAATCCGGAGATTCTTCTCAACCTTCAAAAAGAAGGATTCATTCCCGTTATATCGCCGGTTGCGGAATCCGCCGACGGAGAAAGTTTGAATATCAACGCGGATACTTTTGCCGGAGAAGTCGCAGGCGCACTCAAAGCGGAAAAATTGATTCTTCTCACGGACACGGAAGGAATTTTGATCGACGGAAAACTTGCGACCGGGCTCAACCGAGGCAAGGTGAAGGATTATATTCGAAAAGGAGAAATTTCCGGCGGAATGATTCCCAAGGTCGAATGTTGTCTGACTGCGATCGATCAAGGAGTAAGAAGAACTCATATCATCGACGGAAGAGTTCCCCATTCTATCTTGATCGAAATTTTTACCGATCAGGGAATCGGTTCTCTGATCGAGTGAACCCTTTTCGTTTTCGATTTTATTTTTTTGGAAAGATGGATTCTTTTCAAAAAACCTTTTTGAGGTAGAATTTTCCTCTTTGATTCTTGGAAGAAGTGGAGAAGAAAATAAAAAATCTTTTGTTCACGACGTTTTGAAACTTCTCTGGAGAATCAAAAAATTGATAAGTTGAGATTTTTTTTGCAATTTTGGCTCCCTTGAATTGTTAATGAAACTCCTTGACAGGGAAATCTTTCTTGTGTCCAATGATTCAATTCTTCCTTTAGAATGGTCCGTTAACCCCCTTTATGAGTGAAAGGCAACTATCCTTATCCCTAATCTCCGATATAACGGCGAGAATCAACTCGACCGACGACCTGGAAGAACTCCTCGGTATCATCATAGAAACTACAAAAGACGTTCTCAATTCGGAAGGATGTTCTCTCCTTCTTTACGATCGGGATGAAGACTGTCTTGTCTTCAACGTTGCAAAAGGAACGAAGGGAGAATCTCTCGCAACTCTGAAAGTTCCCCGAGGAAAAGGAATTGCGGGGATGGTTTTGGAAACCCTGGAACCGGTGATTGTAAACGACGCTGCAAACGATCCTAGAATTTATAGAAACATCGACGAGACGGTCGGATTCGTGACAAACAATCTCATCTGCGTTCCTATGAGCACCCAGGGAGAAATCCAGGGCGTTTTGGAAGCCGTAAACTCGTTGGGGCGAAAAGAATTTACAAATAAGGACATTAAGGTTCTTCAATATCTTTCGGATCTTGCGGCGATCGCGATTCGGAATCGAAGACTGATCGGCGATCTAAAAAGTCGTGCGAACGAATTGGATTGTCTCTTTCAACTCAGTCAGGCGATTTCGAACATCGCGGAGATGGATCAATTCTTAAATCTGACCGTACATTCGATTTCGGAAGTGATGAGAGCGGAACGAGTTTCTTTGATCTTCTTCAATCCGAAGAGCGGAAAATACGAACTCAAAAAAAGCATCGGTTTTAGTCTGGAAGAGGAAGAACATTTTATCAACGAGAAGGAAGGGGTGATCAGTAAGATCTTAGAAACCGGCGCTCCGATCCTCGTTCAAAATACGACGGCTCTCGCGGAAGAATGGGTTCGTCCCGAAAGATACAAGACCAAGTCCTTTATTTCGGTTCCGATCCGACAAGACGGAAAGATCATCGGGATTCTCAACGCCGCGGATAAAATATCGGGGAATAGTTTTGACAACGCGGATCAAAACATTCTGAGTACGATTTCAAATCAGATCGCGGAAGCTTATAATTCTCTTCTCTCCAAGGATCAAAAAGAAAAACTCAATTCGATCCGAAGAGATATGCAGATTGCGTCTCAGATCCAAGTGAACTCTTTGCCGAACATTCCAAAAAAAATCCAAGGATTGGAATTGGAGACGAGTTATATCGCTTCCAAGGAAATCGGCGGGGACTTTTACGATCTTATCTATCACAATCCCGACGAAGTGAGTGTTCTCATCGCGGACGTTTCCGGAAAAGGAATCGCTGCCGCGCTCTTTATGGAATTCTCAAAGACGATTATTTCCGGAGAAGTATCCAGAAATTCTTCGACGAGCATCAGTTTGATGAGTGCGAATCGAATCATCCAAGAGAAGTCCGGTTACTTTATGTTTGTGACCGTGATGCTCGCGCGGATCAACATGGCGAAAAGAAGAATCCGATTCTCCAGTGCGGGACACAACGAACAACTTCTCTACAAGGCAAAGGACAAAAAGGTAACGAGCCTTTCCGGAAAAGGAATGCCGCTCGGAATCAAGGAATCCGAAATCGACGAACACGAAATCGATTACGCGCCGGGAGATCTTCTCATCCTTTATACCGACGGCGTGAGCGAAGCGATGAACGAATCCAACGAGATGTACGGACTTGAAAATCTCACAAAGTTGATCGAAAGAAACGGCGAAATGCCTCTCGGCGCTCTAAAAGAGTTGATCATCGATACTACGGACGCGTTTCGCGGGGACGCGGACCCGCACGACGACTACACACTCTTTATGGTTCGTCTTCCTTAAAAAGAAAAATATTCTTTGTAAGAAAGCAAAGAATGACTTCGAATAAAAATTTTTTTCTTACAATATCGAAATCATCCGATCCGGAAGTTCGCTTTGAACAGGGAAAGTAGTACCCGGAGGAAAGTTTGGGCGTCTCCTTCCGATAGGAATCGGAAGGACCGCGCTTGGTCCGGGTTCGTCGCAAAGCGACTCATCCCTCGCTCACTCGATTTTTTAAAAGAAATATAATATTCTAATATTCGCTCGGGACCGCTTACGCGGCCCTCCCCATCGCTGACGCATTCGCTTTTCTCAAAAGACTTTCCCTGAACTTCGAAAGAAAGAAATTTTATAAAATTCTAATATAGCTGTATGAGTTCCTACAAATTACATCTCGTCGACTTTTTCGAAATTTGAATGGTCCTTTTATCATCCCCAATTTGTATGAGTTCCTACTTTTTCAGGTTTGGAGCCGCTTCAAAGTTTGGCGGAACGGATATCGCGTTGAAGATGCATTTCCAAGGGTCACTTCGCCAACATGTGCGCCGGTTGTCCCGTGGAAGCGAGGAGCGATCTCCAGAGAGTGCTTCGATCGGGTTGTAAGACCTTTCTTTCCTGGATCGCGACGGAGATGGGAAGATGGGTAAAGACGTTGTTCCACATTCCGACGACCATGTCCGTCTTGCCAGCCATTGCCGCGTGCACCGCATTCTGAGCCAAAAAACCGCAGAAGACCGAGTCTTCCGGGTCTGCGGGAATCGAACGGATGATATAACTCGGATCGATGTATTTGATATTCACGGGGATGTTTTCTTTTTTGAAAAAGTCGGTCATCGTGTCCTTGAGAAAGATTCCGATATCCTTGAGTTTGAGATTCCCCGAAGGATCTCTTTCTCCCGTGATTTCAAAAAAATGTTGCCCCGCTCCTTCGGCGGCGATGATCACGGCGTGGCCCTTTTTTTGAATTCTTTTTTTGAGTTCATCTAAGAAGGCTCCGTTTCCGTGGAGATCGAAGTTGACTTCGGGAATCAGGCAGTAGTTTACGTTTCGTGAAGCAAGGGCCGCGTTCACGGCGATAAAACCGGAGTGTCTTCCCATAAGTTTTACTAGACCGATTCCGTTAGGAGCTCCTTTGGCTTCAACGTGGGCGCATTCCACCGCTTCCATCGCTTTGGAAAACGCAGTAGAAAAACCGAATGTCTTTTGGACGTAGTTGATATCGTTGTCTATGGTTTTCGGAATTCCTATGACCGAAATTTCTTCCCCGCGTTTGGCGATCTCGTCAACGATTTCTCTGGCTCCTCGAAGGGTTCCGTCTCCGCCGATGCAGAAGAGAACTTTGACTCCGTAAAGACTGAGGTAGTCCACCATATCTTCCGGAGATTGATTCCCTCGGGAAGAACCGAGCATGGAACCTCCTTCTTCTACGATATGCGCCACTCTTTCCGGCGTGAGTTCGATCGGTTTATGAGAATATTTTTTGACAAGGCCTTGGTAGCCGAAAGGAAACCCGAGAATCCGAGAAACTCCGTAACGATAAAAAAGTTCCATGACGATGCCTCGTATCACGTCGTTGATTCCCGGACAAAGGCCGCCGCACGTTACGATTCCTGCGGTCACTTCTTTGGGGCGGAAAAAAATTTTTTCGCGAGGACCGGCTTGTTCAAAAAAATCGGGACCGCTTTCTATGTAAGAATTCCAATCTTCCTTGGATTGAAAAACGGTTCGGAACAACAGCCTGGAAGAATCGCTAGTATAGTATTCGTAATCCGCAGGACTTGGTACGGTGCACTCGCCGAAATTTTTTATCTTTGTCTCCATTCTTACCCTCGCGTTGATTTTTAGGGAATTCCGGGAAAAATCATCTCATTTTGCAATTTTATACTGACAGTTCTGTTCTATTTCTATAGTCTTACACAGAAGAACGTATATGAACGGAAAAAGGTCTTTCATTCTATCTTTATTTTTGTTCCTCTTTGGGGTTTCCATTTTTTCCGTAGAAGACCCCTCTTTCAGCCCGTTCGAACCGTATCATCTTTCCAGAGATTTCGATCTCAATCGCCAGAAATACTTACAAGTGGTCGCCATTCCTTATAAAGACCCGATGGAACTCAAATTGGGGCCCGATGGAGAATCCTTTCAGGAGACAAAATCCCCCGCTCCGATCTTTACCGTAACTCCGGGACTTTCCTTTTCAGGGATGTTTCAACCCTTTTTATTTTCAGTAGTTCCGAGCGGTCACGTAAACTTTATGCCCGTTTCTGAAACCGTTTTTGTAAACGAAACTCCGACTCGATCGGGAAAACTTCTTTCCGGTGCGTTTTCTGAAAAGAGAACTATGGATCGAATCACGGATTCCAGAAATCAGATCCAAGGTTTTGGATTGGCAAATTGGAATTCCAATCCGCTCCAAAACGGAAGCAGCTCGGGTGTGATGTTCTTATACATGAAACGTCATGCGGGTTTGGAAATGGATTTTAACGCGAGAATGATTGGAAACCAGGCCGGTCTTGCGGTTTTAGAATCCGCGAAGTCAACGATCGCATTCAACTATTCCGTTTTTCCTGAAATCGGTGAAAGTTCTAAGATGAATTTCTTTGTTCAGTTTTCGAGTGTGAAACGTTTTCAGGATCGCAACGGCGGAGTTTTTTCGCTTAGCGATCAACAGACGAATAACGCTCGCGGCTTGAAATCCTATGAGTATTATCTCAATCCCGGGATTTCTTTTTCTTCCAGGAACCTAAGCTTAGAAGGAATGGTAAGAGTTCCGGTTCCGACGGCGGCTCAACTTCAATCCGGAGAACAACACCTCTGGATGCAAGAGGTTCAAGGTTTGCTCGGAATCAAATACAGCTTCTCGGAAACTTCTCCTAAATAACCCCACTCCTTCTTTTTTCGTTTTAGCGATTGCAGGGCGTATCCTGGCTCACAAATACTTTGATTTCAAGATGAGATTCGTCGGAACAACGACAATCCTCTGTGAAAGTCGCGCGCCCGCCCAAATTTCGGGTGGAGGGGCGGGTAGTGGAAAAATTCCGGAGACTTTCCTATATCACAAAATTCTAATTTTGCAAGTAAAAAATCCCGTGTAGGAACTCTTACAATAGCCTCTTTTTTGGGCCGATTTGCGTTTCAGCTTTTTCAAAAGGGCAAGGTTATGCGGAGAATTTGTGATCAAGTTAGAATGGATTCTTTGTAAGAGCTCCTACGAGTCGATAAATCGGTCGTGTGAACTCCTAATTCGCCTCGTTTGGAGGAAATCATTTACGGTGCATCCGAATATTTTAAGATTCCAGTCGATCCTTTTGTAAGAGTTCCTACGCAAGATTCAGGCGATGACCTTTGTTCTTCTATGATCAAATCAGAATGGATTTTAAAAACCGTAAGAGCTCCTACGATTAACGACTATTCTAAGATGCCTTGTTTTTTAAGGGAGAATGCAAGATCCATCTTGCTGATCAAATGTTTGGCTCTTCCAAAACGAATCATCGTTTTCGCTTCCGGATTCTCCTTAGAATCAAATACTTCCAAACAGGTTTCGATCACAGGACAGGAGTTGTCCGTACATCCGATTTCCGTGAGTTTCAAAACTTCGTTGCCACTTAGATGAAGCGGACCTGCGAGCCAAGAAATCAAAGTCGGATGAAACGAAAATTCTTCGGTTGCCTTTCGAGTCTCCGAATAGACGGGACCGTGATTGTGCACCGAAGAATGATTGGGAACTGCCGGTTTCATAGTTTCTAGTTAGACGAAAGAAAATAGATTCATTCTTTCAGTATTATCTCGCGATCGAAACCGCAAGCGGATCATAGGCGAGATTCGGAGCCAACCAACGTTCTGTTTCTTCGATCGTCATTCCTTTGCGTTTTGCGTATTCCTCGATTTGGTCGCGGCTGATTTTTGCGACCGCGAAGTATTTCGATTGAGGATGTGCAAAATACAATCCACTTACCGAACTCGCAGGCCACATCGCAAAGTGTTCCGTAAGCGTGATCCCCGTATTTTTTTCGGCTTGGAGAAGATCAAAGAGAACTCTCTTTTCGGTATGATCCGGAGACGCAGGATATCCGGCGGCCGGACGAATTCCTCTGTAACGTTCTCGAATCAGATCTTCCGGTGCGAGATTTTCGTCTTTGTCATAACCCCAATATTCTTTTCGAACCTTGTAGTGCATGTATTCCGCGAACGCCTCTGCGAAACGATCGCCTAACGCCTTCGACATGATGGAATTATAGTCGTCGAGATTCTTCTCGAATTCTTTTGCGAATTCTTCCACTCCGTGTCCGGCCGTTACCGCAAATCCACCGATATAATCGATTCTTCCGGATTCTTTCGGCGCTACGTAATCCGCCAAACAGTAATTAGGTTCCGTTGCGTCTTCTTTTTGAATTTGCTGCCGCAGCGTATGAAAAACTGTGAGCAATTTGGAACGAGATTCGTCTTCGTAGACTTCGATATCGTCACCTACGCTGTTAGCCGGAAAGATTCCGATCACACCCTTGGTTTTGAAAAGTTTTCCGTCGGTGATGGTCTTCATGAGTTTCTGAGCGTCTGCGAAAAGTTCCCTGGCTTGTTTCCCCGTTGTTTCACTTTCAAGAATCGCGGGATATCTTCCTTTCAATTCCCAAGCGGTGAAGAATGGGGTCCAGTCGATAAAAGGAATCAGAGTTTCCAAAGAAATTTCCTGATCAAAAACTTTTACGCCGGTTAACGCGGGTTTGTCGATCGGAGTCGTAGACCAATCGATTATTTCTTTGTTTTCTCTCGCTTGATCGAGGGAGATAAGTTTTCTCTCCGCTCTTGTACTAAAATAATTCTCTCTCGCTGCGAGTTGATCTTCCTTGATCTTTTTAGAATACGCTTCGTTAAGATCAGGATGAAGAAGTTGATTGACTACGTTTACGACCCTCGACGCGTCTACAACGTGAACCACGGGTTGATCGTATGCGGGTGCGATTTTTACCGCGGTATGCGCGGAGCTTGTAGTAGCTCCTCCGATCAAAAGAGGAACGTTGAATCCGGTTCGTTTCATTTCGGAGGCTACGTGAACCATCTCATCCAAAGAAGGCGTGATAAGCCCGGAAAGGCCGATGATACTCGCGTTGATCTTTCTTGCTTCCTCTAAAATTTTATCAGCGGGAACCATCACCCCTAAGTCTATCACTTCGTAGTTGTTACAAGCAAGGACCACACCCACGATATTCTTTCCGATATCATGAACGTCTCCTTTGACCGTTGCGATTAAGAATTTCGGACGAGAAGAAGTGTCTTGATTGTTTTTCTTCTCCTCTTCCATAAACGGTAAAAGATAGGCCACAGATTTTTTCATTACACGTGCGCTCTTAACAACTTGAGGAAGAAACATTTTTCCCGCGCCGAAAAGTTCTCCCACGATCTTCATTCCATCCATGAGAGGGCCTTCGATGACGGTTAACGGACGTCCGTATTTGAGACGCGCTTCTTCCGTATCTTGATCGATGTATTCTACGATTCCTTTTACAAGAGCGTGAGAAAGCCTTTCTTCAACTGAAGTCCCTTCTCTCCAAGTCTCTTCTTTTTTCTCGGCCTTATCTCCGGATTTTACGTTTTCCGCAAATTCCACAAGACGTTCAGTCGCATCCGGTCTTCTATTTAAGATTACGTCTTCCACGTATTCTAAAAGATCCTTTGGAATTTCTTCGTAAACGGCGAGCATCCCTGCGTTTACGATCGCCATGTCCATACCCGCTTGGATCGCGTAATATAAGAATACGGAGTGCATCGCTTCTCTTACCGGATTGTTTCCTCGGAAAGAAAAAGACACGTTAGATAAACCGCCGGAGACTTTCGCGCCCGGACAGAGTTTTTTGATTTCTCGGATGGCTTCGATAAAGTCCATCGCATAGTTGTTATGTTCTTCGATCCCGGTTGCTACCGTGAGAATATTCGGATCAAAGATGATATCTACGGGATTAAAATCCGCCTTGGTTACGAGAAGATCGTATGCTCGTTTGCAAATACGAACTTTTTCGTCTTTGGTCGCGGCTTGACCTTGTTCGTCAAAGGCCATAACGATCGCGGCCGCGCCGTATCTCTGGATTTTCCGCGCGTGTTCTAAGAATTTGTCCTCTCCTTCTTTCAGAGAGATCGAGTTCACAATCGGCTTTCCTTGGATACATTTTAGGCCTTCTTCTAAAACGGTCCATTTGGAGGAATCCACCATAAACGGAACTTTTGCGATATCCGGTTCTCCCGCGATGAGATTTAAGAAATGCCTCATCGAAGCTTCCCCGTCTAACAAGGCTTCGTCGAAGTTAATATCGATAATATTGGCTCCGGCTTCCACTTGTTGTAAAGCGACTGAAACCGCTTCTTCAAAATTGCCTTCGATGATGAGTTTTTTAAAACGAGGAGATCCGGTTACGTTCGTTCTTTCTCCTATGAGTAAGAATCCCTTGTCCGGAGTGATGTTCAAAGGTTCGAGTCCGGAAAGTCTTGTCACTTCCGGAATTTGAGGAAGAGTTCTCGGTTTTTTTCCTTGAACCGCTTTTGCGGCCGCAGCGATGTGTTCGGGTGTTGTTCCACAACAGCCGCCTGCTATATTCAACCAACCTGAACTTGCAAATTCTTGAATGTATTTTCCGAATTCTTCCGGAGTTTGATCGTATCCTCCGAACGCGTTGGGAAGGCCTGCGTTTGGATAACAACTAATCATACAGGAAGAAACTCTGGAGAGTTCTTCGATATAAGGTCTCATCTCGTCAGCGCCAAGCGCGCAGTTGATTCCGACGGAAAGAGGTTTGCAATGAGCGATGGAATTGTAAAACGCTTCCACCGTTTGTCCGGAAAGAGTTCTTCCCGAAGCATCCGTGATCGTCACTGAGAGACAAACCGGGATTCGAACTTGAAGGTCTTCAAAGACTTGTTCGATCGCGTAGATGGCGGCCTTTAAATTGAGGGTGTCGATATTTGTTTCGGGAAGAAGAAGGTCGACCCCTGCTTCCACGAGGGCTCTTACTTGTTCGTAAAAGGTGGCTACTAAATCGTCAAACGTTACCGCTCTAAATGCGGGATTGTTTACATCCGGAGACAACGTTGCTGTTCGAGTCGTCGGTCCGATCGCTCCCGCTAAAAAACAAGGATGACTTGGATTCGTCTTTTGAAATTTTTCGATCGCGTTACGCGCGCATTTGACCGCGGCCTTGTTTAGATCTGCGACTAAGAATTCGGTTTTATAGTCGCCCTGAGAAACTTGGTTGGAACTAAAGGTGTTTGTCTCAAGGATGTTTGCCCCCGCTTCCAAAAATTTTACGTGAATCGCTTCGATTACGTCCGGACGTGTAAGGCAGAGGAGTTCGTTGTTTCCTTTTAAGGGAGAAGAATGATTTTTTAAAACCTCTCCTCTGAAATCGTCTTCAGTCAAAGGGAATCTTTGGATCATCGTTCCCATCGCTCCGTCGATTACTAAGATTTGTTTTTCGAGAAGGGAGAGAAGTTCTTTTGCTTTTGGATTTGTGTAGTTCTGAGCTTTCTGAGTCATAATTCGTTTCTTTGTGTATTCTAAAAAATATAATTACGGTATTCTAATATTCCGAGTTGATACAACCTTGACCTTTGAGAGGGACTTTTACGTCTATGATCGCCGGAGAATGTTTTGATTTCAGGGCATTCTCCGCAATCCAGCTCTGCCAGATCGAAGGCACTTCGAAATCCGGATAGATCGCTTCCACCGGACACTCCGGTCTGCATTTGTTACAATCGATGCAGACAGAAGGTTCAATATAGAGACAATCGGTTCCTTCTCGAAAGGCTTCGACCGGACAAACCGCCGCACAGTATGTATATTTGCAATTTCTGCAAGGTTCCGTGACAACGTAGGCCATCGTTTTTCGAGAAGACCGATTTTCCGGGACCGTCTTAGATCCCGGAAAAAGTTTCGATCAGTATCTATAGTTCTCCGGTTTGAAAGGTCCAGTAACCGGAACTCCCAAATAGTCGGCTTGTTTCTGATTCAATTTTGTTAAACGAACTCCCAATTGTTCCAGGTGAAGAGCCGCAACTTTTTCATCCAGATGTTTTGGAAGAGTGTAAACTCCCAGTTCATACTTCGTGTTATAGAGCTCAATCTGAGCCAATACTTGGTTCGTGAAAGAACAAGACATTACGAAAGATGGGTGACCGGTAGCACAACCTAAGTTTACAAGACGTCCTTCCGCGAGAACGATAATCGATTTACCGTCTGCAAAAGTATATTTGTCCACTTGCGGTTTGATTTCTTTTTTGGTTACGCCTTTTTCTCCGTTCAATCTGGACATTTGGATTTCGGTGTCGAAGTGTCCGATGTTACAAAGAATCGCTCCGTCTTTCATCGCTTTCATGTGTTCGAGAGTGATGATATCGTCATTACCGGTTGCGGTTACTACGATATCCACTTGTTCGATGATGTCTTCCACACGAAGAACTTGATATCCTTCCATAGAAGCTTGAAGAGCACAGATAGGATCGATTTCGGTTACGATCACTCGTGATCCGAAGTTGCGGAGAGACGCCGCGGAACCTTTTCCAACGTCCCCAAAACCGCAAACAAGAGCGATCTTTCCAGCGAGCATAACGTCAGTCGCTCTTTTGATTCCGTCCGCGAGAGATTCACGGCATCCGTAGAGGTTGTCGAACTTGGATTTAGTAACTGAATCGTTTACGTTAAACGCAGGAACTTTTAATTCTCCTTTTTTAAGGAGTTTATAAAGACTCTTAACGCCCGTAGTTGTTTCTTCGGAAATACCGCGGATTTCGCTTAACAATTGAGGATATTTTTCGTGAACGTAAGCGGTTAAATCTCCGCCGTCGTCAAGAATCATGTTCGGCCCTTTGTCTCCGAAGAAGATGGTCTGTTCGATACACCACCAGTATTCTTCTTCACTTTCGCCTTTCCATGCAAATACGGGAACTCCCGCTTTTGCAACGGCTGCCGCTGCGTGATCCTGAGTTGAGAAGATATTACAAGAAGACCATCTCACTTCCGCTCCGAGTTCGATAAGAGTCTCGATCAGAACTGCAGTTTGAATCGTCATGTGGAGAGAACCTGCGATTCTTGCTCCAGCCAAAGGTTTTTTACCTTTGTATTCTTGTCTTAAAGCCATAAGACCCGGCATTTCTTTTTCTGCCAGGATGATTTCCTGTCTTCCCCAGTCTGCGAGAGAGAGGTCTTTTACTTTATAGCTTAAGCCTTTTTCCTGTGTAATTGCGGACATTTTAGTCCTCCTTTTTCGTTGCTTGAATAATTAATATTTTGAAAACGTTTCCTGTATCGAATTCTTCATGTGCCTTTACGGTAAAGCCTGAGAACTCAAGCCAGTCTTGAAGAAGAGAATAGTCAAAGCCCAACCAGAGGTCGGAGAAATTATCTCTCATAAACTCTTGGTTGTGTTTTTTCAGATCCACCAAACAGAAGGTTCCACCGGGCTTTAGTATTTTATAAATTTCGCGTATAACTCCGGGAGGATTGGAAAGATGGTGAAGGACCATCGACGCTACTACTGCGTCGGCTTGTTTGGTCGCCGAAGAAGCCACATTCTCCAGTGGAGAATGAATCAGTGATACGTGAGAATTTCCGGCAAACGCGACCTGAGCCTCTTCCACCATCTTGGGTGAAGAATCCACTCCGATAACTTGATCAGATTTTGTGAGCAGATATGGAATCAGACCTCCCGGCCCGCATCCTAAGTCGTAGATAACGGAGGAAGAATCCGGAAGATAGGAAAGAATTTTTTTACGATAGAGTGCGGGATCTAAGACGTCCTTTTGGATCGATTCCCAGTCCTGAGCTACATTATTAAAATAGAATGTGTTTTTCTGATCTCTTCTTGAAAGAATTTCCGAAATCTGAACTTGATCCTCGTCTCGAAAAGGAAGATCTTCTTTGTAAGTGAGAAGAAGGTCGGTAATTTCCGAGGAAAAGTCAGGAGTCTTTTTTTCTTCGGGGATTCGGTAATAAACCCAAGAACCTTCTCGTTCCGGGATGAGAAATCCTGCCTCGGTCAGAATCTTGAGATGTCTGGAAACTCTGGACTGGCCCATTCTCAAGACCTCGGTGACTTCTTGAACATTCAGAGGGGAAAGAGAAAGAATATGAAGAATCCGAACTCTCGTTTCGTCGGAGAGCGCTTTTAGGGCGGAGAGAATCTGTCTCGGTCGGTTCCCTGAGTAGATTTTGGCTTCTAAAAGCTCCATTAGAACTGAGATATCAAGATATCTTGATATCTGCAAGACTTTTTAAGAAGGGGATGGGAAAATTTGAGTGTGGAATTGGTTTTGGGTAAGGAGGATTTTTCTGAGGAGGGTGATTTTTGTAAGAGCTCCTCCGATTTCTTCACGGGGAATCTCCTGATTACATTCCCACTCCTCCAAAATAGAAAAGAGGAGGCAACGAGAAACGCCCAATCCAAGGGCGAGAACTCCTAATTCTATCCAATCCTTCTCATCTGGGCGAAAGTTCATCCTTTTGAGTTTTAAGCCCTTTCTTTGATAGCTAATTGCAGGAAAACTTCTCCCCAAAAACTTTTTCTTGAGAGCGACATTTTGATATTTCTTTAAGAGGAAACTCAATTCCTCATTTAGTTTGTCCGCTTTGAGCCTTCTCAGGCGAATAATTTTCTCTGGAATGAGTAAAGTAACTGGAGAACCCTTTTTTCGAAATGTAATTTCCTTTGATCCCATACCCGGGACGGTTCTTCGAGATGCACAAGCGGGGGCATAGAAGCTTCATTTTTTGAGATTTTTTTTAGAAATCTGTATTTTGTAAGAGCTCCTACTCAAAAAACCTCTTTCCACCCACTCTGCCCCCATTTTTAGTAAGACCTCCTACAAATTCTTCTTTACATCTAATGCGACCAACCATATTAAATTAAAAACCCCATGAAAATCTCCGCAGAGAAAGTAGAAGCGAAGAGAAAAAAGATTCTCGAAAGCGGAATTGAAATTCTCAGGAAGGCCGGTCCAGACGGAGTCGGAATCCAAGAAATCGCCGATGCATCGGGAATTCCTAAAGGATCCTTCTACAACTATTTTCCTTCAAAGGATCACTTCCTTTTGGAAGCCCTCGAGTTCTACACAAAAGCTGCGGTCTCCTGGAACGAAACTGCGGTAGGAGATGCCGGAAGAGGCATTTCTTCGCTTTTCTCTCTCTACGAAAAGAAGCGGAAAATGGAGAAGACACTCCTCTCCGAAGGACTCTCTTGTCTCATCAACGTCCTTTCCCAGTATTCCTCTTCTTCGAGGCCGAAATTTAGGGAAAAACTAAAGTCCTCTCTGGAGGAGATCTCTCAGGGGATTCTCGATTCTCTCCGAGTTCCGAAATCCGAGGAGCTCCTACAAAAGATTCACTACTTCGAATCCTCTTGGAGAGGAGCGATGCTTCTCTCCAAGGCAACCGGAGACGAAATCTATCTGGAGAATTTCCTTTCGCACTTTCCAAAAACAATTTCAGGAGATTAGAATGAAAACGGAAAACTCAACCCTCCTCATTCGAAAGAATCATTCGACTCAGATCACGATCCGCTGGGACGAACTCGATCCCAACCAACACGTGAATAACAAAAATTTCCAGGGATATCTCGACGAAGCGCGTATGAGAGCGATGCGCGATTGGGGTTTTTCAATGGAGAATCTTCGAGAACGAGGATTTGGCCCTGTCATTCTTTCCGTTCATCTGGATTTCAAACGAGAAGTTTCCTATCCGGAGGAGATTCTTATCGAATCGGATCTTTTTTTAAAGTCTCTCACACGGGCGGTCTTCGAACAGAGGATCATTTCTCAGAGTAATCAGGCCCTCTCTTGCAAAGCGAGCACCGATTGGGTGATCCTCAATCTCAATTCTAAAAGACCTTCTAAATTTTTGGAGGCCTTGGGTTTGGAAGAATCCGTTCTTGTGGAATCATAAATACAAAAACTGTTTTAGAATTTTCTAAAATTCAAAAATTGCATCTTCTTTGCGGTTTTAAGAAGATTCTTCCCGATTTCTTTTTATTTCGCTTATATCTTTCTTACATTCTGTCTTATAATGCGATAGCGATTGCAGCGGAAATTCCTTCCTCAAGGAGCGCCTCACGGATTTACTTTTACGAACTTCGGAACTTCTTTTCCTTTTTGTGACGTTAAGTCATGCGCTCCGGAAGGAATTGAAGCGTAAAGCGCGGTCGCGAGCCTCTTTTATAAAAAATTTCCGCGAGCGAATCGCCCAAAGAACTCATCGAATTCATTTTTTATGTTTTAGATCCGAGTCTTGACTCACATTTTCCTAAGAATTTTTTCCTTCCTCTTATAAATCCGGATCGTAAACCTCTGATTTTTCAAAGCCACGTTAGTTTTCTTCGAAGTCTTTTGAATTTCCGCCCCATTTTGAAACGAAAGCCTTCCCCTTTTCTAAAATCTTTCTTTCCAATCAAATTCCATTCTTCTAAATCAGTATTTACTGAATTGGAGGATTTTTTTTGAAATCTAAATTTGCCCTTCTCCTGCTCCCCTTTCTTTTCTTTTCCCTCTCCGGTTGCGCGCAATTACAAACGCTCAAAGGTAAGATCAAAACCCCTGAAATTTCCTTTGAAAGAATTGAAATAGCCGAAATCACTCTCGAAGATATCAAACTTCTCATTCAAACAGAAGTGAGTAATCCTTATCCGATTTCTCTTCCCGCTTCCAGCCTCGACCTGGACGTGAAAATCGAAGGAACCCAGTTCAGCAAGGTTAAACTGAGCTTAGAAGCGATCTCTAGTTCTTCTAAAAAACAACTTCCGATCGAAGTAAAACTCAAGTATTCCGATCTCGCAGCTCTCTATAAAAAAGTGCCGGGTAAAAAGGAACTCCTCATTCGTATCGAAGGGGAAGCCGGTCTCCCGATTCCTGAAAAGTATAGGGTCCTCGCTGGTACAGAATCGCTCAAATTCCCGTTTCAAGACGAAAGATTGATACCTGCGGTTCTTCCTAATATAGAGATTCGTAACTTTAAAATCCTCAAACCGGACGTCGCAAAGATAACCGAATCAGCTAACAGCGCTGAGGTTGCTAAGAAGGCTGTTTCCTTTTTGGACGCTCTTCTTTCTCCTAAGAATAAAAAGTCTCCCGGCTCCGCGTTAAACGCCGGTCTCGAAGCTCTGGATATTTCCATCGATACGGAATTCGATCTGGTTCTTAACAACAAAGCGGCTTCCGAATTGAAGTTTCAAGATCTCAACTTCGAACTCTTTCTCGAAAACGATAAATTCTTAACGGGTTCCCCAGTGAATATCGTAAACACCGGAAAAGAATCTATTCTTACGATCAAGACGAGCTTCCCTCTCAAATCCGTTTCCAATTCGATCGCGAACGCGGTTACAAAAAGAAGTTCTTCCTTTCGTCTTTCCGGTAAAGCTTCAGTTGTATGTCCGGGTGTTTCAACTGATCCGATCGGTTTTGGTTTTTCAAAGGAAGGTAACTTTCGCTGGTAAGTCTCTGATTACATCGGATGTATTTCTTTTCTTACAAATACATCCGAGATTTTCTTTCTTCTTTCGGAAAAATGTTTTCAAGTTAACCATATTGTGATAAGAATAGTCCCTGAGTTTGGAGAGCACCAACTCTCTAGATTATGATTAAATGAGCGTAAAAAGATATGGAAATCTACGAAAAAGAAAAACGGAAACTACTTTCAGCATCAACACCGGAGCAATACATCGAGTTATCGATTAAGTCAAAGCTTACCGGTCCAAAAAAATCTAGTATCACTTCGGAATGGCTTACGTCCACCGGGTATACGATAGATGATATCAAGTATGCGAGGAACCGACATCCCTTCTGGCGAAAGAAGAGGAATCAAGGTTCTTACGAACGCAACAGCAAACGATTAGAACAACACAATTATTACCGAACGGATCAGAAGATTGTTTGGGATAAGGATAAGCTTGCGAAGTTCTTTGATCTCAACTTGAAAGGTATGACCGATCATGAGTTGGCGAGAAGTTTCAAGACTTCCATCCCGGCGGTGAATCACATTCGTCGCAAGTTCCGATTTGCAGGTCAACTCCTGGAACTTGACAAACAAAAACCCGTGAAAGCAGGAATTTTAAGACTCTGTGCGCACAGTGAATCCGTCTTAAAGAGATTGATTCGGGAGAAGGAAGGGAAATAAGCTTCTTTCGGAGACTTATTTTGCATGAACCCTTTCGTTTCTCGATCGAAACTTTTATCGAAATCCCTGTTTTGTCTAACTTTCTTTCTGTTTTCTTCCTGTTCTTCCGAGCAGGAGAAGACGGAAGAAACGGTTTCCTTTCGAGAATCGAATCGTAATCCTTTCCAAGAAGGAAATTCCAAATTTAAGAATGGGGATTATCCTTCTGCGATCGAGTTTTATTCCAGGGACTTGGATGCAAATCCTGACAATCCATCTTCTTTCAACAATCGCGGACTTGCAAAGAGTAAGTCCGGAAACGAAGAAGCTGCGATTGCGGATTACAATCAGGCGATTGAACAAAAACAGGATTATGCGATTGCTTATAACAACCGGGGTTTTGCAAAAATCAAAATTTCCGATTATCAAGGTGCGATAGAAGATTTCACTTCGGCGATTCGTTTTAAACCGAATTATTCCAATGCCATCAATAACCGCGCGGTTGCAAACTGGGCGATCAAAGAAAAGAAAAATGCATGTGGAGATTGGAGGATCGCCGAAGATTTAGGTCATCGAGAAGCAGCGAAATCGTTCGCGAAATTCTGCAACTAAAAACCTCCGGAATCGCTTGCCGGGGAAAGAGGCTTTAAAAGACTAACCGAAGACTCTTTTCCCGGATTCCGGAATGCAAACAAAACTATTTATTTCCAAAAAAGTAAAAACCTCTCTTTCTATCCTTGGGATTCTTTCCCTTTTGATCCCCGCGTTTTTAACGGCGTCTCCTGTGGACGATTTTCTCAATCCTCCAAAAAAGAGAAAATCAGCTTCTTCTCAAAAATCGGAATTCGAACGTTCCAGCTCTCAACGTCAGTCTTCTTTGGAAGATTCTCCCGAAGTCGTTTCGAAAAAGAATCCGAAAGAAAAAGCCGAAACAGCCGACGTAAACGCGGGTGTTTCGAAACCGGAAGAAAAAACTCTCCGCAAAAAATCCAGAAATTCTAAGATTCAAGACAACAAGGAAGCGAAGAATTCCAAGACTTCCAGATCAAAAAAGAAGAAATATGAGGATGCGCTTCCGACCGTAAAAGACGACACCCCTTCCAGTCCGAACTATTCCGCGCAAGGAGTTGATTTGGCTTCCGGAGGCGGAGTTCCCGTTCTTTGTTATCATCATTTGGCGCCCGAAGGTGGTCCGATGGGCGGATACAATCTTCATCCGAATCTTCTTGAAGAACAGTTTAAGTTCCTCAAGGCCGCAGGTTATAAACCGATTCGTTTGGATCAGTTCTATGCTTATCTTTCCGGTAAAAAGCCTGCGGACTTTCCGGAGAAGCCGATTCTTCTTACGTTTGATGACGGTTCGAAAACACATCTCGAACAGTTGGTTCCCCTTTTAAAGAAATACGGTTTTGTCGCTTCGATCTTTATCTACCCTACGATCATTTCTTCCGGTAAGAAGTACTACATGACCTGGGATCAACTGAAGACCGCGCTTGATAGTGGAGTTCTGGATTTGGGTTCTCATACCTTATATCATCCAAAACTTCCAACGATGAGCCGCACATTGATCCGCAAACAATTGCTTGAATCCAAACAAATCTTAGAAGCTAAGACCGGAAGAAAGGTCGTGGATCTGGCTTATCCCTTTGGTCTTTTTGATCCTCGCGTGATCGAAGAAGCAAAGGCGATCGGTTATCGTATGGCTTTCACCGTAAATCCGGGAAAGAACGTCCCGGGAACACCGGTTTATAACGTGCATAGATCCTTGGTTCCTTGGGGTCAGTCTCAATCCGCGTTCAGTGCAATTCTTACAATGGCTCCTCCACCAAAGATTTCCATTTCGATCGAGGACGGCGCTTGGGTGAAAACGGGTCAGGAATTTAAGATTCATCTCGAAGGAGTTCAACCCGAATCGGTGAGTATCAAGATCAAGAGCAAGGATGTGATCGCCGAAAACAAATCACCCGATTATACGGTGAGAATTCCGGACTTTGCAAAAAAATCCACCTTCCTTCCTTTGATGATCCAAGCCAAAACCAAGGAAGGAAAACAGATTCAATACCAATATCTTTTTATCAATCAAAAAGAATTTAAGAAACATCCGGACGGCGCTTTCTAAAAACCGGCTTGAGTCTTTCCGATGATCTCTGAAATCTTGAGAGTATGAGTTTCAGAGATCATTTTTCTTCCCACTCCTCATCTTATTCCGAGTTCAGACCCGGTTATCCCCGAGAACTCTTCCCTTATCTGAAAAGTCTTGTCCCGAACGGAAACGTAGTTTGGGATTGTGGAACCGGAAACGGTCAAGCCGCGGTTTCACTCGCAGAATTTTTCGACAAGGTGATCGCGACCGATCCCAGCGCGAATCAAATTGCGAACGCAGAATCTCATCCTCGCGTCGAATACCGCGTCGCAAAGGCCGAGGAATCTACATTAGAAAATTCTGAAGTAGATTTGATCACGGTGGCGCAGGCTTTTCACTGGTTCGACTTCGAGCATTTTTTTAAGGAAGCGCAGCGCGTGGGAAAGAAAAACGGGATTCTCGCGCTCTGGGGTTACGGTCTACATCGAATCAATCCGGAAATCGATTCCCTCGTAGATAAACTCTACGGTGAAATCGTAGGTTCCTACTGGCCTCCCGAAAGAAAATACGTGGAAGAAAAGTACAAAACGATCTCTTTTCCCTTCGAAGAAATCTTTCCTCCCGAATATAGTATGAAAGAAGAATGGACCGCGGATCAAGTCCTCGGTTATTTAAGAACCTGGTCCAGTGTTCAAAAGTATATTCAAAAAAATGAAAGTGATCCCGTACTTTTGATCGAATCCGATCTGAAAACCGCCTGGGGAAGTGCAAAAACAAAGACGGTAGAATGGCCCCTCTTCTTTCGAATCGGGAGACTTTCTTCTTGATCCCTTCTCTCGGAGAAGCGTTTCGTTTTTGGTTTCAACTGGGTTGGCTGAGCTTTGGCGGGCCTGCCGGGCAGATCAGCCTAATGCACAAAACTCTGGTAGAAGAGAAAAAGTGGATTTCTGAAGAACGATTTTCTCACGCCCTCAGCTATTGTATGCTTCTTCCCGGACCCGAGGCGCAACAGCTCGCCACATATTTGGGCTGGATCCTCCACGGAACTCTTGGAGGAATTCTGGCGGGTCTGTTTTTTATTCTTCCTTCGGTTCTGATATTTTCCGGAATTGGGATATTCTATTTTTATTATGGAGAAGTTTCCTATGTGATTTCGTTTTTAAACGGAGTCAAACCCGCGGTTCTTGCGATCATCCTTCTTGCATTTTCCAATTTGGTAGTAAAAAACTTAAAGTCAAACGGTCAGAGATTTTGTTTTTTGATTACGGTTCTCGGGATGTTGTTCTTTTCGATTCCTTATCCGTATCTTCTTTTGTTTTCTCTGACATTCGGGCTTCTTTCTTTTTTTGTTTATGGAAATAATTTACACGCTTCTTTACAAACTCCGGCTTTGAATTCTGCTTCCGGGAGGATCGATCTGCAATCCAAGCTGGACCGAAAGAGAGAACAATTTTCGGAAATTCTAAAACAGATCAGTAAAGTCGGAAGCGCCGGTTTGATCCTCTGGGTTTTGCCGATCCTTGGAATTTTACTCTTTCTTAAATCTGAATTTCGTTTCTGGGAAGAATTGATTTTATTTTTTACGAAGACCGCGCTTCTTACCTTCGGAGGCGCTTACGCGATTCTTCCCACCGTGGCGGGCTTTGCGGTTGTAAAGGCAGGCTGGATTTCCAACAAAGAGATGTTAGACGGTCTTTCTTTTGGAGAAAGCACTCCGGGCCCTCTCGTAATGGTCTTGACGTTCATTGGATTTTTAGCGGGAGCTCATCAGTATGGAAACCTCGTCGCAGGTTTGTTTGGGTTATTCTTAACGACGTATTATACGTTCTTACCTTCTTTTATCTTTATCTTGGGCGGCGCGAGCCTTGTCGAAAAAACAAAAGAGTCCCCGCTTTTGAAGTTTTCGTTGAGTTACGTCACAGCCTGCGTCTGCGGAGTGATTCTCTATTTAGGAATTTATTTTGCGAAGTCGATTCTTTTACAGGGAAGTGCGGAACGTTTCGAATTTAAAAATTTCCTACTCGTTATTCGTTGGTTTCCTTTGGTTTGGACCGTCTTTAGCCTTCTCTTTCTCAAACTCAAAAAAGAATATTCCATTTTTTGGATATTCTTCAGCGGCCTTTTTTTCTTGGCCGCCGATGTTCTTTTTCATTTGTGAGTTCTTGTATAAACCCCGTCCCAGGTTTTTTCGGGAGGGTTGAGTTTGTAGTCTTCACAACGTTCGATCAGATTTATGGCGGCTTTGTCCTTTGCCCCTCTCGTGATCTGAGAACTTTCTAAGAGCTCCTGAGCGAGAGACCATTCCCGGTTGAGATAAGCTTCAAAACCTTTTGCAAATTCCAGAGCGGAGGCTTCGATTTGTTCGGATACTTTGTCGTGTTTTCCCACGAGTTCGTATAGTTTCACGGGTTCGTTCTTTCCTTTGACCCGAACCACGTCCAAAAGTCTCGTAAAGAATTCGTCCTTGATCTCGTGTTGCACCGATTCTCCGATTAGGATGCTGACCCCGTAGTCTTTTCCCGCGGCCTCGAGTCTCGCGGCGAGATTGACAGTATCGCCCATCATCGTATAAGCCGAAATGGAATCGGTTCCCATAAAGCCTACTTTTGCAAGTCCTGTGTTGAGTCCGATTCGAAATTGCATCTCTTGGGCTTCTTGGATATACGCTTTGCGCGCCTTCCAGTCTTGTCGCAAAAGATCCAGCTTCTCTACCATTTCTACGGAAGCACGAGCCGCCTTTAGACAATGATTCTCCACTTCTACGGGAGCGTTAAAAATTCCAACGATCGCGTCCCCGATGTATTTGTCGAGAACGCCCTCGTGTTTTTTGAGGACGATCGTCATTGCGGAAAGATATTCGTTTAACAAGGACGCTAATTCGACAGAAGTTAACTTTTCACTAATATTAGAAAAACCTGCTACGTCGGAGAAAAACGCCGTGATTCTTTTTTCACTCCCTCGTTTTAACGCTGCGAGATCCACCATCGCCTCGCTTACGACCACGGGATCGATCATCGTTCCCAAAATATTCTTAATCTTTTCTCTTTCTCTCAAACCGGAAACCATCGAGTTGAGAGCTACGGTAAGAGTTCCCAATTCGTCCTGACCGCCTTGTTCGAATTGTACTTCCAGGTTGCCGTGTCCGACTTCCTGAGCGTGAAAGATGATCCGTTTGATCTTCTGGACGACAAAACCGGAAATCAAAATCGCAAGAAGAATCGCGATCGCGCAGATAAGCATCGCGGTCGCAATCGCGGAGTTTCTGTTTTTACGAACCATTTCCAGACCTTCGGTTCGATCCACGAGAGTTCTTGAAATTCCGGAAAGGTTTGCGGAAAGAAGATTGGAACTCACTTCGTCTCCGGTTTCGGAAAGAAGCGGTTTGGAATCCAGGCTCCAGAGAATTTCTTCTGCTTCTCCTCTTGAGTTTGCGATGATTCCGTCGGAAATTAATTTTTTCAATTGAGGAGTCGGAGTTTCACTCTTACCCGAATAGATCCATTCTCGGATCGCGGACCATCTTTCTTTGGAAAGAATTTGCACTTTCGGGTCTCTTAGATAATCCAGATAAGCCCCTGAATTTTGACTGAATTTCAAGGTGATCAGGTCTTCCAAACCTGCGTTACGGATTTCGCCTAACGCGTCGATGAGAAGATCCGCGTCGCTTTGAATCGGAAAGGATAATTTTTCTTTGGGGGATTTTGTTTTACCCGGTTTTATCTTTTGTGCGATCGCTTCCTGATTCTTCTTATCTTCCGAAAACTCGTTTCTAAATTTTTCAAACTCGGTGTCCCTTTCTTTGATCAGTTTGGAATACTGGGAATAAAGATTACTAAAACTTTTGTCCTTAAAAGGAGGAATCGGAGGCTTTTTCTCTTTGAGTTCGGAAATTCTTTTTTTCAAAGGTCCTACAAGATCGGAAACTCGTTTTGTAATCTCAGCGTCCTGTTGCAGATAACGTTTCGCGAAGTCGGGAAGTTTTTCACGGATTCGATTTGCTCTTTCGGTCGAACTCTGATTTCGAAAGATCGGAGAATACAACGTCTGCAATTCCATGTTTCCGATCGTGTAAGCGTTCTCGTCGGTTTCCAAATTAAAATCCAGCGAAAGAACTCGGGTGATCGAATCTTTCAGGTTTACGTTGACCACAGGAAGAACTTCGTTTCCGTTGATAGGTCCGTCCGGTTTGAAAATCCTCGTATCAAAAGAAGGAATTAGATTTTCCTTCCACTGATTGGAAAGCACAGGGAACGTCTGGATTCTATACTGAGACATGTTGAGTCCCAGCTCCTCAATCTTTCTGTGTTGTTTTGGAAGAGCGAGTTCTAAGATGGAATGATCGAGTTGATTTCTTGCCTTTTCGATTCCGGTTTTTAAGAGTTCCATCTTTTGTTCGATGGGTAATTTGTCTTTTTCAGTCGTTCCTTCTTGAGTCCCTAGTTCGTCCCATTTAGATTTTTGTTCGTTGAGATCCGCTTCGAGCACCGCGACTTGTTGCGCCATGTTGAGAAGTTTAGAATACATCGAGTCCGAAATTCCAAGACCGTTCGGATCTTTTAAAAGATACTTTGTGTTCTTTTCCAGTTCGGCGATATCGTCTTTGGAAAGATAAACCGAATAGTAAGTGTCTTTGATCGAAGATTTTTTTTCCTTCCCGAGAACTCCGAAAAGTTTTGTCTTGAATCCGAAAAGACTGACCTGTTTTTCTTCTTGGGTCACGACCTTGGTCCGATATTTTCTCAGAGCCTGGCTCTGTCTTTTCACCCTTTCTCGAAAGGATTCCACACGGATCAAGCTGCTTGAAATATTCTCCAACTCTAAGACGAGACCGGAAATATAATGCCTGGAAATCGCGGCTTCCTTTTCATAACTTTGGGTGAGAATTTCGGTTTGTTGATTTACGTCGATCGTTGAAAGAATAAAGACCGTGAGCGCGATGAGGGCGCCGGTAAAGAGAGCTAACTTGGCTCTGATACCTAAGTAAAGAATATGACTGAATTCGATAAGAAATCCGAACCATTTTTTGGCCTTTTGAAGAATGGCATTTTTCTCGGATTCGTTTGGATTGATCGGATCTGTATCCACTTTAGAGTATCCTTTTTTTAAGTATGTTCTTCTCCATTCTGAAAAGTACCTTATCTTTCAGTCACGAAATAATCTTCCAGTACAGCGAATTTTATAGAACCCGCAAATCCGTTTTCTTGTTTTTATTTTGGGGAAATAATGCTTTCCTTCTCAAGAGGTTCGTCGCCTTACTTCGATTTTAGGGTAAAGTTGGAAAAAAATTATTGTGCACGAAAATCACGATAAATCTGTTATAAGTTTTTGAGTGAAATTGTAGATTCTATCGTCTATCACATCTGATCATTTCTATGAAGGACCGAACCCTGAAAAGTAGAGACAAAACGAAAACGATTCTAAGTTTGAAATTTTATCCGGAGTCTGTCGCGCGGGCGAAGCTCGGAATTCTTTTATTTGGATTTTTATTTTTTTCGCAGTCGGTCTTCGGGATCGAACCCGCGCTGGTCATCCAACCCACATTTTCGACCAAGGCCTCCCTTTTAAAATCCGTATACTATGTAAGGGACCCGAATTACAGCTATAAGGCGGAGAACTTTTTTTCCGAACTTCAAAAGATTCCGATTCAAGAAGTGAAAAATACGACGCTCGGATTCGGCTATGACCCGGTTCCCTACTGGCTGGTTTTTGAGATCGAAACCCCCGAAACCGTTTCGAAAGAATTCACTCTTGCATTTCATTATCCGCACTTGGATCAAATCGATTTGTATTACCTGGGACCGGACGGATCGAAGGGAGAATTTAATACGGGAGATACGCTTCCGTTTTTATCCAGACCGATCGAGAATCGATTGTTCCTGTTTCCGATTCCTTTGGAAAAAAAAGGAAGAACTAGAATTGTAGTTCGGATTTTGACCGAAGGAGCGCTGAGTCTTTCAATGACCTTGTATGAAAACAAGGCGAGAATTAAGGAAACTGAATACGACCTCGCAAAAGACGCAGCTTTTTTCGGCGCTCTTGCAGTGATGGCCTTTTTTAATCTATTCTTATACTTTGGAATTAGAGAAAGATATTTATTATATTATTCATTTCTAATTCTCTCCGTCCTTTTATACCAGATTATTCTGCCGGGTTACGCGTTCGAATGGTTTTTTCAGAACCAACCGACTTTTATAAATCAGCTTCATCTCGAATCGATCACTCTGATGATGATTTTTATGGCACTGTTTCTTTCTTCCTATCTGGAAACAAAAAAGAATTCTTCGATTCTGAATTTGTTCTTAAAAGTTTCACTCTGGTCGGCGTTTGTTCTTGGATTTTTGATTCCTCTTCTTCCGGGACGTTATCTGATACCGTTTACTTCCCTATTTCCATTGCTCCAGATGACCGTGATCTTTTTGATTTCATTCTTTAAAGCGTTGAGAGGAGATAGAAAGGCGGTCATATTTTTAACGGCTTGGTTTTTTACTCTTTCGGGCGGAATTATCTTTGCGCTCAGTCGATTTGGATTCTTCTTAAAAGAAGGACCGGCGATTCCCTTTTTACAAACCGGAATCATACTCAGCGTTTTATTCTTATCCCTTGCGTTGTCCGAAAGAATGCGGACGATTCGTAGAGAAAAAGAAGAGATAGAAGAATACGCCGGAAAGATGGAAGAGCTTTCTTATCTCGATCCACTCACTAGAATTTTTAACCGGAGATATTTCGACGAACAGATTCGATTGGCTTGGAGCAGATCGGCCAGACACCATTCCTCTCTTTCCTTACTTATGATCGACGTGGATTTTTTCAAACAGTACAACGATACTTACGGACACGTCGAAGGAGATCGTGCTTTAATCTCAGTCGCGAGAGAAATTCGAGCGAGCCTTAGACGCGCGAACGACATGGTAACTCGATACGGAGGAGAAGAATTTGCGGTGATCCTTCCCGATACTCCGATCGAAGGCGCCGTTGTAGTAGCTTTGAACATTCTTGAGAAGGTGGAAGCTTTAGAGATCGTTCATCTCAAAAGTCAATTTTCAAAGATCACCGTTTCCATTGGAATCGCTTGCAACGCGGAAACCACGATTCAGTCCGTTCAAGATCTGATCGGGGTTGCGGATAAGAATCTCTATGGTGCGAAAGCTTCCGGCAGAAATCATATTCAACACTGACCTCGTAAGTTGTTTTGTAATACCGGGCTAGTGTAGGAACTCCAACGGAGAAAGGTTTCACGAAATCGAGAGAAACCTTGCGGAAAGACTATTTATATCGATCGTTATTTATAGTTCCAGGTTTTGAGATGGAAAAGGAAGAATTTGTTTGTCGATCAAATTTTTTCTCGACTGAAAAGGTAGGATCTCTTACAATTCTCCCCTGCTATGAAAACCAGTCAGATTCCCCCAATCCAATCCAAAACCTTATACAATGTTATGAAAGCTTCTGCGGAGAAGTTTGCAGATTCTACGGCGCAATACTACAAACCCGACGGTAAAAATTACCAACCCAACAGTTTTAAAAATCTCTATGAGACCGTTCAACAAATCGGCTCCGGTTTGATTTCCCTTGGCCTTGAACCCGGAACTCCGATCGGTCTGATCGCGGATTCGGGAGCTCGTTGGATCTGGTGTAGTATGGGAATCACCAACGTAGGTTGCGTCGATGTTCCCCGAGGAACGGATTCTACGGAAGAAGATTTGCGTTATATTCTAAACCACGCTGAATGTTCGATCGCGTTTTTAGAAAACGAAACAGCTCTGAAAAAAATTCTCAATCAGAAGGAAGCGTTTCCTCATCTGAAAAAAATCATTCTTTTCGATAAAAAAGGCGGGATCGCCGACACAAATCCTTTTGAAGTCATTTTGTTAAGCGACTTGATTCAAAAAGGAAAAGATTGGATTCAATCCAAGGGAAGAGACGAGTTTCACAAAAGAGGATCCGCGATCAGAGAAGAAGATCTTGCGACGATCGTCTACACTTCCGGCACCACGGGCAAACCGAAGGGTGTGATGCTCACTCATAAGAATATCGTTTTTAACGTGGATAGCGCTTTGGAAGGAACCGATCTCAAGATCTATCCTACGGACAGAAGTATGGCGTATCTTCCTCCTTGGCATATCGCCGAAAGACTCGTGGAAACGGTTTGTATCCGCGCAGGCGGAGCCGAAGCCTTTACTTCGATATCGACTCTTAGTCAAGATCTTGCTGAAATTAAACCGACCCTTCTTCTTTCGGTTCCGAGAGTCTGGGAAAGTCTTTACAATAAAATTCACGACAAGGCTCGATCTTCTTCTCCCGCACAACAGGCGTTATTCGGGTTGTTCAAAGAAATTGCAGTCACCTACTACAAACATATTTCCAGACTTCAAGGGTTGGAATTTCATCTAACGGAACAATCCACGTTCGCCTCTCTATGGCAAAAATTTATTTCCTTGTGGGTGGTTCTGCTTCTCTGGTTGCCGAACCAGATCGCACAACTTGCGTTTAACAAAATCAAAGACGGATTGGGTGGAGAATTGAGATTCGCACTTTCCGGAGCCGGAGCGCTTCCACAATATATCGATTTGTTTTTTAACGCGATTGGAATTCCGATTTTAGAAGGATACGGAATGACGGAATTATCCGGAATTTCTACGAGAAGAATTTTCGGAGAAATTTCCGTAGGAACCTTGGGACGTTGTATTCCCGGAGTTCAGATCAAACTCATGGACGAGAAGGGAAAAGAAATCACGAAACCCGGAGTCAAAGGGATCGCCTGGCACAAGGGCGATCACGTCATGAAAGGTTACTACAAAGAACCTGAAAAAACAAAGGATATTTTGAGTTCGGACGGATGGTTGAACTCCGGAGATCTTTTGGCTTGGACCACTTCGGGAGAATTAAAATATTCAGGAAGGGCCAAAGATACGATCGTACTTTTAGGCGGGGAAAATCTGGAGCCGGAACCGATCGAATTCGCTCTTGTAAGAAGTCAGTTTATTCATCAGGCGATGGTGGTCGGGCACGACCAAAAAACGTTAGGCGCCTTGATCGTACCCAACGAAGAGGCTCTCGAAAAATATCTGAAAGAACTTCGCTCTAAAATGTTAAGCGAAGTGAAGAATTTAAACGGAGATCAGGACGTTCTTAGTCTTTTTAAAAACGAAATCAAATCCCTGATATCCAACGATAACGGGTTTAAGAATTTCGAAAAAGTATCGAGCTTTCGAATTCTTGATAAGAAATTCGAACCCGGAGACGAACTGACTCAAACCATGAAAATAAAACGAAACGTTGTGGCCGATAAGTACAAAAAAGAAATCGAAGAAATGTACAAATAGAAACGAACCTTTCTCTTTTTGACAAACGCTCGTCTTTTTAGAAAGGAGCAAAGTGTTTCGACTAAGATAGCCCGCTTGGATTTCAAAAGGATTTTTAGCGGGCTTTTTGTTTCCTGATTCTTATAAAATCGTCTGGAACCGTGTAACCCTTTCGAATCAAAAACGAAGAACATGGAAGAATCCTAGGAGTATCTTCTTGTCAGCATCCAATCTTTCGAAAAAGAATCTAATCCTTGTTAGCTTAAGAATTCTCGTCGCTCTGATCTTTCTTCAGACTTTATTTTTCAAATTTACCGGAGCTCCCGAATCGGTGGCTATCTTTTCAAAATTAGGAACGGAACCTTGGGGAAGAATTGGAACCGGTGTTCTGGAATTGTTTGCTTCGGTTTTGCTTTTTATTCCGGGTCTTGGATGGTCCGGATCGCTACTCGGAGCGGGGCTCATGTCGGGAGCCATTCTTTCCCATCTTTTTGTAATCGGAATCGAACAAGAAAACGACGGGGGTTTTTTATTCCTCCTCGCGCTGACAAGCGCCGCGGCGTGTTTCGTCCTTCTTTGGTTGGAAAGAGAAAAGCTAACAGAGATTGTACGAAAACGGATGCAAAAATAAGCTTTCCTATTCCTTACCCTTCTCTAACCTCTCTCCAAAAAGAGGAGGAATTTTCATGGGAGAAGAACAAGCAAAGATTCACGCGCTGAACAAGATCGTTTCCATTATAGATGAAAAGGCTTCTATCTACAAAAACGAAAGAAAGTCGATGCCAAACGCAAGGGCGATCGCAGAGAAAAAATTAATCTTAGATCTAATCGACGACGGGATGAAATTGGCCAAAACGATTCAGCCGAAACCGGTGGATCTGATTCGAGATCTGGAAACCCTAAACAAACAGTTTATGAATTTATAATAAACTAATTTTAGAATGTATGGAGATGGAAAACTTTTCTGCATTCTGAAATTGCGTTTTCCGAAAGATAGGAACTCATCCTTTCAAACAAACTTTTGAGTTCGTCTCCGTATTGGACCAGAAAGGAGTCGTTTGTCAACGCGAGTTCCAATTCGTTGGCGGCGGTTAATTCGCAGAGATCTTCCGTTTCTTTGCGTGTTAAGATCCGAATCTCCTTTGTCATCCAATTCTTATGTTTGATTGTTTCGTTTTTTCCGAATTGGGAATAAAAATATCCCCTATCACAAGAGCCATAAAGAAAGACTAACGTTTCCGATTTTTCTCCTATGATTTCCTGAATCTCGGTTCTTGCTTCGGTTCCGATCAGAGGATTCTGATAAGCAAAAGTTCCGTAGACGGCGTGATAGAGACCGGCGTTGCAGAGAGTTTCGGGAGAACCCCAGTCCGCTAAAATTCGAAACGTACCGACGAGGTGCGTGAGTAAATCCCCGTGTATATGTTCGAACTTCTCCGCGTTGAGTGTACGAAGACGATCCAAGAGCGTTCTATTCGGATCGATCATCGGTTTCTCTTTTTTAAAAATGCGTCTGAAATCATTTGTTTAAGTTTTGACCGTAGTTGAAAAAGAAAATAGAAACGAGAGCGGAAAGAATCGAGAGATAATGAAAGAGATTGATTTTCTCGGAAAAGACGATTACTCCGACAAAGATGGAAGTGGTAAGAATGGAAAGCACTGCGTATAAAATATAATAAGAAGCTCCGAAACGACTGTAGAGAAGATAAAATCCTAAAAAAGTAAAATACAATCCTACGCCGCTGATTAAAAAGTAAGTCCAGTTTTCCGAAAGATATTCTTTGAGAGTTTCGGGTTTGTAAAAGAAAAGCGAAAAGGTCAAAAGACCGATACAAACCAAAAGTGTGGGAACAAGAAATAAAAACGGCGCCGAGATCGCAGTGGATTTTTTTTGACCGTAAGCGAAGAATGCGTTTCCGATCGCGGCGACGGAAGCGAATAAGAACGGATAGAGTGCGGCATTGAATTTCATTCTATGGAATCTCCAAAGGATCGGATTCTCCATAAATTTATCTTAGATTGTCAGATGAAACAAAATTCTACTTTTTGTTTTATTTACTCTATCGTTCTTCCATCTACTACGGTAAAATAGGAATGACGAACGGATTTGTTTTTAAAAAACAATCCTCAATTCGTTTAACAATCTTCGAAAAGAAGGACGTTTTATCAGGATTAGGCGCAAGCGAGGGCGCAACGAATCCCGTCCATCGCGGCGGAAACAATTCCTCCCGCATAACCCGCACCTTCACCACAAGGATACAAACCTTGGATCCTCACGTGTTGTAAGGTTTCCGTATCTCTTGGAATGCTAACAGGAGAAGAAGTGCGAGTCTCCGGTGCGTGAACGACCGCTTCGTTGGTTAGATAACCGCGCATCGATTTATCAAATTCTTTGAATGCAAGTTGTAAGGACCGAAAGATAAAATCAGGAAGGACGTTTTTTAATTCCACCGAAGTGATTCCAGGGGTGTAAGAAGTTTTTGGAAGATCGGCCGAGAGTTTGTCGTTTACAAAGTCCCCGAGTTTTTGCGCGGGCGCGGTCTGTCTTTTTCCGCCTGCGATCCAAGCCTTGTGTTCGATCGATTTTTGAAATTCCATGGCGGCTAACGCGCCGTATTTGGAGAAGAGTTTAAAGTCCTCGTGTCTTAATTCCACTACGATCCCGGAATTTGCCGAAGGTCTCGCTCTTTTGGAGGAAGACCATCCGTTGGTGACGATCTCTTCGGGTTTAGTGGCGCACGCGGCTATCACTCCGCCGGGACACATACAAAAAGAATAAACCCCTCTTCCGTCCACCTGCTTTACGATACTATAAGGAGAAGGCGGAAGATACGGTCCTCGATTTTCACAACTGTATTGAATCGAATCAATCAAGGATTGTTGATGTTCCACCCTGACTCCGATCGCAAGAAGTTTGAGTTCGATTTCGATCTGTTTTCGATTTAACAATTCAAAAATGTCTCTTGCGGAATGACCGGTGGCAAGAATTACTTTTTTTGCATATATCTTATCGCCGTTTTTGGTTTCCACTCCTACAATTTGATTTCCGTTTAACAAAAAGTCGACGACCCTCTGATTAAAATGAACTTCTCCGCCTTGTTCTATGATTTTTTCTCGAATGTTTCGAACGATCTTAGGAAGTTTGTTTGTTCCGATATGCGGATGTGCTTCGATCAAGATATCGCGACTCGCACCAAAGCCGACGAGGAGTTCTAAGATTTCGCGGACGTTGCCCCTCTTTTTCGATCTCGTATAGAGTTTGCCGTCCGAATACGTTCCCGCTCCGCCTTCTCCAAAACAATAATTGGAATCTTCGTTTACGTTGTGATGGATGTTTACTTCTTTGAGGTCGAGCGGACGACTTTTTACGTCCTTTCCTCTTTCGAGAAGAATCGGCTTTTTGCCGGAAAGAATCAATTGCAGAGAAGCAAAGAGCCCCGCGGGACCCGCGCCGATGACGATTACTTCTTCCGCGTTGGAAACGTTCGGATAATCCGGAAGAAGAATCGGTTTTTCCACGAAGTCTTCGTGAATAAAAACTAAAACTTTGAGATTGATGTAGATCGTTTTTTGTCTCGCATCAATCGAACGATTTACGATTTCGATATGACGGATTTCTTGAGAATTGATTTTGAGAGTTTTAGAAACAAACGCTCGAAGTTCTTCTTCCTGCCCCGCAATCTCCGGAGCAACACGAAGTTGCAGTTCTTGTATCATATTCGGAATCAGACTTCTTTTTCAAAAGAGTTCGGTTCCAACTGCGACGCGTCAATCCTTTTCCGTCCATTCTTCAGACGCCGCAATCATGAATTCTTTATTTCGAATCGGAAGGCAACGAAGGAAGAAAGATCAGAAGCAAACATGCGATTCCGTGAAGAATTCCCACAAACAAACTCAAGGCCAGAAGACCGTAGTTTAAAAAAGGAGCGATGATCGCGGTTCCCCCCGCTGAAATTGAAATGATCGAAAGAAGTATCAGAGAAGATCCTCTGTTGTCGTCTCCGTTCGCGGCTATGATTCCTTTTAAAAAACCGTTCGGACCTCTGAGTCCCAGTCCTAAATTCATAAGAGGAAAAATAAGAAGAATGGTGTTTGGATGATTCTCACCCAGAATAGAAAAGAAAATCATGAAGAGGGAAGATAGAAGACAAAGTGCGGTTCCGATCGAAACAAGATGTTCCGAATCTATTTTGCGATTGAGATAAGAAGAAGAAAGAACGGCGCCGATGATAAAGAACGCGACGCCGATCGTCTGCATCTGAGCAAATTTATGAATATCGGAATCCATCGTTTTTACGATCACAACCGGCGCACCGAATACAAAAACGAGAAGACCTCCTAGATTCAGAGCCTGACTGAGAGAATATCTCTGAAAGACCGGAGACAAAAGAAGAGTTCGATACGATCCCGATCTTGCGCCGGAAGACGGTTTTGAAAATCCGTTCAATCGAATGGTAAGAAACACAAGCGCGAGTAAGAAGGAAAAAAAGGATGTTACAAAAAATGAATATTTCCAACTCCCGATGCCTAAAAACCAAACTCCCAAGATAGGAGCCAGAGCCGGAACTAACGATTCCACACTTCCCAAAATTCCTAAGGCTTTGGCCGCTCCTTTTTCGTCAAAGAGTCCCTTGATAATTCCCGGAGCAAGAACGGCAGCCGCAGAAGAGGAAAGTCCTTGAAAAAATCGAAAGACGATCAACGTATTTAAGTTAGGCGAGAAGGAACAAAGAAAGGAAGTAAGGGAATAGCAAGCGAGAGAAAGGAAAAGAAGGGAGGACGTGCCGATTCGAGAAGAGACGTTTCCAAAAAGAATCATTCCGAACGCGGTTCCAGCGACAAAGGACGCGATTACAAATTGGGATAAGGTCTGATCTCCTCCCAAAATTTCAGGGAGTTTCGGAATGCTCGGCAACACCAAGTCGATTCCGGAAAGTCCGAGGACCGTGCCGAAACCTAAGAGGATACAAATAAAAAGCGGATTCTTTTGATCTTCGAACATGGTACTCTTTCCTTAGATGGATCAAAGGATGTATTTTCCAAAAAAGGAAACGATTCTATGAAATCAATCGATAAGTTTGTTCGCGGCGATTCTAATTCTACTCCATTATAAAATAATCAAATATAATTTCGCACGACGATGAGATGTATTTTCAAAAGTGGTTCAAGTATTTATTTCCGTATCTCGAAGACGATCGATTCTTTTCTGAATGGA
The DNA here is from genome assembly GCF_001729245.1 of Leptospira tipperaryensis. Classification (NCBI taxonomy): domain Bacteria; kingdom Pseudomonadati; phylum Spirochaetota; class Leptospiria; order Leptospirales; family Leptospiraceae; genus Leptospira; species Leptospira tipperaryensis. The sequence goes on along the minus strand of NZ_CP015218.1, from coordinate 251,091 downwards.
GTTTTTTTCATTTTGTGTTTTAGAGAGAGAAAGGGCGTTTTTAAAATTCAATTCCGATTTTCTTTGGTCCAGATCCGCGTATAGATCCCCTAATAGAAGAAAGTAATAACGATTGTCCGTGAGTTTTAATTTTTCGGCTTCTTGGATCCCTTCTTCCTTTCCGTTTGTTTTAGAAAACGCGAAAATCCGATTGAGGAGAATCACCGAAGAACTTTCGATCGTAAGAAGATGATCGTAGAGTTGCAGAATGTTTTTCCATTTTTTATCAGTATCTTCCTTCTGCGTATGCCAATAAGCGATTCCCGCTTCCAGGTGATACTTTGAAATTTCATCTCCTCTCGCCGCGCGGTGAAGAAAAAATTCTCCCTTACGAATCCATTCCGAATTCCAGAGATTTGTATCTTGTTCTTCGTATAAGATCGGTTCCCCTTCTTCGTTCTGTCTCGCTTCAAATCGAGAAGTATGAAAACACATGAGAGAAAGGAGCGCGTTTACTTGGGGTTTGTCCGTATTCTTATTTTCAATAAGAAGGCTACAAAGACGAATTGCTTCCAACGAAAGTTCTTTTCGAAGTGTCTTGTTTCGGCTGGTAGAATAAAATCCTTCGTTAAACAACAAATAGACGGTAGTCAAAACGGCTGAGAGACGTTCGTCGATCTCCGCCGGATTCGGGAATTCTACTTTGATGTTTTCACTTCTAAGTTTTTCCTTTGCTCGAAACAATCGTTTGTTGATCGTTTCCTTGTTTGTAAGAAAGGCGTCTGCGATTTCTTCAATTCCAAATCCGCAGAGAATCCGAAGAGAAAGTCCGATTTGCGCTTCCCCGGGAATCGAAGGATGACAGATCGCGAACATCATCTGTAGTTGGCTGTCTTCTATGTTTTGTGGAGAAAGGTCGATCTCCTTTTCTACGGATTCTATAGAATTCTTTTTTAATTCCGGAATTACTTTGTTTCGAAGGGTTGTGTCGCGTTGTAAATGATTCTTCGCCTTATTTTTTGCGACGCTGTAAAGCCAAGCGGTTGGATTTTCGGGAGGACCGTTCACTCCCCAAACTTGAGCCGCCGTAAGAAACGTTTCACTCGCGATGTCTTCCGCAATTTCAATCTGATCAAATCCAAAACGTTTGCAGAGCACTGAAATTATTTTTCTGTACTCGTTTCGAAATAGATTGGGAATCAGTTCTCCGTTTTCCATAGATAGAAATGCCTCCGCAAATCGTTCTCGAAGGCATCCGTTTTTTATCCTTTTTCGTGAACGGAAACCACCTGTCTCACTTCTACGCTATTGCCGGCGCCTCCTAAGATGGGACATTCCTTTGCAATCGATACGGCTTCTTCGAAGTCTTCAGCCAAGATCATAATAAAACCTGCAAGTGATTCTTTGATCTCCACAAAAGGACCGTCCGTGATCACCTGGTTGGATTTTATCACCTTCCCTTCCGTCGAAAGCCCCTTGCCTCCGAGAAATTTTTTCTGGGCCGTGATAGTTTCCACCCAATCGTGATATTGTTTCATATAAACTTGAAGTTGTTGTGGAGAGGGTTGTTCTTCTTTTGTGATAAGATCCAAACGCATCAGTATTAAAAATTCGTTCATTTAAAAACCTCCGTGGAAAGGGAATACTTTTGATTTAAGAAATCGCGAAGCCTTTTTTCATATTCGATAGGATCTGCGTCCCAAATTGTTCCGTGATTTCCTTTCTCTGAAAGCCAGAAAGTTTTCGGTCCCTTGTAGACGTTTGTCAATTCTTTCGTATGCATATAAGGAACCACGTTGTCTTCTTTGCTATGAATAAAATAGATAGGAATCGTTTTTTCGATACGGAGAGAATGTAAAGGACTTAGGAGGCCGTCGAATTCTCCTCGAAACATTGTTAAACGAATTAGCAAACGGATAAACCAGTTAGGAATCAAATCAGGAGATGCCGGCGAATCCAGAATTAGTTTTTCAAAACTGAGCATGGGATTTTCAGCGATCACCGCCCTCAACTTTGGCATAGACGGAAGTGCGATCAGAATCGAAGCCGCGCCGACCGAGGATCCCATTGCATAAACTTTCGAATAACGATCCGTAAGAAATAGATAACTCGAGAGAACGTCTCTTGATTCTCGATGTCCGTAAGTAAGACCGGAGATGGGACAAGGCGCTTCTCCGTGACAACCAAGATCGAATGTAAGAACGTCGAGTTTTTGATTTAAAAAGAATCGAATGAGTTTTGTTTCCTCTCTTCGATCCGATCCTCCACCGTGAACCAATAAGATAACACCTGGCGCGCGTCCAAATTGGTTCTCGGAAACTCGAATCAACCAGCCCGGAAGTTCGTAACCGTTGATCGATGGAATTTTGACTTCTTCAAATCGAAATTCTTGAGTGAGCCGAAGGTTTCCACAACCCTTCCCCCAATATTTTTCGGTTTCTTCCGTACAAACCGACAAGTCTTTTGTAACTCCCTTCCACACGGGAAAGAGTAATTGATTACTCGCGCTCCAGATTCCCACGCTGAGAAAAAGAAAGATCAAGAAAAAAAATCCGAATAGGATTCCTATCAATTTAAGCTTCATAAAATCTCTTTATCCGCAGAAAGTCTAAGCGGAACAACAATGTGAATTCGTTCATTTTCGATACTCCTATTGGAACGGGGTTGCACTGCTATATCCAATGAGATTTCAGAAATTGGACATCGATCGTATAAAAAATCTGGGAACAGATTCTATTTTTCTATTTTGATCGAATAGGAATCCAAATCTCCTCTTCCGAATTCGGATCCTCGTTACGGTATTTATCTCCCAAAATTTCAAAATGAGGCCTTTGATCTAAAACGAAATCGGAACCGGGGATCCAAGTCCCAAAAATATACTGAAAGATTTTCGGAGCTTCACTGGAAGAACCTTGGAAGAAGAATACCGCATAAAGTCCCGCCGGAAGAATCGTCGTTTCCATATCATGCGGAACGTGATCAAAATTAGAAACTTCCACACTCGCCCATTTCTCAAATTTAGAATTCGGATTAAAATTTATAAAATAAGAATCATCGTATATTTGCATCGAATAGAATTCGGTGCCGATTCTATTTTGAATCTCTTCTCTTCTTGGCATAAAACTTCGCCAGAGTTCTTGGGTTTTGTTGTCCGTTAGAGACAAAAGAATTCTTTTTCCGATGAGTTTTTTTTCAGATAACGTTTCCATGCGCGGTTTCATTCTTTATAAAATTCTTCTTATTGTATTGGTTTCAAGATTGAATTCGAAAGGTTCTAAAATTTTCGCACTATCCTTTCTCGATTCCCAAAATTCTTATCAAGATTAGAATTTTCAGTCTTTCCCGAAGGCTCGGAGAATTTTGTGCGATCGCACTTTTGAAATTTGAAACTCGTTGTGTAGAAACTCCTACAAATTCCTGTATTTTAGATTTCGTAGCAGTTCCTACATTTTGCAGTTCTAAGGCAGAATTAGAATCCGAACGGGGAATCTGAAAAGACATAGAATTCCGATATCGATTCCCAGGCCAAAAAGAGTCTCGAAATATATTAAACTAATTGGTTTAATATTTGACAGATTCTGAGAATCTTATTTACTCAACCAAATGGTTGAATTACTCGAAAACGAACAGAAGCTCGATCGCGTGTTTACCGCGCTCGCGGATCGTTCTCGGCGGCAGATGCTGGAACGTCTGCGCGAGGGTTCGCTTACGATTTCAGAGTTGGCGGAGCCCTTCTCGATGTCGTTTGCAGGAGTTGCAAAACATATCGATGTCTTGAACGCGGCGGGTTTGGTTCGCAAAGTACGAGCCCCCGAAGACGGAAGAAGTTTTCGGCTCGAGTTGCAAAACAAAACGATTTCGGAAGCCTTTGCCTGGCTTACCTATCATCAAGAATTCTGGACCAACAAACTCGATAGACTCGAAGCATTTATGGAAGAAGAGGAGAATAAGAATGACGAACCCCGTACTAAAAGTAGAAAAAAAAATTAACGCGGACCAAACCCGACTCTTTCGAGCGTGGCTTGACGCTGAAAATTTAATGCGATGGTTTTTATCCGGAGATCCCGTTGTGGAATCCGTCGCCATCGATCCGCGTCCCGGTGGAAAATTTCGAATCGATATGTCTCTCAACGGGAAAACCCTTCCCCACGAAGGTGAATACCAAACCATTGAAGAGCCTACTAAGTTAGTCTTCACTTGGCGTTCCCATGCTACCGGCGGACTTGATACTCTGGTTACGATCACTTTCACCGCACTTCCTATGACTACGGTCGCAACTTCTACCGGTGCGATTCAAAAACCTCAGACTCTTGTGACTTTGATTCACGAACGTCTCGCCGACGAGAGCGCAATCAAATCTCATACCTATGGCTGGACCCATATTCTCGATGCCTACTCGGAATGGTTTAACGAGAAAAACTAAAACAACGTCTTTATCGGCGATGCCGGAAAGAAAAATTTAAGGAATGTAGAAGGAGAAAAATATGAACGGAATATATCACAAAATTGGAATACGTTCTGGGGCGGAAGAAGTGATCAAGGCGCTGACGACACAGGCGGGTCTTGCGGGTTGGTGGACAAAAGAAGTGGAAGGACCATTTTCAGGAGGAGTGTCCGGTCTGGGTGAATCGATTCGTTTCAGTTTTGGACACAAGGCCGATATGGAAATGAAAGTGAAAGAACTCGCTCCACAACGTGTGCTCTGGGAATGCACTTCCGGACCGGACGACTGGATCGGTTCTCATATCGATTTTAAATTGAATGCGAGTAAGGCGCCGGATGGAGAGGGAATGACGATCATTCAATTTCGACACCAGGATTGGAAAAATGAAAGCGAGTTCACAGCGCATTGCAGTATGAAATGGGCGACCTTCTTACTCAGTCTAAAAAATCTTGTGGAAGTCGGTCAAGGCCAGCCTGCCCCGGATGACTTGAAGATTGACGATATGAACTGAATGAATTTAAAATGCGCATGGTGGTTCTTTTTCCATGCGCAGAGAATCCGCTCTTTCAGATGATTTCGTTTTAAACGGAACAAAACGTTTTTAAATCACTGAGGCAGGATTATTTTAATAACTTCAAACCGGCTTCTAAATCGGAGATAAAGATCACTTTCCCGTTTTGATTGCTCTCATATACAAAATCCTTAAAGCTTTTTGACTCGTACCCGGAAAAATCTCCTAAAATAATCATCCTCAGTTTATAGTTCGTAATTTTTTGCAAAATTTCCCCGGCGAATCCCGATTTGAGCTCATAGAATTTTTCGTGAAAATTCGATTTAGAAAAAACGATCGTTTCCGAAGAAGTGGAAAATACGATTTCTAAAAATGAATTTGGATCTTCCAAAAGAATATCATCTTCGTTGAAAAACGCGAGCGTTCCACTTTCTGTTTTTATTTCTTTCATTGTTATCCTGGTGCAGTTTAGAATTCTTTAAAATGTCGTTTAACAGAAACGCAGAAAATCAAACAAACCATTGATCCTTTTGTGACGACTTCGGTTTCAAGAGTGAACGATTATTTGCGCGCAAATATGCTCTTTATTAGCTTCAATCATCCAATCCCTTTCCATTAAGAATTGGTTGTATACATTTTTCCACTCTTGACTCTCGTGTTTTGGATTGTTTAGCCGCAGAAAAATGAAGAATGTAGGCTCTTTGTCGTCCGGGCGTCAGCGCATCAAAAGCGGTTTTTAAATCAGGGACTTCCTCCAATTTAGTTAGAAACTCTTCGGGAATGGTAAATTCTTTAGTCTTTTTAAAATTTACTTTCAATCCGGCTTTTTCTATTTCAATGGCTTCTTTGATGTAGGTTTTTAAAATCGACTTCATCTTGACAATTTCCCGAACATCGGTGAAACGAATCTGACGTGCCGCCTGCGTATTTTTAGTTTGTTGAATTAGAACCCCTTCGGAATCTTTTAACAAGGCGCCTTTAAAAAATAAAAGCGCACAGTATTCTTTAAAAACGTGTATTAGAACTATATTATTTTCTTGAAATGTATAACAGGGAACCCCCCACTTCAATTCTTCGGTTAGCTTACATTCAAGAACGATTTTTCTTAACTTTTCCAATTCTTTTTGCCATGTTTTGGCTTTGCTTAGATATTTATCAACTTTGGGATTCATCAATTGAGACTCTGAAATGATTTTTATTTATGGGGTTGAAAGACGGTTCTGCGAACTCCCCTTCCCGATATGGTAAACAAAGCTTGCGTAGACCCATTCCTTTCGTAAAGAAAATTTAAAAATGTGTGGGGTTCCTGCTTTTAAAATATTTCAAATCCGGATGATTGTTAGAAGGCAGATTCTCAACCGCACAAAATGAAAAGGATCTACAAACTTTTACAAAAGAATCCCTTCCTACTTTGATTCCAATTTGCATCTTCTATGCTCAGAGAATGATAAGGGGTGTTATGCGAAATGCGACAAATGGAGCACGAGTTAGATTCTGATTGATCCAATGTTTTGATAGAAAGTAATTTCATTCTTCCCCCACCGATAAAAGGCCTGATTCTATCTCGATTCGTATTGAATCAAGAGCCTGCCCGTGTTCAAAAACTTTTCACGGATTGTCCTGGAAGACTCAAATTTCTTATTGAATTCTTTATTTAAGTATTGACTTAATTAAGTATAGGATTAAATATAATTTTATGAATGCTTTTGCCGCCTTGGCGGACGACACAAGAAGGGAAATTGTGAAATTGGTGGCGAAAAACGGAGAGCTGACTTCGACAGAGATTAGCTTAAATTTTAAGATGAGTCCGCCCGCTATCTCGCAACATTTGAAAGTATTAAAAGAGTCGAAGGTGCTTCAAATGAAGAAGCAATCGCAAAAACGTATCTACAGTCTTAACAGATCGGGAATAGATGAAATGGAAGATTGGCTATTAGAAATTATAAATCTATCGAACAAACGTCTGGATAGACTGGAAAAGTATGTATTGAAACTAAAAAAGGAGAAATCAGATGGTAGAAAATAACGTGAGAACAACGATCGAAGAAAATAAAGTCATTTACAAAAGGTACTTTGATATTCCTATCGAGCTTCTCTTCGATGTATGGTCGTCTCAAGAACATCTTTCGGAATGGTGGGGACCGGATGGATTTACGCTAACGACTCGGAGTATGGATTTTTCAAACGGTGGGATTTGGGATTTTGTTATGCATGGTCCAGATGGACACGACTATAAAAACAAAATCCAATTTATAGAGATTAAAAAGCCTCATTACATTTACTACAAACATCTCGGAGACGGTGAAGGCACAAAGGACGTCGACTTTCAATCGAAAATTATATTCGAAGAATCCGGTGAAGGTGTGAACCTAACGATGGAACAAATCTTCCCGAGCAAAGAGGAACTGGAAAGAGTCAATGAAAAATACGGCGCGATCGAAGGTGCTAAACAACACATTGCCAACCTCGGCAAATATTTAGAAACCCTTAAATAAGAGTTTACGATTTTCAACTTAGAATCGCGAGATCACGTCGGGCGTTTTGTAATTTCAAGACTTAGGATAGGCTTGACAAATCTATTCAATGAAGATAGATCCTATAAAAATATGAGCAAAGTAAATAAGGATAAGAAGGAGCTAACATCGGAGCAACGCGAAGAACTACTCCGAACGCTGAAAGCCCGTTTTGAAAAAAACGTAAAACGCCATAAGGATCTTGAGTGGGTAAAAGTAAAAACGAGGCTGGAAGCGAATCCCAAAAAACTATGGTCGCTCAACGAGATGGAAAAAACCGGCGGTGAACCGGATGTTGTCGGCCATGATAAGAAGACCGGCGAATATATTTTTTATGATTGTTCGGAAGAAAGCCCCAAGGGCCGGAGAAGTGTTTGTTACGATCGGGAAGGTTTGGAATCAAGGAAAGAGCATAAACCGAAGAACAGCGCTCTTGATATGGCGGAGGCGATGGGGATTGAACTTTTATCGGAAGAAGAATACCGAGAACTACAGAAGCTCGGAAATTTTGATCTGAAAACTTCGAGTTGGGTGAAAACACCTTCTGCGATTCGAAAACTCGGTGGAGCCATTTTCGCCGATAACAGATACGGAAATATTTTTATTTATCACAACGGCGCGCCTTCTTACTACGCGGTAAGAGGATTTCGCGGCTCCCTAAGGATCTAAAATGGCAAAGGGAGCTTCCTTGAATTAAGAGAAGTCGGTCGCGGTTTACTTTGGTTCGACCTGGCTTACGTCTCTCACCGCTCCGGTATGCGCGGAGGTTGTCATCGCGGCATACGCGCGAAGGGCCGGAGAAACAACTCTCTTACGAGATTTCGGTTTCCAAGCGTCCTTACCTTTGGCTTCCATTGCGATTCTACGTTTTGCAAGATCCGCGTCCGAAATTCTAAGATGAATGGATCGGTCCGGGATATCGATTTCGATCATATCACCTTCTTCCACAAGTCCTATTGCTCCACCCTCGGCGGCTTCCGGTGAAACGTGTCCGATGGAAAGTCCGGAAGTTCCTCCCGAGAATCTTCCATCCGTAAGAAGGGCACACGCTTTTCCTAAACCTTTGGATTTTAAGTAGGTGGTCGGATATAACATCTCTTGCATTCCCGGCCCACCCTTTGGTCCTTCATAACGAATGATGACGATATCACCTTCTACAATTTCGTTGCCTAAAATTTTGGAGACCGCTTCTTCCTGGCTTTCCATCACACGGGCTCTGCCCTTGAATTTCCAAATCGATTCGTCCACTCCGGCGGTTTTTACGATACAACCTTCTGGAGCGATATTTCCATAAAGAACAGCGAGTCCACCTTCTTTAGAATACGCGTGTTCCACTTCGCGGATACATCCGTTGACTCGATCTAAATCAAGATCCGGCCAACGTTTGGATTGGGAGAATGCTTCGGTTGTGGGAACTCCTCCCGGAGCCGCGGAGAATAGAGCGAAAGCCTTGGACCCGGAAGCCTGACGAACGATGTCCCATTCTTCTAAAGCTTTTCCTAATGTAGGAGAATGAACCGTAGGAACGTCTCGATTGATCAGACCGACTCGATCCAATTCTGCAAGAATTCCGATGACTCCTCCCGCTCTATGAACGTCTTCCATGTGATATTTCTGACTCGCAGGAGCGACTTTACAGATACAAGGTGTTCTTCGAGAAATTTGATCGATATCTTCCATTTTGAAATGAATGCCGGCTTCGTTTGCTGCGGCAAGAATGTGAAGCACGGTATTTGTAGAACCGCCCATCGCGACATCCAAGCTCATCGCATTCTGGAACGCTTGATAATTTGCAATGTTTCTCGGAAGAACGGATTCGTCGTCTTGTTCATAGTATCGTTTTGCAATGTCGACGATGAGACTACCCGCAGTCAGAAATAATTGTCTTCTGTCGGAATGAGTGGCAAGAGTGGAACCGTTACCCGGAAGCGAAAGACCCAAAGCCTCCGTTAGGCAATTCATAGAATTTGCGGTAAACATTCCGGAACAGGAGCCGCAGGTAGGACAAGCGGAGCGTTCTATCTCGGCTACTTTTTCATCCGAGACATCCGGATTTCCGGCGTCAATCATCGCGTCTATGAGATCGAGCTTACGAACTTCTCCACCCCAATTTACTTTTCCTGCCTCCATTGGACCTCCCGAAACGAAAACGGTCGGGATATTCAATCTGAGAGCGGCCATGAGCATGCCGGGAGTAATTTTATCACAATTAGAAATGCAGATGAGAGCGTCGGCAGTATGAGCGTTTACCATGTATTCAACGGAGTCCGCAATAAGATCCCGGCTCGGAAGAGAATACAACATCCCGCTATGACCCATAGCGATACCGTCGTCCACGGCGATGGTGTTGAACTCTTTTGCTACTCCACCCGCTTTTTCGATTTCTCGGGCAACCAGTTGACCCAGGTCTTTCAGATGGACGTGACCGGGAACAAATTGAGTGAAAGAGTTGGCAATTGCGATGATCGGTTTTCCGAAATCATTGTCTTTCATGCCGGTTGCGCGCCAGAGCGCTCTGGCTCCGGCCATATTGCGGCCGTGGGTGGAGGTACGGGATCTATACTGAGGCATAATTCAACTTCCTGTCACAATATTAGACGTCGAGTATTTTACTCTGCCAATCGAGAACTTTGGTCGCCCGGGTTGCGTTTTTTTTCGAGGAAGTCTTGTCAGGAAATTACCAGTAGATCCGATTCTCTTCAATGAATCGAAACAATTCCAAGAGAGAATTCGAAAAGAATCCAGTGGAAGTTTTAATTAGGATTAAAAATGAATTCAAGAATCGAAAGAATCAACTGATTCTAAGAATTCGGTATTTTTTAACCTCAGGAAAAAAACCGACATGCAGAAAGAAATTTTTTTGAATCCAAACGTTAGAGAAGAATCCAGAAAATATTTAGCTTCCTTAATTGTAGAGAATTCCCTTCTATAAAATTCCTCAACTTTCAAAGTCTTAAAAAAGAATTCCATCGGAGCATTTTCGTAGCAGTTACCTACTCAGGCTCTGCGATTTACGGGCCATCCTTTTTTAATCCTTTATTCTTGCATATACGTGTCCACTAAATCGGGGGAACTCCAGAAGTGAATATCCTACTTTAACTTTTACAATAATTTATAAGAAACATAAAGGGAAGGAAAGAGCGATCTGAATAACAGATATTTAAAAGTCCCACTTGGAAACCACTTCCATAATTGAGAACTCCTAAGCTGACCGGTCCGCCTAAGTTAACAATTCCTACATTCATACCACTTCCTAAATTAATTCCGCCCAAGTTTAAGCCAAAGGCCCTATCGTTCGTAGTAGCGGAGGCATTTATTAATCCAATGTTCAAACCGGTATTCCCAGACTCTTGCGTATTCAGTAGAAGTCCGATGGTCAGACCTTTTGTCGGAGAATTTTCAGAATGTGTCCATAATCCAAATTGAAAGACCAGTGCAGATTGTTCTGGAGTAGTGCCAGCAACTGAAAGATAGTTAACTAGTGCAATTTGAATTGCAACCGGGTTATATAGGGAGTATGCTTGATTAAATAGTCCGGTTTGAACTCCATAAAAATTCCCTTGATTCGGATTTCCATGATTTTTTACTTTGTTAAAGATGCCGATCTGCAAACCAACAAGTGTTTTTTCGATTTTATTTAATATTCCAATATTAATTCCGTATAAACTTTTAACTTCACCTTCATATAGATTCAGTCTGAAAATTTCAGACTCGGTTTCCTGAGGAATCTTTACGGTTGTGCGGGGAGTTAACGCCATACCGCATTGAACGACAAATAGTGAGGAAATTAGGGCCATTGTAAATTTTAAATACTTCTTCATTAGATTGTTGGATTCCTTTTGAACAATTAGGATTGATATTGAATTATTTATAATTATTGAATATTGCTAAATTAAAAGTTAATAATATCTCTTGATTTAAACTATATTTAAAAGCATTAATATACCTTATTTATTGAATTTAAAATAGTCTTAAATTATTTCTAATTTCCTGTATGACCAAATGGAAGTTATTCATCAAATATTATTTTATCTTTCCTTCAATCCTTGCTGACGATTCTATAAATAGTAGATCGATTTATAGATCAGGGAATGAGAAAGTATTCAAAAATAGCTTAGAGTTTGTCCCAAAACTTGCTTGTACTTAAATCGACAAAGGTAATATAGATTGCATGAAATCGAAATTAGGACATTTAGATATTCCGGAACCGATCTGGCTCAAATTACAAGAGCTACAGTCCCTAAGGATACGAGATCATTTCTAATGGCGGACGACTTTCGCTTAGATGATAGGACGACACTTGCTCCGATATTCTATCGAGTTAAGACAGGAGTTCCTTGGCGATATATGCCTCCGATCTTCAGTAGCAAATCGACTTCTTCATCGAAGATTTCAAGAATGGATAGAAGCTGGAATTTTTGATAAAAATCATAAAGAGGCTTTAAAGCTCTATAATCATTCTATTAAGATCAGAATGAAAAGAATGGCAGCAGATGGAAGTCAAGCGAGGGTTCCAAAGGGGGCTTTTCACCGGACCAAATCCGACGGACCACGGTAAAAGACATATACTCGTTGATCGATTAGGAGCAGCAATTTCGTTTGTGATTTCTCAATCCGGGACCCAGGATTCTAAACTTCTTTCTTCAACATTAAATAAATTTCGAATTTATAAAAATAGAAAGTTTCTGAGACCCGAGATATTGTCTCTTGATAAAGCTTACATTGGGCAACAAATTAAGAATGATCTAAGGAAAAGAAAGATTCGCTATACGCTATAGAATTCCGAATAAAAAGAATACAAAAACTCCCGAATAGATTCGACCTTTAAAAAAGTTTCGATGTGTAGTCGAACGAACCTTCGCTTGGATTAATTCTTTTCGAGCTGCTAAAACATGTTGCGAATTTAAAGAAAATAATTATTTATCTATTCTCAAAATCGTTTTTACTCTGATTCTTTTAAGGATGGCTTTAAAGTAGTTTTGGGACAAGCTCTTAACATAAATATAATCAATGTAAGAATCATCTGCACGGTGCGTTTCAAAAAATTTCTTTATAAATTCTTCAAGATTCGCTACATACCCTTCTGAAAATCTAACTTCAATAAGTTGCGCAACCCGAGATTTCCGCAGAAGTTCGAGGATTATCCATTGTAAGACACAAGCTTTTAGAAATATGTATCGGGAACTCTAAAGGATACGTCCAAAATGTGAATAAAAATTCTTTTTCTTTATTAGAATTCATAAAAGTTTAAAATGCCGCCTAACGAATGAAGCTTCTCGACGTTGCGGCCGCAAGCGCTAGTGCGCGACGCGGTTGACGCAAGGTTTGAGCGACCTTAGTCGCGTTTTGCGAACCGAAGTGACAAAGCAATGTGCCGGAGGCCAAGCAAGACTGGGGGACCGTGAATGGCGAACGGAGCGAGAAGACGAAGTTAGGCGCTGTGATTTTTTAATTTGAAGTCGATTCCAAATTTGGAGAAATTTCATCAACACGCTGATCCGTAATCGAAGAATCTTTAGTATCCTTTTTGGGAGACGGAGAAGAACTTCGAAGATAGGTATTTGCAGCTCTCTGTATTTTTTTCTTTGCATCAACTGCTTTTTCACCCTCTAATACATCTCGTTTAATGATATCAGTTCTTAGCACTTCCTCAATTTCTTCATTTTCAATTTTGACTCCTGGAGTAAGTCGTTTCAATTCACGCTTAATGACATCCAAAATAGTTTCGGTTAAGAGCATTTGACCAATGTAGTATTTACTTAACGCTTGCTTTTGCGAATGATACTCATCTAATAGCGACTTTCCAAGTGCTTCTCGGCACAAATAGTAGACTGGTTCAATATGACTTTCATTTTTTGGATTAATATTTGCAAAATTAATTTCATATACTAATTCTTTATCAATTGGTTTGGAAAATGATATTCGATATATTTGCCAATTCATTCCACTGGTTAAAACTACCCACTCTATTCCAGCATTAGCACCGTAATCAATAGCTTGTTTAATGTGATCATCTTTCAAGTCTAATCCAATAGCTTTTACTTCGATTAACAACTTAACTTTCCCATCGATTTTGATTGCTAAATCACAATAAGTTTTCTTTACTACATGTTCAGTTGTAATTTCCGAATACTTATCATAACCAAAGACTTCAGAAAGCATATCTGTAATTATTACTACAGTATCCGATTCATTCACATCTCTTGTCTTGGCAGATGAGAGAACAGGTTGAAACTTCTTTAGTCCTGAAGTAATTCTATCTAGTACCTTTGCTGGAATTGCCATGTTATCTCCTTTTTACTGCTCTGTATCGGCCAATGCAACTATCGATTGGGCCCACTTTACATATTTTAAACTTGCCAAGTCACGAACTGTTTTTACATTAAATGCTTTTTGTAAGAGATCAGCGTCCCCTTCGCTCAATCCTTGTAAAGCTGAAACGGGAGAATCCGCAATTTCCGCAAGCTTTTTCGATTCATAAAATTTATCTACAGCTTTGTTAATATTCATTTTTTACTCCTGACTAATATATTAATAAGTAGTCCAAACTATTCTAATATTCTAATTTTAACTAAAAGATATATACAGACTTTAATATCAACACATTAAAACTGCCGCATAACGAAAGAGGCTTCTCGACGTGCACGAAGGGATTGGAGCGAGACTTGAGCGACCTTAGTCGCGTCTCGCGAACCGAAATGACAAAGCAATGTGCCGAAGGCCGGAGGGAGCGGGAACCGTGAGTGACGAACGAAGCGAGAAGCCGAAGTGTGCTTAATCTAAGCCAGTAACTAACTTAAGCCCTACTTCAACTTCGTTTAGTTTATTTGATTTAAGTTTTCCTACTTTGTTTAGAAATCTTTCTTTATCTAAAGTCACAATTTGTGAAACATTGATTACCGAGTCTTTAGATAAATTTGAATCTTTCTTGCTAATTAGAACGTTACCTGGTGCTTCCGAAAGATTCAGATTCGATGTAATTGCAATTGAGACTATTGTATTAATATTACTTTGATTAAAAGAATCATCTTGAATTATGAGAATAGGACGTTTAAATCCAGGCTCACTTCCAAAGGGAATTCCTAAATCTACCCACCAGATTTCACCACGAATCATTTTTTAAACTCTTGCGAAGTGATTCTACAGCTAAATCAGTGATGTTATTTTTAGTTTCTTTAGACTTACTGCTGTAAATTTTATTTAATTTCTCAGTTACAGATTCCTTACTATGAGATTGAATAAATTCTTCTAATGCTTTTGCAAATAATTGACTACGTGGAATTCCAAGTTTCTTGGCTGTTTTCTCAGCAGTTTTAAATAGCTCATCAGGAATTGAAATTGCCGTTTTCATATTCTTGGTATAACTTTGGTTATACTAATGTCAACTTTAAAATAGACTGATTTTTGGTCCAAATTTAGAAAATAAGCTGACACATTATCTTTTGGTTTCTTTTTCAATATCAAGCTAAGCTTAGGACATTTCGTCTAACGAAAGAGGCTTCTCGACGTTGCGGCCGCAAGCGCCTTTGCGCGACGCGGTTGCACGAGGTTCGAGCGTCCTTAGACGCGGCTCGCGAACCGAAGTGACAAAGCGAATGTGGCGAAGCCCGGAGTGAGTCCGAGCGGGAACCGTGAGTGACGAACGGAGCGAGAAGCCGAAGTTAGCTGAAGTGGCGATTGGATCGCTATTGAGTCCAATCTTCGAGTTTTAAGTCCTTAATTCGTTTAAATTCTTTTGTATTATTAGTTACAAAAATATAATTATTAGCAATTGCTTGAGCTGCAAGAAGCATATCTATTGAACCAATTACGCTTCCCCTTTTTTCTAAGTCAGCCCTAATGAACCCATAAGACTCGGCATCTTTATCAGAAAAAGAAAGTATATTAAAAATTGTTAAGAATTCAATCAGCGCAACTTTGTTTTTTTCCCTATGTTCACTTTTCTGAATTCCAAATTCAAGCTCCGCGACGGTTAAAGAAGAAATAAATAAATCTTTATTTATTTTTTTCTTAAGGTTTCCTAAAAGAACTGCGTTTTTCTTTTTAATTAGAAAAATACAAATATTGGTATCCAGAAGATACATTAAAACTTTTCTCTTTTATCGGATTTCGGTTTTTCTCTTCCCTCCTCCAGAAAATCATCTGAAAATCCATTTAATCCTTCCAAAAATACATTCCATGCCTTATTCTTAGGAACTAATATTACCGCTTCTCCTACTTTTTGAATAAGGACGTCATCTCCGGTAAATTGAAATTCTTTTGGCAATCTGACCGCTTGACTTCTTCCATTTATAAATAATTTTGCTGTTTGCATTAAACCTTCTCCAAAATTAGTATATATCAAGATATATACTTGTCAAGGGGTTCTTATTGGATTTGTTTTAAATTACAATAAATTTATAGCCATTTCAGCTAACGACTGAAGCTTTCCGACGTTCGCGTTCCCGTAAGGGATTGGCACGAGGCTTGAGTGAGCATAAGCGAACGTCAATTGCAAGCCGAGTGACAAAGCGAATGTGCGAAGCCGAAGTGAGACCGAGCAGCTTAAACTGCGAGTGGCGAACGAAGCGGAAAGCGAGAGTTAGGCGGTGTTTGCCCGAGCAAAAGCAAACTGCACCAGCTCCGTAAGCGGCGACGAGGCGGAACTCCGTGCATCTGTAACATGGGCCTAATCAGGAAAACAAATCAAACTTTCTAATACGGAAAAACCATATTGTATATTGTGCCAATCCGTCAAGAACGGTTGAAGCAAAGCGTCTTCGACTGAGTACAGACTTCGGTAAAATATCATCTCCCAAACTTGCAATCGCATCCGCTGAAGCCGCCGCCAATTGCGTCATCCGACCCGGGCAAATGTCGTCTAACGAAAGAGGCTTCTCGACGTTTGCGTTCCCGAAGCGCCTGTGCGCGCAGGGATTGACGGAGGCTTGAGGCGTCTTAGCGCCGTCCCGCAAGCCGAACGTCAAAGCGAATGTGGCGAAGCCCGTAGTGAGTCCGAGCGGGAACCGTGAGTGACGAACGAAGCGAGAAGTCGAAGTTAGACGGCGTCTGCTTTTAAGCTCAAGCAATATTCTTGCGAGATCTTACCTTTACTTCTAGATCTAATGCGTGACATACTTTCAAAAAAGTTGCGAGATTGCAATTTATACCATTTTCAATTTTCGAAAGTTGTTGTTGAGTTACATGAGCCATTTTTGCAAGCTCAGACTGAGAAAGACCTTTCTTTTCCCGTAAATCATGCAATTCTAAGGACAAATTGATTAGTTCCTTTTCTTCTTGAAACTTTTCTGTGAATTTCTCGTTTTTAAGTTTAGATTTTAAATGTGTTTTGAATGATTTCATGATAATAACTTCCCTATTTCTTTTTCCGGATATTTCTTAAGAAATTTTTCTCTCCTCTTTACAGCTTTGTCTATTTCAGACTTCGGAACTTTATCAGATCGTTTAATAAATTGATTTGTTAGAATAACGTAGTCTTTATAACAGAAAAAATATAAAATACGAACCTGATCTCCGGAAAGTTTAATTCGTAATTCATGAATACCGTCTTTTAATATATCAGCGTAAGGCCTTGGTAAATTTGGTCCTAATTCCTCAAGTTTCTCGATCCAAGCCAATATCTTCGCTTGATTTCTATCATCTTTCGAATTGATAAAAATTTCGATTTCACTTTCTTCGTCCTCGGATTCCGAATAATAGTAAACTTTCCATTTTCTCGCCACAAATCATAATACATCAGATATGACGTATCGTCAATCTCAAAAAAATCAAAATTGGCTTAAATATCAAACCAAGTTGCAAAATTCATTTTTAGCAGATGCCGTCTAACGAAAGAGGCTTCTCGACGTTTGCGTTCTGGAGCGCGCTAAACGCGCGGAAGAATTGGAACGAGGCTTGAGCGACATTAGTCGCGTCTCGCAAGCCGAGTGACAAAGCAAATGTGCCGAAGGCCAAGCGAGAGTTGCGATAGCAATCTCGAAGCGCCGCGAGAAGTCGAAGTTAGGCGAAGGTGCTTATTTATAATAGTTTAAGTAAACTTTCTTGCAAAGTTGCAGAATTTAGCGTAATCCACGAATATTTGTTCGAATAATATAACTCAGTTCCTGTTTCAGGCTCGTCGGGAATAAGCCTGGAATAATCATTCCATTGTTCGACTAAGATTTCGATTTTTGATATCGCAATTTGTAATTCGGTTTGCACGTATTCGTGTCCGATTGCTTCCTGGATATGCTTGATGGAAAGATTAGGATAATGTAAATATTCGATAAATAAGGTCCTTCCCATAGGTTTCGGAAATCAACCCTTACGGTAGAATCCGGATTATAAAGCCGGTATGGGATAGGAGTCTTCAATAGATTCTGAATGTCCAAATCGAGAGATTGAAGAACATTTAGAATACTATCAATTTTTTTTTCTTTCATACGCTAATAATTCGGCTTGTTCGAGTTGCTTTTCGAAAAGTAGATTATTTTTTTCAGACTCCTTCCTGCTAAGTGAAATTTGACTAGATGCAATTTTTAACTCTTCCTTTGTGGCACGTAGCTCCTCAATTTGAAGTAAAATTGTTATTATCAAAAGCAATATCGTTATAAAACCTAAAAAAGATCCAACTGCTCCTGAAAGAAAGTCTCCGAATTCGCTCCATACCTTATGATCTGATGAGAGCCTACTACCAAATGTATCTGAGTATATCTTTAGTATATATAATATGTACCCGATGGATATTGCTAAAATGGCAATAAAAAGAAAGAATAGATATTTGTTTTTGTAAAATATATTCATAGTTTTTATATTAAATTTTAGCACTTTCGCCTAACGAAAGAGACTTCTCGACGTTACGGCCGCAAGCGCTTGTGCGCGACGCGGTTGGCACGAGGTTCGAGCGACCTTAGTCGCGTCCCGCGAACCGAAGTGACAAAGCAATGTGGCTTTAGCCCGGAGTGAGGCCGAGCGGGAACCGCGAGTGACGAACGAAGCGAGAAGTCGAAGTTAGTCGCTGACGCCATTCAACAAATAGCCATTTTATCTAATTTACTTTATCATCTAAACTCCAATTTAATTTTCCAATAACAGAAAGATAATTGGATAAACTTTCACAAAATTTCTTACCTACTTCAGGATTACTAAACGAAAACGCCTCATTTAAACCAGATTTACTTCTTAAATAAATTTCATGATAAAGAAGAATAGGAATTTCAGGATTTTCTTTAAATCTTCTATCAGGACTACCATTTTTATTAACATAAGTCCATGTCTTGTCAACAATCGGACTATCTTTAGGTAGATATTCTTGTTCTAAGAAATGCAGGGCTCGGTGTTCTATCACTATATCTCTCAAATCTATAATCCCGAATTCATCTCGCTTAAGTTCTTTAATTACAGCAAATCCAGGATATAGATATATATCTGCCCCATTAGCATTTTTAAAATAGAGCGCTTCATAATCAGTGTTGATAAATTCTAACCTATCAAATCCAAAAGCAACTCGTTCACGAATAATTGCTGATGAAGCTGCAGAACGAGCTGCTACGCGATCAATATCGAGTAGTAGTAATATCCCATATACGATCAATTTTTGAAACTGAATCAAAGCTTTTCTTAAGTACTAAATAATCATTCAAAATTGGAGTTTCCAATGTAAACTCAATCTTTAATGAAAAACTTTGATAGTCTTCCTCTGACTGTTGCGAAAGTTTCTTATATGTTTCATACTTCAATCTAATACCTTTATAGAAGAAGCCGAAAATATAGGCAAATGAGAGCAAATGGAAGAAAAAGAAAAGATACTTTTTAAGTTTGTCCTTCCTGGCTTGAATCTTAAGCTCTCTCTTTTCTATTTCAGCAGTTAGAATAGACTCTTTCAAGCCGAAAAGACCTTCGCTAGTTAGAATCTCCGGTTCATAGCTTTTTATTTCTTCTACTTCATTATAATTTGGCTCAGACGAACGTTCTGGGATATTAAACTCTGTAGTGTTGTTTTGAGAATTACCTAGACGTATGCGATCATTAATGCCAGTTCCGGGAATACCAACATTCAAGTAGTTCCCTTTAGTCCCTGTATTAACGCTAAATCCTTTAATACCGACTGTAGCGCTCATTCCAGATTTACTAAAGTTAATATGAAATCCTGGAAATAACTTTATCCTTTTTCTAAGTTTTAAAGACATATAGAGTTCCTAGTAATTATTATTTATGGCGTTTGCGACGAACGAAGCGAGAAGTCGAAGTTAGACGTAGTGCCTGCCCTATTTACTCTTAGTTCATTTCCGTAATCGTTTCTAATTTCTTAGATGAAAACATATCGGCTGGAGAAACAACAAAATCATTTAGTGGAATATTCTTCCCGTATCTCTTCTTCATCAGATATTTGACCGTTGAATTATTTAGATCGAAATCCTTCAACCTTTTGTCTTCAGTAAGCTCAATGTTCAATGCTTTTTTAAAAATTTTCCAAGCTAACTCGGTACAATAGATTTTTTCATCGGACCAGTTAAAATAGATGTCATAGTACTTTCCAATATATTGATCACCAATCGACTTCATTAATTTTATTTTTTCCTCGTTGAGAACCGTTTCCGAATTAGTTAACCGTTTAATTACGAAATGCTTATTTTTTCCTCTCGAAATAAAAGTATCGATCTCAGTTATTTTTACTGGCTCAACTGCCTCTAATACTTTTAGTTTTCCTTTATATTTGAAAATTATTCCGACATGTGTATATCTTGATTTAGTAGCGATTTTAATAGCTTTCCCTTGTTCTGAAAACGTTTCTTGGAATATTAGGTCCCCTTCTTTAAGCTTATCCATAAAAGAATCGCCATTCAATTGGAGAGAGATTAAAAAAATCGGAATACAGAGTTAGAGTTTTAAGTACTGTTTCATTCCTGTTCAATTGTCCTTTGCAGGCATTACGTCTAACGAAAGAGGCTTCTCGACGTTGCGTCCGCAAGCGCTTGTGCGCGCCGCGGTTGGCACGAGGTTCGAGGCGCCTTAAGCGCCGGCTCGCGAACCGAAGTGACAAAGCAATGTGCCGAAGGCCGGAGTGAGCGCGAGCGGGAACCGTGAGTCGCGAACGGAGCGAGAAGTCGAAGCTAGCCGAAGGTTTACATTATTGTATTGTATGACAGTTAGCAATTTAATTTTGCATCTTTGTTAATAACCGACCAGAACCGCCTAAACCACAAGCATATATCATTTCGCCTATATACTCCAATTGATTTACTTTATTAATTCGAAATGGTAAAGTTTTATTTTTGATTTCTGGGCAGCAATGCTCATCCTCTTTATTTAATTTAATAAATAGAAGCCCCGCATCTTTTTCCCATTTAATTCGTGGGGAAACTAGTTCATGACAAAAATTTAATGTCAAAATGCCAACATTTTCTTCTCTGAGTTCTATCTTTCCATAGATGCTGTTATCCGCTCCATAAATACCAATATAATCTCCTTTTATATTCAAGTTCTCCGGAATTCGGTTCTCAGAGAGATAAGGCGAAAAAACAAAACCTGAATAATCTTCGAATTCAGCTTTTACCCATTGTCCTTCTACGTCGTCTATGACTGTCGAATTAGTTAGTTTGCCTTGGATTTTGATCTTTGAATTAAAAGGTATTAAAATAATTTTAGTAGAATTTTGCTGCGGTAAATCACGCAAAAATAATCCGTTTCGACCGGCAACATAGCGATATCCAGATTTATCGCAACCTATTAGGATAACAATTAATAGTGGAATGAATATTATTCTCATAAAATTTATTTGTAAACTTTCGGCTAACGAAAGAGGCTTCTCGACGTTGCGGCCGCAAGCGCTTGTGCGCGCCGCGGTTGGCACGAGGTTCGAGGCGCCTTAAGCGCCGGCTCGCGAACCGAAGTGACAAAGCAATGTGCCGAAGGCCGTAGTGAGTCCGAGCGGGAACCGTGAGTGACGAACGGAGCGAGAAGCCGAAGTTAGACGAAGTGCGGCTACTAATTTCCGCAATATTCCATTTAGAATGTTTCCGAACAATCTATAGTTAAACAAAACTATAATTTTCTAGACCCAAATTCTAATATTGCCGAATTAAATAGAGCATTGTCCTTCGTATTTAGTTTGCGACGCTTTTCACTTAATATCGAAATAAAACAATCAATGTATTGATTTCGATAAGCCGCTCCATTTTTAATGGAAAAATTAATTTCTAAAAATATTCTTCCGTCTTTAACAATACTTTTATATTCAATCTCTTTATGATATTCACCATTTAACTTAATGGAAATCAGCGATGCAAATGTAGATGAAAGATAGTCATTTGAACCAATAACGATCTGATAATCTCCCGTGTCTTTTGTTTCCAAACGAGTCGTAATACGTAAATTATCAGTAACATTAAAATTTATGTAAAAAGGATAGTCTGAAACTGCTTTATACCCTTGTTTTCCTTCCTCACTCGATATTTGTTTTAGCGAGAATAAATAAACGAAGATAAAACTAAGCAAAATATAATTGTATATCATAAATCTTTTAATTGTAAATATTTTCTTTTCACATCAATTTACAAGCCGCATTTCGTCTAACGACAGAAGCTTGCCGACGTCGCGTCCCGGAGCGCTTGTGCGCGACAGGGTCGAGAACTTCTCTTACTAAAAAACTCTTCTTTTACTATTTAGCCAAGTTCCCGAAGCGATGTGTCGAAGACCGGAGTGAGACCGAACGGGAACCGTGAGTGGCGAACGCAGCGGCAAGCTTTAGTTAGACGACGTTGACAACTTAAACATTCAGGGATGATTTTTCAAGTTTCAAATTAACCCCTTCCTTTTCAATTACGCCTGCTACTACATCAATAAACCAGTCTTCAGCATAAGGCGAAATCACAATTTCTGTAATCATTTGTTCAATATCTGCTTTAATATACTTGCCATTAAATGTATTTTTCATATCCATCACATTCAACGAGCTATTCTCTTTCTCTTGAAGTATGAAGCGGACTTCATTTTCGTAGCGATAAGCACTGTGTTTTAAAAGATATGATTTGTACAATTCTGCTCTAAGAACATGCTTAAAAAACCCATTATCCGGTGAAGGTTCGGAATCTTTGTTGTTAGTTACCATTAAATTCTCTATAATACTAACTGGATCATCAATATATTTAACATGATTAAGAGCCGAAATGCAGTTATACGTTTCGCCGCTTTTAGGTAGAGTAAGACTGGACTTCAGCTTCGCGGGAGTGCTTTTCAAGGCTAACCCTTTATTGGCATATATTCTCCACATGCTCTCAGATTCACCGGCATTTTCATGCCAACAATATATTGAAATGGGTTTTACGAGAAGGTTAGGGAGATTTTCGGTCAGCATATTATGAGTCATCTTGAATTCAAGATTTCCTAATTCAGATATTGCTTTTTGATCAGAATGAATTAACAATCTCTCCAGACTATAGATATATTTTTCAAAATATTCACGATTTTTATAGCCAACTTTTGATGCATATATTGCAGCTAAATGTGCGATATAACGATATCTTGAAGAGTCATCGGGAAAGACAATTTTATCAAGGGCTTGATATGACTCTTCAAAAATAGATGAGATGGCACCCATCAGCCGTGCCATGGATATCTCATGCGACTTGATTAGTTTACCTTCTTGTTTATCCGAAAATTCACTTGGATTCGAAAAATATACCTCCTTTCGCTGCAACATTGAGCAAAATTTCGGCAAGTCCAAATATCGCCAGAGTATTGTATTTTCTTCAGGTTCAGTAAACATTGTCAATGGCGTCTAACGAAAGAGACTTCTCGACGTTCGCGTTCCCGGAGCGCCTGTGCGCGAAGGGATTGACGGAGGCTTGAGGCGCCTTAGCGCCGTCTCGCAAGCCGAACGTCAAAGCGAATGTGCGAAGCCGCAGTGAGTCCGAGCGGGAACCGCGAGTGACGAACGAAGCGAGAAGTCGAAGTTAGTCGCTGTGTTGCGACTTCAAAGAGCGTAATATAATGATTGGCACTTCTGAAGGACAAAAAAGCCTAATTGGAAGAATTGACCACCCAATACTAGATGAAATGAAGACATTCTCCCCAAACTTATTTTTTTTGAAACCTTTATCAAAGTTTTTATCCTTTACAGGTAGAATAGGTGAAGAATTGAAAATTGGAACCCTTACTTGTCCGCCATGAGTATGCCCTGTTAAAAATAAATCCACTTTCTCTTTATGTTTAATATTTGATGAATCTGGGTTATGAGCTAATACAATTCTTAAATCATCTGAAGATGTTTCAGACAAAGCTGCATCAAACTCAGTAACGTCCTCCCAAAAATCTCCAATTCCTGCAACGATGAATCGTGAAGCATTCCGATTTATTGTTATATTCTTGTTTCTAAGTGATCGTTCACTTTTTTCTAAAAGTTCAAGTGATAAATCATTATTAGCCCAATGGTCATGATTACCATTTACTAAGTAAACCCCGTCCTTTGCTTTAAGCTCTTTTAGAATAGGCCAAACCTTAAATAATTCTTCATTTGTATTTCTTTTCTTTACATAATCTCCAAGCCCTACTATTAAATCAGCCTCTTTGGCATTAGCCCTATCGACAATCCATTGAATCCAGAATTCTGGATTCAAAAAGCCGTAGTGAAGATCTGAAATAACTATGATTCGGTATCCATCTAAATCTTTGGTAACTTTCTCTGATTCGAATTCATATTCAGGAAAGCTAACAAAGTATCTTTCGATAATGAGAGAATCTACTCCTATTGTGAAGACGATTATCCCTAAAAATGATAACATTCTTTTCATAAACTTAAATCCCGAAACATGGCGACTAACGAAAGAGGCTTCTCAACGTTGCGTCTCCGAGCGCTTGTGCGCGATGGAGTTGGCACGAGGTTCGAGCGACCTTAGTCGCGGCTCGCAAGCCGAACGTCAAAGCGAATGTGCGAAGCCGCAGTGAGTCCGAGCGGGAACCGCGAGTCGCGAACGGAGCGAGAAGCCGTAGTTAGACGCTGAAGCCCCTCCTCTATTAAAACAGAATTAAAGTTTTAGCTTTTCGAAAGTCTTTATAATGCTTTCTAATGAAACACTTCCGTCAGCAACTCCGATCGTGACTTCATACAATGAATCTTCTTGATTTTCCATTTCGACTCCGTTTAAATCTAGAAAAATCAAAGCTGAGGCAAGTGCAACTCGCTTATTCCCATCTATAAAAGCGTGATTTTTGCAAAGATAAAATAAATATGCTGCTGCCTTTTGTATCAAACCAATATGGAATTCTTGATTATCAAATCCAGAAAACGGTTGAGCTATGGCCGATTCAAGAAGACTCTTATCTCTAATTCCGAAAGAGCCACCGTATTCTTCTATTTGGTTCTTATGAATATAAAGAATCTCTTCGTAAGATAAATATCTAATAGGAGTTAAACTCATTCAGCAAGTCGTTTTAGTGTCTTGCCATGTTTCCTATTTATTTTCCCAAGACTTGTTTCTAATTTTCTATCGATAGGGGTGATAATTAAACTTTTACCATCAGTGCTAATATCCAAAGAAGTATCTGAAGTAATATGTAAAAGTTCAAGAATTGGTTTTTCTATAATTAATGCAGAACTGTTTCCGTGTTGAATTAGTTTTTTAACCATACTTTTGCTCGTTGCAACATAGTATACACAACAGTGTTACCGAAGTCAAACCATATTTGGGCTACTAATTTAAAGTTCTCCCCTCGCATTTTAATTTTGTGCTCAAGAATATTTTGGGGCTTTTGCGTCTAACGAAAGAGACTTCTCGACGTTGCGTCCGCAAGCGCTTGCGCGCGATGCGGTTGTCACTTCGGTTCGAGCGACCTTAGTCGCGTCCCGCGAACCGAAGTGACAAAGCAATGTGCCGGAGGCCGTAGTGAGTCCGAGCGGGAACCGTGAGTGACGAACGAAGCGAGAAGTCGAAGTTATGCGAAGTCTCAATTTATTGAATTTTCCTCAAAATTTATTTCAATGTCTAAATTGCAAATTTTAATATTAACTTTGTGGTCGTTTATAACCTTAAAATATTCTGCGAATGAGAATTTGAATAATTGATGATATTGGAAACCTTTGGGAATTTTATTTGGAGGAACATTTCTATACTTATTTAAGCACCTAAAGGCATTCGAAATACTTTTTTTTATTTTCATATTTTGGTTGTTAAAACGAAAAACTGGCATTTGATCATCTTTAACTTCAATTTCGTATTTTCTTGTTAAAGTATTATTATAGTAAATTGAAATGACGTGTTTTATGCTATTTTCAATGCTAGATTCATAAGAATTGGCTGAAATTATCAATAAATCTGTTAAATTATCCTTTTTTGTTAAATCTGCTTTGACTATTCGGGAATAAAAATATGGCAAAAATCCTCCCTCATAAGATTGTCTTTCACTTGGTTCGATAGGTCGATTTAAATAGGCGACTGATTGATCTATATATACATTTTCATTGAAATATAATGGAGTTTCTAAGAAAAATAAAAGAGAATCATCAGTAAAAAAATTACTCACAAAAGAATAACTAATC
Source organism: Leptospira tipperaryensis (assembly GCF_001729245.1). NCBI lineage: Bacteria > Pseudomonadati > Spirochaetota > Leptospiria > Leptospirales > Leptospiraceae > Leptospira > Leptospira tipperaryensis. The sequence continues at coordinate 225,130 of NZ_CP015218.1, read as the reverse complement.
GATCCATCCGAGTTGTTATACTTATGAAAGTCTCTTTTTAATCTCAAATTATTTTGAGTTTCATCATAAAGGAAGTATTTATTGTTTTCCACAGAATTTTCAATTAAGTAATATGAATATGCATATCCGGTAGTTTCATTGTAGCGAATTTTATACCAAGCATATTCGTGGTGATATTTGTAGACTAGATTACTTTCGGAATCGATGTTATTATAGGTTTCAGGATCTTCTTTTTTGAAATTGTCTATCCGATTCACAATTTTGCCGAAGGGTATAGTTGCCAATTTTGTAGATTTTCTTGAAGGTTGGCTTCGTAAAATTAATCCTGACCTTGCAGTAACGATCATTTCTTCGGAATAAATAGAAGAAGAGATGAAAATTAGTGTTATTATTGTATTTTTTATCATTTTTATTGATTCCGAAAAGGTTATTGAGATTTCGCATAACGAAAGAGACTTCTCGACGTTGCGTCCGCAAGCGCTTGTGCGCGACGCGGTTGGCACAAGGTTCGAGTGAGCCTTAGCGAACGTCTCGCGAACCGAAGTGACAAAGCAATGTGGCGGAGCCCGGAGTGAGTCCGAACGGGAACCGTGAGTGACGAACGAAGCGAGAAGCCGAAGTTAGAACTTTCTCACCGTTCTTTCAATTTTCCAGTTACATACTGATGTAATATACTTGAAACTAAAGTTTGATAAGGAATACCAATTTCCAAGGCTTTAGTTTTTAATAATTGAATATCCTTTCCAGCAATTCGAATATTCATTCTTTTGTCTTTTAATAATGTATTTTTTGCTGCAGATCTAAATTTTTTTAAATACTGCGCTTTGTTATCAACCGGTTTCCATTCATTTTTCTCAATAGAAGATTCTAAACTCTTCTCTTCTTGACTAAGTTTATATTTCATAGATTTGTCTCCGGTAAATAGGTATTAGTATATTTTCTTGAGGGATATGCAGTTTTTAAGAAATATGTATTTTTGCTTTCAATTGCAGGTATTACCCACGCGTAATTATCTATTTCGATGATAATCAAAATTTGATTTTGATACTTTTCTTTATTCGGATGTTTTAGAATTTCTAAGACAGATCCTGACTCAATTTCAATAACTATCCTCTCGAAACTAATATTTCGCTCCGCCTTTAAGGTTTCATTTTTAATATTATCCCAATCAAAAACCATACGTTTTAACTAGTAGACGTGTGCCTTATGTCAATACAATTATTTTAGCAAGATTTATATAGAAGAATCCTTAAAATGCTTCTATATGAGATCCAAAAAGTGTATTTTGAAAACCATAAGAAAACGGAAAGTTTTCCCACATTTCGTCTAACGAAATATAATTGTCGAAGTTCCGCGAGTCCGAAGGACTTGGCACGAGCTTGCCTTTGCAAGCGAAGTGACAAAGCGGAATTTGGCGAAGCCCAAGCAAGGGTCGCGGAGCGATCCCGAAGCGCCGCGACAATTTTTAGTTATCTGCTGTGCCGCGCCCCGAAGCGCCTGTGTGCGAAGGGATTGACGGAGGCTTGAGCGAACCTTAGTGAGCGATCACAAGCCGAACGTCAAAGCGAATGTGGCGAAGCCCGGAGTGAGCGCGAGCGGGAACCGTGAGTCGCGAACGAAGCGAGAAGTCGAAGTTAGACGAAGTCATGCGACTTAGAAAATTGGAATTTCATCTACGTTCGAATGAAATTTTGGACCTATATTTCCTCTTCCATCTAATCGACTCATAAATCTAGAAAGTATTTGGTCTTTCCTCTCATCTAAATCAAAAATATGAACTTCAGCCAATGAAGTCATCATCCCTATCATTTCACTATCTACCTGACTATTATCATTCGGAAAAGAGTAACCCATTATCACAAGCCTTTCAATTTTCTCACACGCTTCCTTAATTAAGTCTTTTTGATCGTTTATAATTCCTTCATTCTCAAATGAAAATTTTATAGAAGGTATATAATTTTTGGCATCATATTTTATTAGAGAAAAATGCTTAACTGCTTCGTAGAGAAATGGATGAGGATCATTACTAATTAATACTTTAGCCGAATCAATAGGGTCACCGACCAAAGTATGCTTCGGCAATGCATATCCTGCAGTTCCATTTAATTTAATAAACACATGTGTTTTTTCAAAAAGAATTTCTTTTTGTTGGTCAAAATTGTGATTAGGAATAGTATTAAGTAATGTTGTCGCACGTCTGAAAGAATGTTCACCATAATCATCCGCGATATGTCTTGCAACGGAAAGTTCAATCTGATGATCATAGTTCCAAGTAATGATAATAGGATTATTAAATAACTGTAAAGAATTACCAATAGACTTTGTTAATTGCGCTATAAAGTTCCGAATTCGAGGACTGATTTTATACGTATACTCCTTCAATCCAATATTATTATCGATCGATTGTTCAATTATGAAATAAGAAGAAAGGACTGCTTTAATCTTAGTCAATATCTCCGGATTTTTCTTTTTTTCGATCGCAAAAGTATCGACCGGAGTTCCACGACATTCCCTACTTATTTCTTTCCAATCTGCTATCATTTCCTTATAAAGTTCTAAACCCGTCTTATCTTTAATAATTTTACTAAGTTTATCAGCATCTTCTATCAAGTTATACTTAACGGGCATAACGGAGGCCAAATGATCAATTCTTTGCGATAATTTGAATGCACTAGGAACGCTCTCCACGCTAATGCCAGCACCAAAATAATATCCTGTTCTCATTAAAATACCTTTGCATGATTTCGTCTAACGACGTAGGTTTCTCGACGTTTGCGCTCCCGGAGCGCCTGTGCGCGAAGGGATTTTAACTCAACTTGAGTGAGCCTTAGCGAACGGCTTGCAAGTTGAGTTAAAAAGCAAATGTGCCGGAGGCCAAGCGAGGGTTGCGATAGCAATCCCGAAGCGCCGCGAGAAACCGCAGTTAGACGCCGTTATTTTTTTCTGATCCGATGATATACCATTGCAAATTGTATTCAGTGACAAAGCTTACAATTTGAAGATATTTAATATACTTTTCATTCAATCTAAGATTCTTGCCAAATCTCTCTATTTCATCGAATGAATTAATAGTATTAAAATTTGCTTCGGATGCTGGCAAATCTGGATTCTTGATTAGATTGACAATAATTTCATTCAATTGAACTAACTCTTCTAGAGTACTAGAGTAACTTACGAATTCGTTAGAAACTTTTGATAATATCGAATTTAAATCATCAAACTGATATGATATATAATCCTCATTTGCAACTCCACTTGAGCCTGGCGAATTATAATGCCAACGGGAATGATTTGTTAGACTTCCAGCAGCAGGAAAATTAGAATTCGCTATGATTGAGTTTTTCTTAGTGTGATTATAAAGCTCTTTTTTTTGTCAAAAACCGGGGAAGCATAGCAAACGTATCCTTTTGAACCGATCATTGCACTTAATTCAGATAAGACTTTTTTCTGGTCATCTTTAATTTCAATACTCCAGTATTTGCTTGTTAACCCAAGACTTTTTAATTTCTTGTTTGGCTTAGTTGAATAACTGGGTCTTTTTGCTTGAATGAAGAGATTTAGCTTAAAGTTAGGTAGCTCTCTTTGAGAATCTTTTCTAATCGATCTGAAGAATGGATTAGATTTATATCTTGAAAGCTGTAGTCCTTTTAAAGGTGCTTGGAAGCTAAAAAATGGCCAAATCAAAGCTTCCTCTAAAAATATTCCCCTATCAATTCCGAGGTGAGTTTCCAAAACCTGTCCTGGGGACCAAAGTAAGTTACTATTTTTTTCTATTTGGTTATATAATGGTCCTTCATATTCTTTTTCTTCAAATTCTGCATCTGGCATAAAGGGCCTCAATCTTAAAGCTAAATCAAAAATAATGGCGTCTAACGAAAGAGGCTTCTCGACGTTGCGTCTCCGAGCGCCTGTGCGCGAAGCGATTTTAATTCGGTTTGAGTGAGCCTTAGCGAACGTCTTGCAAACCGAATTAAAAAGCAAATGTGCCGAAGGCCAAGCGAGAGTTGCGAAGCAATCTCGAAGCGCAGTGAGAAGCCGAAGTTAGACGCTGTAAACGCATTTAGGCACTCTTCCCAATGATTTCTATTCTTATATGTTTCTTCAATTCCCCTCTAAGTATTGACAATGCTTTTTTCGCATCTTCTTCCTGTAACTCGCCACCGGGAAAAGTTTTATATATTTTATAAGCTATATTTTGAGAGAAAGTTACAAGCTTACTAAGTTCGGGTAATATTTTATCAATTAACCCGTTAATTTCATCAGTAAAATAAAGCTCATTGAGAATCGCATAATTTTTAAACTCAATAAACAATCGGTATGAATCCTGAAATTGCTCTCTATATTCGGAATCCTTTATCAATTTTAATATTTCTTCTTTTCCAATTGCTTCATTAACAATTTTAGCATTGATTCTCGACCTATCGAGATTTGATAAATTTATATCTTTCAAAAAATCAATTAATTCTTCTTTACTTAAAGAATCATAATCTGGATGAAAATAAATTCCAGTTAGCGAATAGAAATTACCAATAACTTGTGAAAACAAATAATATAATTGGAAATAGACTTCCTGCTTTTTCTCAGAATAATGTATATAATCCTGGAAAATTTTCTTTAATTCTAAAGATTTTTTATCGGAAATTTCTTCTAATTCCTTTTTATATGCCTCAATACTTTTTGAAAAATTTGTACTAACCCATAATCTAAAATAGTAAAGCAAAAATGAAGAAATTGGAATAGAGATTGCGACATTAATTACTATAGGAATTAAATATTCCATAAAACGAATTTCCTGTTAATATTGCTTTGCGTTTATGGCGTCTAACGAAAGAGGCTTCTCGACGTTTGCGTTTCTGGAGCGCGCTAAACGCGCGGAAGAATTGGCGCGAGGCTTGAGTGAGCCTTAGCGAACGGTCACAAGCCGAGCGACAAAGCAAATGTGCCGAAGGCCAAGCGAGAGTTGCGATAGCAATCTCGAAGCGCCGCGAGAAGCCGAAGTTAGGCGATGGCCGGTATTAACAATACTTTATTTCATTTTCGGTTTGCCTAGGTCATTGAGTTTTTTATTTAAAGCATCTTTCTTTTCATTAATTATCGATGGCTGAATAAAATAAAAATCAAATAATGATTCGAGAACATCTAAGGTCCATTCCGCCTCTCCAGTTTCTACTTCGACAATTTCACCACTTTGCTGACTTTTTTTTGGATGCGCTGCGAAGTTTCCAATATTCCTTATAGCATCTATACTTGCTGTTATATATGTTGGAAGTTTTCCAGTAGAAATAAGTTGCGTAATTTCATCATCAAGTGATTTTCCTTTTATGCCTGCGTAATTTTGTATTAAATTTTGCAAACAACGTCTACTAAGTGCTGCGCTCGCTTTCGGGCTGATCGAGAGAACATTAGCTGATTCTGTATAGTCTTTAAAAATCTGTTCAGGAATTAACTCTGCCGAGATTGATGTTCGAGAAGAACTGCGAGGATATATTAATGTTTCAGATTTAATTTTATCAATACCCCATCCACCAGAATATCCATATATTTCTCCGCATAGTAAATACATGACTATTCTTTGACATTGCTCATTTAGACAAATATAATTTCTTATAAACCAATCACCTTTGATATCTTTAGCAATAGAATGCTTGTCAATACTTGGAGTCACCTGATGTAAGCAATGCGGACATTTCATAGATTCTTAATTCCTTTTAGAATAAATTATTACCGGCTTTCGCCTAACGAAAGAGGCTTCTCGACGTTGCGTCTCCGAGCGCTTTCGCGCGATGGAGTTGACACGAGGTTCGAGCGTCCTTAGACGCGTCTTGCGAACCGAAGTGACAAAGCAATGTGGCTTTAGCCCGAAGTGAGCGCGAGCGGGAACCGTGAGTCGCGAACGAAGCGAGAAGCCGTAGTTAGACGTCGTTTTGGATCTTTTGTCTGACTAACTCAATCGAATAGTTAATTTCCTTAATTTTACTTATCATATCCAATAATTCTTGCTCTCCCGCAATATTTAAGCCTGTATGGACCAAATGATTTCGAAACCTATTTAATCTAATAGTCTCACGATAGAACTCTTCCGAAACATATTTTTTTTCTAAAAGTACCTGCAAAGTTTCGCCAATAGAATATCTTTTTCTAATATCAATTTTTAATAGGTGAGCCAATTCAAAGATACTCAGTTCAAATTTTTGCCATTCAAAAATAAATGAACCCGTATTTTCGTTTATTGTGCTCACAACACTTTCGTATACTTGCCCTCTTTCATCGTCGGGAATTGTAATATTGTCAATTTTTCTTATGGCATCTTCGAAAACCTTATCTAATTCCTTTATTAGGCTTAAAGCTTCGTTAAATTCCCCTTCTGAAATAAAATTATTATGGGCAATAAGACATCTGAGGTCATACAATCTTTTCCATTTTTTTTCTAATTGGGCGTCTTCAATTTTAATTATTTTTTTGAAATATCGCTCCCAATTAGACTTCGGTAAAATTTCCAATATTGCCTTTGAAGTAAGCTTCTTTTTATTACCATGTTTTGAAGAATCTAATAGGTATTTCAGAATATCAACTTTCGAATATGGTTTAAACAAGTAATCTCCAAGATGAATAAAATCAGTTGAATGGAGAAAATTAGAATGTTTTTCTTTTTTCTTATCGCTATTAATACCTTGTAGTTCTTTAGGTAGAGTTTCTGCAGTCCACTCTATGCCGACATGTAATAGCATAAACTTAGTTATCAGCTTTCGAAGTTTATTTTCAATCTTGTATAATTCAGGATATAATTTTTGATTATATTCGAGGGAAAGATCATCATGCACTGAAGAAAGATTCCCACCTGCCGTAATGATAAGCTTCCTTATATCTTTTAATAGACCATTTAAAGATTTGGGCGATTTCTGCTTCGTCGTTGATAGCAAAAGATCAAAGTAAATTTGCTCTTTTCCTTTAACTTCCCCTATCTTCACATTTAAATCGTATAATTCTTTCTTATACGTTAGTTTTTTGTCGGAAATCGAAATTTCTTCGTTCGTGCTAAGCAAATTTTTTAAAGATTTAATAGACTTTATATAAGAGTCTGTCTTAGAAAATATAAGGATATATTCAACTTGAGTCATAGATTTAAGAATGCTTTTCCAAAATGACGTCTAACGAAAGAGGCTTCTCGACGTTGCGTCCGCAAGCGCTTGTGCGCGACGCGGTTGGCACGAGGTTCGAGCGACCTTAGTCGCGGCTCGCGAACCGAAGTGACAAAGCAATGTGCCGGAGGCCGTAGTGAGTCCGAGCGGTACCGCGAGTGACGAACGGAGCGAGAAGCCGCAGTTAGGCGTCGTTAGATATATTTTCATTCTTTTGGAGGGGGCAGCTTTTGAATTTGCTGAGCAATAATCGCTCTACCATTCACTGTTTTAATAGATTCAGCAACTTCACGGGTCACTACACCAAATTCCATTAAATCTATAATCTGTTTCTTAATTCTTACCTTGAAGTTTCTTGCGTCTTCTTTTGAAATTTTCCCTTCAGCTTCCAATGTTCCTATTTTATTTATTAATTCCAATTTCTTTTCAAGCGCTTCATCTTTTCTTGCTTCTTTATAATTCCCGTGATCGGCAACGAATCTCCATATCTCAAAAATGGTCTGGGAAAATGCTCCGGCTATTTTTTTTGATGTTTTAACAACAACATCCGCCGCACTTCCAGATTCAAAATAAAGGACTGTGTATGTTCCTTCATTTTCTTCTTCAAATATTGATTTAAGCAAATCTAATATTTTTTCTATTTTCATTAACGCGTTCGCGTACTTACTTAATGAATTACCGTAATCTGCACTCTCGAAAACAATTAAACCGATGTCGTTTTTTACATTGTTTTCTATATATGGATTTTCTGAGAAGAGAACGCTATCAAATTTGTGTGCAATTGTATATATCGCGCGATTCATATTTAAAAGTTTTATTAACTTCAGATCTTTAAATATTTCATGTTTTGTTGATAAACCACTAATTCTTCTAATACAACTCGTCACCGAAGGTGTATCGTATATCTCATTTCCATCCAGTATAATTAGCATTTCTTCAAAACCTGGAGTCATGATCAATTTATCAAACCCACTTTTTGATTCTATTAGTAACGAGATCACATCCTGAGAAAAAGATCGGTCAGGTGATCTTTCACTCAGAATCACATCTACTAGCTCAGAAAGTTCTTTAGATTTTAGAAAATTTGATATCTGCTTAATTTTATTGTTAAATTCTATTTTCTTCATAATTTTTATCTAATGACGCCTAACGAAAGAGACTTCTCGACGTTCGCGTTCCCGAAGCGCTTGTGCGCGAAGGGATTGACGGAGGCTTGAGCGAACCTTAGTGAGCGGTCACAAGCCGAACGGCAAAGCGAATGTGGCGAAGCCCGAAGTGAGTCCGAGCGGGAACCGTGAGTGACGAACGAAGCGAGAAGTCGAAGTTAGCCGCCGTTAATTTCGATTACACGAAATTGATTATTTTGAATAATAAATTCCGTAGTCTTACCGGATCTTGAAAAGGCATCTCTACTTTTTTTTGAATACAGTACCAGGTCATCCCTGATTGCATAGCCAATTGTTTTTAAACCAAACCTATACAATCCATCAACGCTCTCTGGATAACGCTTATATTTTATTCCATTGTATTCGGGATCATAATGTTTGATTAGTAATTTTTCAAAATCCAAATAAATTGTCTCTGGAGAAATTTTGGAATCATTCTGAAAATCTTTGATCGAATCGATCTCCTTTAAATGCTGAGAATCAAATATGCGAAGCAGGACAATTGCTATTTCATGCGTGGGTATCGTCGAAGCCTCTAAAGCAAACTCTTTCGATAATATGTCCTGCAGAGTTTCATGACCCGTTAATCGATCCCAAATGTCTTGCTTAACGGATTGCCCTACGTACAAAACCTTACTAGTAAGTGGGTATTTATGTAATTTAACTTTTTCTAATCTGATTATATTTCTTGAATATTCGAAAAGTATTTTTTCTGGCGTAAACCATGCTTTGAATTTATCATCTCCCTCCCATATTTTAATCCCATGAACATTCTCAACTGGATATTCTCCGCCATTGAAAATTTTATCTCTTGAATAAGTGCCAATTTCAATATCCAAAGTCGAAACATTGTCGGTATTTATTGCTGGTTGAAAGATGTCCAATTCAAATTCAGCAATAATTTCGCCTGATTGAATAATCTGCAAAGAAACAAACTGTCCTAAAGTAATTGATAATACTTTGAAAGAATACTCCGGACGTTGAATTATTATGTATAATTTACTATCCTTTATGTATTTCTGTACTACTTTCTCTGTTTTAATGAAAGTAAATGAATAATTGCTAATAGGTGGATATGCTAATTCTAATTGTGAAAGTAAATGATTTTTCATAAATTAATGGCGGCTAACGACGTAGGTTTCTCGACGTTGCGTGCCCGAGCGCTTGTGCGCGAAGGGACGATAAGGTTCGCTCGTCTTTAAGCATCAAAGCGAACCGAAATCGAGCAATGTGGCGAAGCCCGCAGTGAGCCTGAGCGGGAACCGTGAATGGCGAACGAAGCGAGAAAGCGCAGTTATGCGCAGTGCGAAGCTATTATTTCCCTTCATTTTTTTGAGCTACCATTCTAGTCAGTTCTACAATAGATGGCGATGAGACCTCAATGTTTTTATCCGGTAAATACCCCGTTTGACCTGAATCGAAAATAGATTTCGCTATTTCTAAAATTAACGCATTCCTATATTGAGAATCATTTTTATCAATGGAATTCGAAAATAAAGTAAAAGAATTTAAAGAATTACTTCGATGTTTATTCAATGAATATAAGTGCTTATTGATTGAAAATTGCCGGAAAGAAAAACGTATCCCAAAAAATAAAAGACTATATGTTATCGCTTTCTTACTGATATATTTAATCATTTCATATATATCGTAACCAAGGTCCTTCGTATCTTCTATGTGATAGCCTATATACCAGATAAGTGTCCCGATTAGTCCAAGTCCAATTATTAACCATAATTGAGAGGCTCCAATTCTAATAGGACTATATTCTCCTTTTGATAAGTTAGGAACTTTTAATTCAAAACAAGAATGCTTTATTGATTGTTCCTCAAAGATTGAAGCAAAGTCTGCTGCCGTTTCTTCACCAGATTTTTTTCTTAAATCAATAATCAAACGATCAAATTCTTTCTTCTTTTCTTGAAAGATTTTAGAAGCTTCTATCGCGTCAAGATCAACGGATTTGACAGCAAATGATTTTATTGACACTAAGATCGAAATTAAATTGTTCTTAAAATTGAATATATTTGTATGATAATTTTTAATATTAGTTATTTTTGCAGTTCTATCTTGGAAGGATCTTGCCGCATCGACATCCAAGTCATATGAATATATTCCATCGGAGAAGGCTTTGAATTCATCTATCTTAGCCTTTAAAGAAATTTTAAATCCTTCCTTTACGGATTCAAAGGTAAGAAATTTTATTCCCTCAATGAGCAAATCACGGATTTCGAGCAAAAGCGGAGCGACTTCTTCAAAACTTTTATTTCCTAAATCTGCTTTTCTACTTAGAGATTCTATTGTAAGAGCTTCTAAATATTCTCTATTTTCCATTGTATTTCCTTATTGAGATTCGCATTGCGCATAACGAAAGAAGCTTGCCGACGTCGCGTCCTGGAGCGCTTGTGCGCGACAGGGTCGTGAACTTCTCTTACTAAAAAACTCTTCTTTTACTATTTAGCCAAGTTCCCGAAGCGATGTGTCGAAGACCGGAGTGAGACCGAACGGGGACCGTGAGTGGCGAACGCAGCGGCAAGCTTTAGTTAGGCGATCGTTCCGCGAGCGTCCAAGAACCGATATCGTTAAACCATTGCACCTTAATGGAACAGTTGCAGACCGCACTGTAAATCACAAAGCTAACCCAAAGAAAAAGCGAAGCGGAATGTCGCCTAACGAAAGAGGCTTCTCGACGTTGCGTCCGCAAGCGCTTGTGCGCGACGCGGTTGGCACGAGGTTCGAGCGACCTTAGTCGCGGCTCGCGAACCGAAGTGACAAAGCAATGTGGCTTTAGCCCGGAGTGAGCGCGAGCGGGAACCGTGAGTCGCGAACGAAGTGAGAAGCCGTAGTTAGACGCTGAAGCCCCTCCTCTATTAAAACAGAATTAAAGTTTTAGCTTTTCGAAAGTCTTTATAATGCTTTCTAATGAAACACTTCCGTCAGCAACTCCGATCGTGACTTCATACAATGAATCTTCTTGATTTTCCATTTCGACTCCGTTTAAATCTAGAAAAATCAGAGCTGAGGCAAGTGCAACTCGCTTATTCCCATCTATAAAAGCGTGATTTTTGCAAAGGTAAAATAAATATGCTGCTGCCTTTTGTATCAAACCAATATGGAATTCTTGATTATCAAATCCAGAAAACGGTTGAGCTATGGCCGATTCAAGAAGACTCTTATCTCTAATTCCGAAAGAGCCACCGTATTCTTCTATTTGGTTCTTATGAATATAAAGAATCTCTTCGTAAGATAAATATCTAATAGAAGTTAAACTCATTCAGCAAGTCGTTTTAGTGTCTTGCCATGTTTCCTATTTATTTTCCCAAGACTTGTTTCTAATTTTCTATCGATAGGGGTGATAATTAAACTTTTACCATCAGTGCTAATATCCAAAGAAGTATCTGAAGTAATATGTAAAAGTTCAAGAATTGGTTTTTCTATAATTAATGCAGAACTGTTTCCGTGTTGAATTAGTTTTTTAACCATACTTTTGCTCGTTGCAACATAGTATACACAACAGTGTTACCGAAGTCAAACCATATTTGGGCTACTAATTTAAAGTTCTCCCCTCGCATTTTAATTTTGTGCTCAAGAATATTTTGGGGCTTTTGCGTCTAACGAATGAAGCTTTCCGACGTTCGCGTTCCCGAAGGGATTGGCACGAGGCTTGAGTGAGTATAAGCGAACGTCAATTGCAAGCCGAGTGACAAAGCGAATGTGCGAAGCCGAAGTGAGACCGAGCAGCTTAAACTGCGAGTGGCGAACGCAGCGGAAAGCGAGAGTTAGGCGGTGTTTGCCCGAACAAAAGCAAACTGCACCTTCTCCGTAAGGGGCGACGAGGCGGAACCCAGAGCATCTGTTACGTTGGCCTTATCAGGAAAACAAATCAAACTTTCTAATGCAGAAGAACCATATTGAGCCAATCCGTCAAGAACGGTTTAATTAAAGCGTCTTCGACTGAGTACAGACTTCGGTAAAGATATCATCTCCCAAACTTGCAATCGCATCCGCTGAAGGCGCCGCCAATTGCGTCATCCGACCCGGGCGAATACCGCCTAACGAAAGAGGCTTCTCGACGTTTGCGTTCCCGGAGCGCCTGCGCGCGAAGGGATTTTAATTCGGTTTGAGTGAGCCTTAGCGAACGTCTTGCAAACCGAGTGACAAAGCAAATGTGCCGAAGGCCAAGCGAGAGTTGCGAAGCAATCTCGGAGCGCCGCGAGAAGCCGCAGTTAGGCGAAGGAGCATGTCTCAATAGCTAAAGAGAGGTCCTACAGTTTTATTAAATTAAACTCATTTTTAATTTGGATGAAAAAAATCGAATAAACCTTCAAGAGGAAGTCTCAATTTAGCTTTTCATAAACAAAATTCGGATTAATAATATGTTTTTCTACTCTATAAAGTACTAACATGTTTATAAATGAGACTATAAAGATTCCCAACCCGATATAAAGAAAAATACTTGAATGAAAGTAAATGAATGAATCGCAATCAGCAATAAAAATACTTAATATTGTAAACTCCCCTATCACTGCTCCGGAGTGCGCTAACGACCAACGATGTCCTAGATAACCTGCTAAATTACTTTTAGCAAAACGATCTGAATATCGAAGTAAAGCAAAATCACTCCAGCCTTTAGCAATTGCATAGAATCTTGGCTTATAATTAGAAACTGCAGTACAAGGCAGTAAAAATAGCAAGGATTCAAAGAATACAAACCATGCATTTCTGTGAACAGTGTGTGCGGTAGCTCCGAGAATCAGTCCGAATAATATAATAGTTTGAAAATTCTTTAAGTGATTTTCCATGAAGCCTGGAATCGCTCCATATCCAAGACCGATTGCTACGAATCCAGGTAAAGAAAACCTAATCATTGAAGACAGATTTCCAAATATTTCTCTTAATATTGTATCCATTAATATCCCTAAAAAAGAAAATTTTCCATGCTCTTTCGCCTAACGAAAGAGACTTCTCGACGTTGCGTCCGCAAGCGCTTGTGCGCGACGCGGTTGGCACGAGGTTCGAGTGAGCCTTAGCGAACGTCTTGCGAACCGAAGTGACAAAGCAATGTGCCGAAGGCCGGAGTGAGCGCGAGCGGGAACCGTGAGTCGCGAACGGAGCGAGAAGTCGAAGTTAGCCGAAGGTTTACATTATTGTATTGTATGACAGTTAGCAATTTAATTTTGCATCTTTGTTAATAACCGACCAGAACCGCCTAAACCACAAGCATATATCATTTCGCCTATATACTCCAATTGATTTACTTTATTAATTCGAAATGGTAAAGTTTTATTTTTGATTTCTGGGCAGCAATGCTCATCCTCTTTATTTAATTTAATAAATAGAAGCCCCGCATCTTTTTCCCATTTAATTCGTGGGGAAACTAGTTCATGACAAAAATTTAATGTCAAAATGCCAACATTTTCTTCTCTGAGTTCTATCTTTCCATAGATGCTGTTATCCGCTCCATAAATACCAATATAATCTCCTTTTATATTCAAGTTCTCCGGAATTCGATTCTCAGAGAGATAAGGCGAAAAAACAAAACCTGAATAATCTTCGAATTCAGCTTTTACCCATTGTCCTTCTACGTCGTCGATGACTGTCGAATTAGTTAGTTTGCCTTGGATTTTTATCTTTGAATTAAAAGGTATTAAAATAATTTTAGTAGAATTTTGCTGCGGTAAATCACGCAAAAATAATCCGTTTCGACTGGCAACGTAGCGATATTCAGATTTATCGCAACCTATTAGGATAACAATTAATAGTGGAATGAATATTATTCTCATAAAATTTATTTGTAAACTTTCGGCTAACGAATGAAGCTTTCCGACGTTCGCGTTCCAGCAAGGGATTGGCACGAGGCTTGAGTGAGCATAAGCGAACGTCAATTGCAAGCCGAGTGACAAAGCGAATGTGCGAAGCCGAAGTGAGACCGAGCAGCTTAAACTGCGAGTGGCGAACGCAGCGGAAAGCGAGAGTTAGGCGGTGTTTGCCCGAACAAAAGCAAACTGCACCTTCTCCGTAAGGGGCGACGAGGCGGAACCCAGAGCATCTGTTACGTTGGCCTTATCAGGAAAACAAATCAAACTTTCTAATGCAGAAGAACCATATTGAGCCAATCCGTCAAGAACGGTTTAATTAAAGCGTCTTCGACTGAGTACAGACTTCGGTAAAGATATCATCTCCCAAACTTGCAATCGCATCCGCTGAAGGCGCCGCCAATTGCGTCATCCGACCCGGGCGAATACCGCCTAACGAAAGAGGCTTCTCGACGTTTGCGTTCCCGGAGCGCCTGCGCGCGAAGGGATTTTAATTCGGTTTGAGTGAGCCTTAGCGAACGTCTTGCAAACCGAATTAAAAAGCAAATGTGCCGAAGGCCAAGCGAGAGTTGCGATAGCAATCTCGAAGCGCCGCGAGAAGCCGCAGTTAGGCGACGATCAAGATGTTGGAGGAGCAGATTTTGGCAATGAGGGTTTGGGTAGCGAGCTACCGATCTGATCTAATATGCTCTTATCTCTCGCATTATATACATAATCTTTTCCAATTTCTTTTTCAAGATATTTCTTCAAGAGTTCCATTCTTAAATATATGTTCGCCTCAAGAACTTTATCTTCACTCACTTCCGTGCCAACAGAGCTATTTTCAGCAATATTTTGAGCAACAATAGATAATTTAGATACAGCCAATTTTTCATTTTGAATATCGAATATTTTTAAAATTAATATTTTTGCAATATAATAACACGATTGAATTATAGCACCAGCTATTAGAACAAAAGGTAATCTAGTTATAAATATATTCGCCACATTTAAATTAGGAATCGTTTTGTAAACCACTGCCAATTCGATCGTGCCATCATATAACCCCGAAAGAATTTGATATATTATATACACTGGAAGCGCGCTTAATGCCGCGTAAATGAATATGTAAAGATTACTTTGTTTAAAGAATGAAGAAAACTCATTTGAAAACATAGATATACTACGTTTAAGACTCTTTAGTTCAATGTTAAGTTTATTTACTGATGCTTGGAGAGATTCTGATTCCGATTTCTTAGTCGATATAGCTGAAATCAGCTTGCTTTCGGAATCATTCAATTGTGTAAGTCGTTCTTCTTTCTTAGAAAGAGTTGCTTCGGTTTCTGCAAGAGCGTCTTGTGCAATTTTCTTATCCTCTACTAATTTTTTCGTTTCAGTGATAATTATATTATTTTCCGCTTTTCTACCATCAATTTCGTTTATCAATTCCC
This sequence comes from Leptospira tipperaryensis, assembly GCF_001729245.1. NCBI lineage: Bacteria > Pseudomonadati > Spirochaetota > Leptospiria > Leptospirales > Leptospiraceae > Leptospira > Leptospira tipperaryensis. The sequence goes on along the minus strand of NZ_CP015218.1, from coordinate 209,582 downwards.
CTCTTGAAACTGCTAATTTGTTTACTTCAGTCGTAATTTTTATTTCAGACTTTTTAAGTTCATCAAGGCTGCCTCTAATTTCAGATAAGGATTCTTTCCTTAACTCAGTAATGCGTTTAAATGCTTTAAATGTGTTTTCGATTTCTCGAATTAAAATCCCCTGAATTTCAACCTTAGTTATTTTAATTGAGGTTATATCCCATAACGGTTTATTACCAGTGAATTGAATTTTATTAACAACCTGATTAATCTCATAAAGTGTTTCTGCTTCATTAATCCGTTCTTTAGGTCTTATTCCGTATTCCTTTCCGTCGGATATGGAGTTGATTAAAAATTCAATTTTATGACTATCTCCCGTTTTCGAAGCCACTTTTATCGCGTTAATAAATATTATTTCTTTAAATTCAATTACATATCGGTTTTCACTTACTTTAAATTCGAAATCTTGATTCTCGGGATCTAACAATTTATACAGTTTTTTATTTCCTGCATAAACATTGCTTAATTCAAAGGGACCGATCTCGATATTGTCGGTTTTATCAATTTCATCAATCGATTTGTTTAATAATTCTTCTTGCATTTAGTTATCCACTTGAAATTTTCTTGATTGTCGCCTAACGAAATATAATTGTCGAAGTTCCGCGCGTCCGAAGGACTTGGCGCGAGTCTTGCTTTGCAAGACGAGTGACAAAGCGGAATTTGGCGTAGCCCAAGCAAGGGTCGCGAAGCGATCCCGCAGCGCAGCGACAATTTTTAGTTAGGCGTAGTTGCCAAACCTACTTGTGATTAATTACCGTTACTAATTCCGAAGAGTCAAACATATCAACAGGTGAAATAACTGGTTCCGAATATGGAATACTATTCCCATATCTCTTTTTCATCAGATGCTGCGCTATAGGAGAAGAAAGGTCGAAATCTTTTAATGTCTTTAATTCTCCCAACTTTTTACCTGTGTATTTATCATACAACTTCCAGATAAGCTCAGTACAATAAATTAAATTATCATCCCAACCAAAATAGATATCATAGTGTTTACCTAATAGAGAATTCCCATATTTTTTCATCTGAGCGATCTTCTCATCAGTAAGGATATTCTCCCGATCTTTCAACCTTTTTATAACAAAATGTCCTTTCTGACTACGTTTAATAAAAGATGACAGCGGGGTAATTTTTACTGGCTCTACTGCCTCTAAGACTTTAAATTCATTCTTATATTTAAAGATTATACCAGCATGCGTGTATCGAGATTTTGTTGCTAACTTAATCGCTCTAGCTTGTTCAGAGTTCGATTCATGAAATATAATATCGCCTTCCATTAGCCTTTGAGATAATTCATCGTTTGCCAATAAAGCAGGCGATAAAAAGAAGAACAATAGAAGCGAAGTTATAATTCTATGCTTATTCATTATTAACCTTTTTAGAGCGATTTTCTTTGGCAATTACGCCTAACGAAATATAATTGTCGAAGTTCCGCGTGTCCGAAGGACTTGGCGCGAGACTTGCTTTGCAAGACGAGTGACAAAGCGGAATTTGGCGAAGCCCAAGCAAGGGTTGCGAAGCAATCCCGCAGCGCAGCGACAATTTTTAGTTATCTGCTGTGCCGCGCCCCGAATTCTAACCGGCGGCGCCAAGGATGGCGAAGCCGGTTAGGGAATGATAATAAATTCAAAAATCTTAAATATCAATGTTATATGGGGGATACATATTTTATCAAAACATTATTTATATTTTGAAGCTGAAGGCCTGTAATCTCTATCAAATGTTTAATGACGACATCAGTTTTAATAATTGAAATATCGGCTTCAGTCTTATCATTGTTAATTGTAAAATCAATCGCTATACCATTGAGAGAAAACTCAAAGCGATCTAGATGACGTGTCACTTTACTAAGAGGACTCCCACTCATGCAATGTAAACTTACTCCATTTCCGTCCTTATCGATTCTCGAAATTCGGAAATTTAGAACTTTACCTTTCGTATTTACATAATCTGCTTCGATAAAGCGAGGTCCATAGCTAACATCTTTGTCAAATTCGGAAACTATAAATCTATCCTCAGGAAAACCAGATATAAAATATTGCACCTTCTCTTCTGTAGTTTCTGATAATTTTTCTCCTACAGTAACTTTCAAACTTGTGTAAAGACTATTTCGTAATGAGTCCTCTAACAATGATCTCTCAAGATGATAAACACAAATATCCCCTGGGGATGCATCGCTTGGCGTATACGCAAGCATACTTATAGGAATACTATAGAAATCTTTCTTACCTTGATGAGAAAGTGGCACATATATATCAGTCCGTCCTTCATGCTCAATAGATTCACGAACATGATTTGCAGTCACCAAGAACATTCTTTCTTCCCATTCAATCAATACACCCGTACCAAATAATGTAGGGTGTTTTTCATCCATCTTAGGGGAACATATAGGCAGTATATATGGAAATAAGTAAGGGTCTGTCTGTTTTTCGTACATAAATCTTACCAATGAAATTAGGAACTTAAAAACCTGGATAGAAACGCTAATGATTGATCTTTATTCAAGCTCTTTCTTCGATTTGAATACTGAATGATCAAATCCTTAAAATTGTTTCTCTCTTGTGGAGAAAGATCTAATAGATTTCAAATAATGTCTAACCGGCATAGCCAAGGAAGGCGAAGCCGGTTAGGAAAAGCCAATAAAATTGCTATTTAAGATTTACTCGTTTATACAATTTTCAAATATCCAGAAAATCTTTTGGTTTAACCTTTAATCGCTTAGAAAGCTTGAAAATTGAGTTAGCTGTAAAATTAGCCCTGCCCGCTTCAATATCTTGCAAAGTTCTTACAGGAACAGCGTAATCGCCTTCATCCATATTTTCCTGAGTAAGCCCTTTTTCCTTACGAATGCTCTGAATATTCTTTCCGACTTTTAATAAAAATTCTTCAAAATCCACACACGGTATATTGCGTCATGGTTGACAAAATGTAAACGCGGCATACCGTGGGTCATATATTCTTTCGAGATTCGTGCTCCCAAAAGGCCCACTTATGACGAGAAAATCCAAAATCAAGTCTCAAAGTGCTACCTATAGACAAACCAAGTCGAAAATCATGGAGAGAATTTCCGAGGAAGAGAAGAAAGCTTTCTATCATCAGTTAAAAGTAGCTAGAATAGAAGCAAATCTTACCCAAGCACAGGTTGGCAAAATGATCAAAAAGAGCAGAAGTCAAGTTTCAAAGATAGAATCCGGTAAATGCAGGTTATATATGGATGAATTCTTAAAGTTTATGAAGATTTATAAAAAATCCCCATTCTTCTTCTATTCTGTATTTACGACAAATGAGGTCATTAAATCACAGAAGAGGGCCCGAGTAAGATCTGCGAAGCAGTTTTAACGAGGGCAATTCGAAGCGATGTTAATGAAGATTCGGTGTTCCGATCGCGAAGCGTTCGGGTAGACAAGTTCGTAAGAACCATGCAAGACTCTTTAAAGAACTGAGATCACTTTCAACAATTCATCTTTGTTTTTTAAAGAGGGTGAAATAGGCTTAATATTCGATAAATCACAATCGAAACGAATCTTAGATAGTTCATTCGGTATATTATGCTGAATGCAGGGAATATCTACTATGCTATATATTTTAGTAGATTTCTTTGAAAACTCAATATCAAATTTAAAGCTATCTATATGTTGCCAGTTTTTCCCGACTGACGAATAGATTATTTGATCAACTTTTATAATTGAATTCGAATCTCCTTTTAAAGATTTTCTAATCGCCTCAATCAATTCACGAATATTTGTTCCTCGTGAATTTTCCTTCATAAGAATAGAAATAACAAATGATTGGCGAAATGGATCGGGTTTAAGCTGCTCGTAGTTAAAAGAATGTCGACGAAAGTTACTAAGAGTACTTTTAACTTCAAGATTTGTAGAACTATTCTGAAAATCGAAAATATTAGATGGAATTTCGTGCCAAGAAGAAATTAATAATCTTTTGTCCAAAGATTCATTTATTAAAAAAAGTTCTGCCCAAAGACCTTGAACAGATTTTTTTGGTTCTTCGTCAATACAGATAAAAAGATCTACAATCTTTCTGATAAATAAGTTAATCTCTTCTTCTGACGGTTGTTCCTTAATAACCCTAAGTAACGACAGAATAATTTCAAAAAAATACTGATGAAGTAATTGATCTAACGAAGTGCACTTGATTATAGTAAAATAATCTTCAAATTCGTTCTTCTCAAAGATTTTACAATACACATCATGTACAACAGATAAATTCTGAAGCGAAATAGGTAGAAGTGACCTTGACGATTTTTTAATATCGATAGATATTAAAAAGTAAGGGAGACCTTCCTTGTCTTTTCCGACACGATAGATTGAACTTTGAGATAATTTTTTAGTAAAAATACATTCGCTTTCATTCTCAACATTAATTGATTCAAATAATTTGAGAAGTTGGTTCATTTTACCTGCTCTTGATATATCAGTTCAGTCGAATACTTCTTCGGAATTCTAAAAGCCAGCGTTGGAACATTATAAGCAATTATCTTGTCATTTTTTTTGATATTTAAAATATGAATTTGAATATTAGTTTTCTCTGGATCGAATACTTCTCGATCTCCTGGATAAATTCGTCCCCTTTCCTCTCTTGGAGAAACAGGATTCGCACCCATATATAATTGTTTAATTGAATCGTCATTATCGACGCTTCTTTCTCTGGGCTTTCCCGCTGACATTAAATAAACTCGGCAAAGTTCATCTGGATTTTCATCAAGAATGTTTCTTAATACAATTAAAAAAGCAGTAACCCGTTGTGAATCTTCAATGTGAGCAACATTAAATCGGGCGAGCAACTCTTCCATAAGTTGACTTAAGCTAAAATTATCTAAAATTAAGTTCTTTTCAGATACTAAAGGAGAAGATCCATCCTCAGTAAAATTATTCTTCTCTATAAATTTTTTAACAATGTCATAATTTGCTTTATAAGAATCTGTTGAATCATGAGGCACATCTATTTGATGCCACACGTCATTAAATGATAATCGAACATAATCTAAATGCAAAACATTGGATCTCGTAGGACGCAAGGCGTTATTAAGAAAAAATAAACGCTTCCATTCGTTTAATGACTTTTTATTTTCATTCAATTCAATCATTTGCCTTCGGATATCTTCTTCATGCTTAACATAACCTTCATAGGCTTGTCGCACTGCCTCTCCAAGAAAAACCTTACATAAACCTATATATGATCTCTTGTATCCAAAAAAGCGAGCTCTTTGTTGAAAGGTATCTGCATTTCCAACTCCTAACATTCTAGGCATATAAGTTACTGTAAGACCTTCCACAGTAAATCCTCTATCCATTGCCTGACCGCCAACTAAGATGTGAGAATAAACGGAACTCCAGTCAACACTTGGAGTCTTTCCTTTTGAGGCATTCAGTGGCTGAACATTAGTTTTTCTGATCGAATATACTAAAATATTCTCAATTTCCCCAAACGAGGGGATATCCTCGTTGTTTATTTTGATATCGTTATAGACAGCTTTAAAATCTTTTATCAACTGAGTCCGTTCATCAGATTCGCTCGTCAGCTCTAGTATACTTTTCCATTCATTTTTTATAATATTAATCCAAGTTGTATAATCGCTATGCTTAATAGTCTTTTGGGAGGGATGAACCATCATTGATCTATTACGAGCATTTTTATTTATCTCCCCAATAGCCACGCCAATAAAAAAATATCTCATTGCTTTTAATAGACTTTCTGGAGCACTTTCAAACTCGCTTTCTGCATTTGGAATATCTTGTTCAGGGATATCTTCGATTAAGTGAGGATTCTCAATGAAAAATTCTTTTCCACCGGTATATTCTGAACCAGGAGTCAGGACTTCTACAAAGTTAGGAGAAAGAGTATCTATAATATTTATGAGTAAAGGTGCTTGCGGAGTTGCTGTATATTGAAGAAATGAGTGATTTTTAAAGTGGCTTCGAAGACTTAACATTCTTTTATAAGTAGTCGATTGCCCATTGTTTTTGACCTTTGTATTTAAACTTGCCTGATCTGCCTCATCATCAATAATTATTGCTGAACTTCCGCTAAAATCGATATGAGAAAACAGGCGGTTTAGTTTTTCGAGATGACGATGGTTTTTCATAACAACAATCAATATTGTTTGCTTATTGCCTTCTGGAACCGACGAATCTTTCCAATCATCAAGTGTGTCACGCAAGCTATTCCGATCATTATCAGTTGGATTTTCGAAATATCGCCATTTTCGATCGGATCGAGAGACAAGTCTTAAATCATTCTGAATTCTATTCTTTGATTGATTAAAAAGTGGCACTGAGATGCCTGTTATTAAGATGATAACCTGGTAATTATTGTCTCTTGCAAGGGCAGACAGCGTTGTAAATGACATTGTCTTTCCACTCTGAACATACCCAATAACCAATCCCGTACTATTCCCAGTATTTCCAGCTAAAGGAGGAACACATTTGCTTAAGATCGAAAAAGCTTCTTTTTCAATCTTTTCCTTACTTGCAGGAAGATTTAAGTGCGCAATAAGCTTGGTTGTTTCTTCACCAATAATAGGTCGCCAGTTTGGAGAATTGTTATTTAATACTTTGACAATTTGCTGATTAGTCACTTTCAACTTCCTCGATGGGCTTGGATAAAACTTGCCTCAAAATTTCATTTATATTTCGACGTACACTTGAAATATCTCTTGAACTGCTATCTTTGGAGACTATCTCCGCAAGGCTTATTGCTGCTGCAATTCTTAATAAGGGCTCAATCTCTTTTGCAGTAAATCCAGAATAATTCTCCATAAATGGATGAGCATGAGAAATACTAAGCGTTATCTCCCGTTGATATTTTCCAGAAGTTTTACGATCCACTTTCAGTGATAGCCAATCATTAATCGATGGATCGTTTGTATTTAAAATTTTAATAAACCATTTTAGGCCTTTGAAATCTAATTCAAATTGTTTATCAGAAACAATCAAATCAGTCGTTTCTAAATTTACTCCATCAGCAGTATAATCACTTTCAATTAACTTAGCATATACTGGAGGAAAATTACTTTCTATGGAACTTGCCGTGTTTTGAGAGGCATTCTTTGCTCCCTTTTCAAGATCCTTTTTGAATACACGATGTTCTCTTGTCTGTTTGATTAACTCTAATGGTGGTTTATTTATTTCTTCTCTAAGAAGTCCAATAAATGGGCCTTCATTTTCGTCCCAAATAAATCCATCTTTTGTATGACTTACTTCAAAGCCATCTAAATGTAATTCGCCATAAAGTCTCTGGTAAGTAAAGCTATTGGGTTGGCCAAAAATTTCTACAGGACGATATGTATCGTCTAAACTACCCATGATTAGGCGATTTCGCCTAAATAATGAAAACCCTGACTTCGAAGCATTCGCCCTTTCGCGAATTGCCGCAAATCCGCTTACTTTAAGTCCATTACCTAAATCGAAAGTTATTTCCTTTCGCCACTTTAAACTTGGTCCTTTCAAATCTTTGTAGCTTGGTGCGACTAAAATCTCCGGCTCCGAATATTGTAATTTTTCGCCGCAAAATTTTATTATTATTTCATCATTACGAAGATAGACTCGATATATGCTTTCTATATGTTCTTTTATCTTCCCCTTTGAGCGAGATTGAATCGGGTTATTTAAATTGATTAATTCAATAGTTGTAAAATGCGCAATACTACTAGTGCTTTTAGTATGAAGTTCAAGATCTTCAATGTTCTCATCAACGATCTTCTTGAGATTGAAATGTGCAAACATTTCTTTTCCTTCGTCCAAGGCAATACTTCTTACCGTCCATTCAGAAGCAAACCAGCAAGCAGCACTCTTCATACCCATCCCAAATTCAGATAATCCATCCTTGTTCGGTGGTAATGCCGCAGGCTTGAACGCCCTTTCATAGTCCTTTTCATGTATACCCGCAGCGTTGTCCCGAATCACAATTCTCTGTTCTTCATTGGAACCATTAATCTCAATATCGATAATCAGTTTGTAATTTTTATTTTTACTAGTTAATTTCTCCTTATAATTTATATAGCTTTGTATAGAATTATCTACAAATTCAGCAATAGCATACCACGGTTTATAATTGAGATGACTAAGGACTGAAAGTATTCCGACTCCTGGTCGTATATTAACTTTAGTTGTTTCATTAACGCTCATCTTAGTATCCGGCTTGAGATAAAGTACTCTTTGCTATTATCTCTACGATGTTTGCATTAACGGCATTGCCTAATGCTCTAAATTTTCCAGTATTAGATTCAGGAAGGTATTTCAACTTATCAAGACTTTGTAATTTTAAGCACTCTTCAAACGTAATGTGCCTTTTTTCCCAGCCTATAATAGGTAATTGTTGTGTAGTCATGGAAATTAGAGCAGGAGACGTTACAGGCCTTTTTACTCTTACCCCAGAGGCTCTAAATTGTATAAGATTGTCCCAAATAACTCTATTTTCACCTTTGCAGTTCCATTCAAATTTTTGAAAGCTACTTGGAAATTTTCTAATAGAGTTAAGCCAAGGCTCTATTATAGATCTGTTTTGCTTATAAAATTCCCTATTTCTTTTTATAAAGTTAATTTTCCATTTTGGAAACTTTTGTTTATCTGTAATAGCATAGGAAGGGAGTAGTGAAATATAGTTATCTTCATTAATATTTTTCAGACTATCACCAAATACGCCTTTATACTTTCTCAATTTACTAAGTCCTCTTTTCAAAGGGACTTCATCTTCGAAAGGATAGTCTGCCCCAAACTCCATAGCCCAGATTGGACTTATAATCTCTGTCTTCTTTGGTAACTTATCTAAAAGTAGTTGCCAAGTGCTGATGCAATCGATTTTATTCTGCGATAATTGCTTTGCTTCTTTTGGAATTGGATCTAAAATAGAACGTATTGAGAGCCCATTCTTTTGTTTTTGTTTGGGCCAAGTAAAATCGCTGATCAATTTCTTCGTGCATACAATATATACTCTCTCTCTAATTTGCGGAATACCGTATAAATGAGGTGAGAGGACATTGTGATTAACGTTATACCCTGCAACTTCTAGTTTCTTTACTATAGAATTCCAAGTATTTCCTCCGTCATGCTTCACTAAATTTGGAACATTTTCGAGAAAGACAAACTTGGGACTATGTATTTTGATGATTTTATAAACGTATTCAAATAAATCGCCATATTCTGGACAATCAAACCCCTTTTGAAAGCCAGCTTTGGAAAATGGTTGGCACGGAAAACCTGCACATAGAATTTCGTGCTTTGGAATTGATTTTAAATTTATCTTTCGGATGTCTCCTTCTGGCCAGATTCCAAAATTATTAAAATATATTTCCTGAAGTTCATTGTCTATCTCACATGCATAAACACATTGATGCCCTAATTTTGTAAGGGCAATATGGAAGCCACCAATTCCCGCAAATAAATCTACAAATTTCATGAATACGTATAGAACCTCTCTTAGTAATTTCGAATGATAATTAAAAATGCTAAAGCTTTTTAATCAAATAGATCGATAATCGCCTGCCACGGACGGCAGGCGCTATAATGGAAGGGGCGCGGCATGGCAGATAACTCAAACTATCTGAGTGTAAAATAAAATCAGCACTGGCGAACTTCGTATAAAACCCCAAAGACGCTATAATAGCCGAAGGGCGTATAAACGCCTAATTCTTTTTGAGATTTAGAAGGTCGAGAGGGCTTGCAACTTGGGTGAGGCGAACTTGGCTGACTCGAGTGTAGAGTTCCGTGGTCCTAACGCTTTTGTGGCCCAACAAAAACTGAATGTGTTTAATGTTGGTGCCGGCTTCGAGAAGGTGCGTTGCAAAAGCGTGACGAAGGCCATGGATGCTCACGTTTTTTTTGATTCCGGCTTTCTTACTTGCCATCTCGAAGATTTTCTCCGCAGTTCGAATGTGAATATGTTTGGACGGATCCTGTCCGGGAAAAACCCATTCTTCGTAAGGATGGACCAAACGAAATTCTTTCCAGAGAGAGGCGCAAGCCTGAGAGAGCATCGTAAAACGATCCTTCTTCCCTTTTCCTTCCCTTACTTTTAAGCTCATCCTCGTTTCATCAATGTCTTCGGGCCTCAGTTTTACGAGTTCACTCACCCTTAAACCGCTCGCGTAACAAAAAGAAAGTAAAAGCCTATGTTTGGGATTTGGAAGTGCGGTAAGAATATTATAAACTTCTAAAGTAGAAAGAATGTCCGGAAGTTTTTGTTCTCTCTTGGGTCTTGAAAGATTCTTAAACCAAGGTTTTCCGAGATGAATGCCAAAATAAGAATTCAAAGCTTGAATTCTTAAGGAAATGGTGGTAGCACTCAAGTGCTTTTCCAGAAAGGAAACTTCGAGAAACTTTAAGACGTCTTTCTTTTCGATCTCCTTCGGATTCTTCCCAGACCATCTCAAAAGTGAGATTACGTTTGAATAATAGGATTGAATCGTTCTCCTGGAAGCATTCTTCAACCGCAGAGCTTTGATCCAACTCCGGAGTTCCAATTCTCCCTTGAGTTCTACCTTCGAAGAATCTAACTTTTGGAAAACTTCTAAGGTCGACTCTGAAAACGGAAGCACCCAATGTTTCCTTATCGGGTCCCATTGGACCTTCGGGAGCTTTCTTACGAACTCAAAGGCTTCCGGATCATAGGGATGCCGAACTAAAAGGAATCTTCCCTTCTTTTCTAACAAGAAACGCATGAGGGAAGAATGAAAAAATACTAAATATTTGTATAGTTAAATTTGGACCGGCACGTTGTACAGCTTCGCCCCATCAGTCCCAAGGTTTGAAAAAAATAGAACGATGTAGTATACGGTCAAGGAGAATCTGACACATTTATGTTCTTTGAATTCATTTTTTCATATTCCTGAAGTTTTACACTTTTACTTTTACTTTCCTTACAATTTGAATTCAAAAGAATGTTTCTTTCCCTCGAATTTCTCTTCGTTTCTCTTGTCCGCGTAAAAAACCTCTTCCCAATTTTTGAATCCCAAAAGATAGAACGCGAAGCCCGTTTTTGAATTCGCCTCAAAAGGGTTTTTTCAAACTCCAGGGGAAAAGCGTCGAGAAAGGGAGGTTTGATTTTCTCAGAGAGAGGAATGGATTGGAGATTCGGATAAGAGACGTCTGAAGGCGAGGTTCTAAAAAAATACTTTTGAATTTTAGAATATTCTACTTTATTTAAGAAGGAATTCTATCTGGATTTGAGAGAAGATACGGCTTTGGCCCAGTCTCTCTTGAGATATTCGAAAATTTTTTCTTTTTGAAGACGAGCGTCTTGTTTTCCGAGTTCGTAAGCGCCTCGGACCCCGATCGGATCCGTATAATCGAAGGAGGTGATCGGTAGAGGTTCGGAAGGGGTTTGTAAAAAACATCTTTCCAAAAGTTTTGGATCCTTTCCTACGATCGTCGTGGGCTCGTAGTAAATTCCTATCGTCTTACTGTCGGGAGGAAAGGCTTCTAAGAGGAGGTTGTTTGTAAGTCCTCCGTCGAAGTAGTATTCCTTTCCGTGACTCTGAACGGAAACAACGGGAGGTACCGAAGAAGAATTTAGGATGATCTGCTCCACGGTCTCGGGATTCTCGAAATCTTTTTCAGTAAATAAGATTTCTTTCATATTCCAATTCCTAAGAACTCTTTGCATTCTTTCGGTATTGAGCCCTCTTCCTCGATCTCTCTCGTCTTCCAAAAAAGCCTTTGCGGTTTCGGCGATCAATCTCGCAAGACGAAACTTATTCTTCAGAGAATCGCTCTTCGGAATGGCTCTTAACGTATGAATGAAAACTTTTGTTCCCGATTTCATAATCTTCTCAAAATCCATTCCAAAACGAATCGTCTTTCGATACATTTCTTCGTGAGGGAAAGCGCGTTCCCCTTTGAAAAGACGGCTTAGATAAAAGTTCTGAGGATTTTTTCTTACGATGGCTTCAAAGAAGGACACACATTCTTCTTCTCCGTCGCAAATCAAACAGAGAACCATCGCGGCTCCGGCGGAAACTCCTGAAACTTCCCGGAATTTTAATCCCCAGGATTTCATCTCGTGTCCAAAACCCAATCCGTAGAAGGCCTTACATCCGCCCCCGGCGATGGCGAAACTGATTTCGTTCTCCATCCAGAGTCCTTGAAAGGCTTCTCCAAATCTCGTCTGTGATTCCTGTCTTCTCTCAAAGGCAATGGAATCGTCTAAAACGGGCGGCATGGAATTCTCCGAAAGTGCATTTGACCATAGTTTGACGGGGAACCCTCGCACGAAAAGAAAATATTCTGGAAATTTTTTCTTCCTTCGAAAACGAACAGAGTTTTTTAAAAGCGCCTTTGAGTTTTCTTAACGTTCAGGAAAAAAGATTTTGAATACATTTGCCGGGCCAATTCGTAATCGGGAATCACCCCTTTGTTCCGACAATTTTTCTGTGAAAGCCGCGGGCCCCGCCCTGATCTTGGGTGGAGGGGTGGGTGGCGGGAAGAATCCGGAGACTTTCCTATATCACAAAATCATACTTTTTGCAAGAAAAAAGTTCCCCTGCATTTCGTAGGAACTCCTACATCTCCGGAATCGATTCTTCTCTCTCGTTCCCCTGCTTTGAAAATCCATACCCTCTTCTTTCCAAAAAATCTCCGACCAGAAGCGCGAGCCAACTCGCGAAGAGTCCGGGAATCGAAGCGGGAATTTCAAAAGAACCGAGGTTCCAGAAAAGCCAAACAAGAAATCCGCAGATCATGGATGCGACGGCTCCCGTGGACGTGGAACGTTTCCAAAAAAGACCAGCTAACAAAGGAACAAAAAGAGAAACCAAACTCAGGGCGGAAGCTTGAGAAACGAGTTCGTAGATATTATTTTTTGCGATCGCCATCGTTAAGGAAATCAAAGTGATTACTACAACAGAAATTCTTAATATTCTCAAAAGATATTTTTCGGACGGATTTTTTAAGAACGGGCGTATAACGTTCTCGCCCAATACGGAAGCCGGCGCCAAGATCGCACCACTCGCGGTGCTCATCACTGCGGACAAAAGCGCCCCGAAAAAAAGAATCTGCGTAAACAATCCGGTATGAGCCAAGACGGTTTTGGGAAGAATCATCTGAGCGTCCCCGGCCGCGATTTCAGGATAAACTTTCCTCGCACAAAGAACCGCGAGTAACGGTAGTAAGGCGATGCTCAGATAAAAGAAAGAAGCCAAGAGAGAAGAATACACCGCGACCTTTTCCGATTTGGAAGCCATCACCCTCTGAAAGATATCCTGTTGTGGGATCGAGCCCAAGCCGATCGTCATCCAAGCCGCGATATAGGTCAAAATGCTTTTCGGATCCGCCTCCGGAACAAACCTAAAAAATCCAGGTTTTGTGGATTCTAAAACGACTCCGATCCCGCCGGCCGTCTCGCTTAGATCCCATACTAAATAAGAAAGTCCTAATACGATTAGAATCGTCTGTAAAAAATCAGTAAGTGAGATCGCCCACATTCCTCCGATCGCCGTATAAACCAAAACGACTCCGGCTCCGAGAAAAATTCCGGTCGAAGTAGGAAGACCGGTCAATGAATGAAGAATGATTCCCAAAGCGACGAACTGAGCCGCGACCCAGCCAAAGTAGGAAGGAATCATAAAAATACTCGAAACGACTTCCGCCCTTCTTCCAAAACGATTCTTATAAAAATCTCCGAAGGTGAGAATGTTCATTCGATAGAGGGGACGCGCAAAAAAAAGACCAACAAGAAACAAACAGAGCGCGGCTCCAAACGGATCTTCGATGACCCCAAGAATTCCTTCGTCCACAAATCGGGAAGAAGCGCCGAGCAACGTCTCCGAACCGAACCAGGTCGCAAACAATGCGGAAGACGCTAAAAAAAGTGGAAGCCTCCTACCTGCGAGAACGTAGTCCTTCGAATCGCTTACAAAACGAGAAGCGATCGCGCCGATCAGAATCGTAGTCAATAAATATAGAATTACGGAAATGCCGAGCAATGATTTACCTTTGATCTATCTTTCTTTTTTTTTCCTCCGGAAAATCAATTCAAAACCAGCGTAAATTTCATTTTAAAAAAACCGGGAGCATTTTAAGTTCTCAGAATCATTCCTTTCCGTGGGCCTTTTTACAAAGATCGGCGAGTTGAAGATGATTTAGATTCCCCGTGTCTCCGAAATTTTTCGGAGTATCGCGAACCCACTTATCGTAGTAACCTTCGTCGCTCCGGGAAAAATTGATGATACATTCGTCCGAAGGAAATGTTCCCCTGAGCTCCTTCATTTTTTGAGAAAGGGCTTGTGCCCCCTCCTTCGAATTTTCAAAAGTGTATTCGAACTTTCCTTCGGATTTTGAGATCGTTGAGTTTGTTTCAATCTGCTCGCCGATCAGTTTGAGCTCCGTCTCGGAAAGAATGAGGATTGTAAAGATAAAAATCGATTTGAGTAAAACCATCTTATTCTTTCCAACCGAAGACGGTCTTTCTTTTTGAGTTCGTTTTTTAAGTTTGAGAATTATTTTTTGACAAATGCCTTTCTACAAAGATCGGCTAACGTGAAGTGATCGAGTCCCTTGGTTATACCCAAATTTTTGGGAGAATTGTTCACCGGTTTTCCCAAAAAACCTCCTTCTTGTTCGGAAAGATTGATGACGCAGTCCCTGGAAGGTTCATCTCCTTTCAATTCTTTCATTTTATTTCCAACAAAAGAAAAACCACCTTTGGTATTCTCAAAAAGAAATTCGGATTTCCCTTCGGAAACACCGGTTCGCGCATTGATCTTTTCGCTAATCAACTTGAGTTCCAAGGGAGAAAGAATCAGAAGTGTGAAGATCACTAAAATTTCGGACATAGGATTCTCCTTGAATCCAGAATCGGAGTTTTGAAATAAAAAGAAAACTCATTTCCTTCCCTACATCCGCGCTCACCAAACACATTGGTAAAAAAATTGTTTCAAAGATAGAATCTTAGAATCCAAACAAGGGAGGAGAAGAGAAGCCCGGCTCTTCGGAACAAACCGGATTCTCCCGTTTTAAATTTTTAACGGGAGAATCTTTTCTTTAGTAAAACTTAACGATGTCTCCGGAAGATTCTCTCGGTGTGTGAAACCGATTGAGATTCGAATCGGCTTTTGGATATCCGAGACTCAATCCGCAAACAACTTTTTCCGATTCGGAAAGACCCAACTCCGATCTTACCACCTCGGGAAAGGCGGATAACGCGGCCTGAGGCACCGATCCCAAACCATAACTTCGAGCAAGCAGCATAAGAGTATTCAAATAACAACCTATATCGAGTGCGATGTAAAAGTTCAGATCGAACTCGGTCGTGATAAAGACAGCCGTAGGAGCTCCGAAGAATTCAAAGTTACGAAGCATAAAGTTGTCTCTTGCTTCTTTGTCCTTACGTTCGATTCCGGCGACACCATAGATTTTCATCCCAAGATCGAACATTCTTCTCTTTGCATCGGCTGGAAATGCGGAAGGCCAGATCGTATCCGGAACCGGCTCGCCCTTCTTCGCTCTTTCCACGAGAAGATTTGCCATTTTATCCCTTCTCGCCCCGCTTACTACGTGCACCTTCCAAGGCTGGCTGTTTTTCCAACTCGGCGCTCGAAGTGATTTTTGAAAGAGATCCTGTAGAACGCTTTCTTCGATCGCTCTTGATTCGTAGTCCCGGACGCTGTGACGTGTCTGAACGGCTTCTTCTACGCTCGTCGCAACTCCGGAGATGTTTAAAAATTCGGTTTCAGTGATTTCTGTAGATGACATAAAAACTCCAAATTGGACTTGCGTTTTCTTCCTTCTTCTGATTTGATGAAAGAAGAAAGAGATCGAACAGACAAGTCTGTCTGTTATTGAATCAAAGAGAATCAAAAATGTCAAGTAGAGAATTTGGACCAAAAACGAGAATTTTAGAAACCGCCGTTCGACTTTTTCAATCCCAAGGTTATGGAAATACGGGAATCAATCAAATCATCCAAGAATCCAAAACCGCAAAGGCCAGTTTCTACGATCATTTCCCATCCAAGGACGATTTAGGCCGCGCCTATATCGAATTCTATGGCGAAGAACAACTCGTCCTTTTGGAAAAATTAAAATCCAGATCTACAAATCCTCAAGAGTTCATTCGAGCTTGGACCCAAATTTTAAGAAGACAAACTCGAAACAGCGCGTTTGCCGGTTGTCCGATGGCAAATACGGTTGCTCAGATCGCCTCCACTTCTCACGCCATTTCGGAAGAAGCCAAAAGGGTTTCTCTGAAAACAATCGAAATCCTAGCTTCTTATCTTGCGGATTGGCAGAAGGAAGGTCTGGTTTCTAAAAACGCGGATCCAAAACTTCTTGCGAGACGCGTTTTTGCCTGTTACGAAGGAGTTCTGCATACTTGGAAACTTACGGGAAAAATTTCGGCGTTAGACGACCTTCCGATCATCGTGGACGCGGTCTTTCAGAGTGTCTCTTCAAACAAGGTTTGACCGTTTTTCGAAGATTTCAATCCTTCGAAGCATAAAATGAATGCTCAATTTCGGATTGACAGCAGATATACCCCGTATGGTATATGGTTATGGCGACGGAAGAAACTTCTAAACTGCTCATCAATCGGATCCATAGAATCAAAGGCCAGCTCGACGCGGTCGAAAAAGGTATTTTAAACGACTCGATGGATTGCGAGAAAACGCTTCTTTTGTTAAAAGCCGCGAGCCAAGCGATCAAAAAATTCGGAGAAGCCTACGTTCAAGAATATATGGATCGTTGCCTCGTGGAAAATAAGAAAAAACCGAATATGGAAAACATTCGGACTGCCATCAAGGCCGCCTTTTTTCTCTAAACAAAAGCCTCTAGTTGGTCTCAAAACGGCCATTCCCTGTCATTTTTTACTCCTCGCTTTTGTTCAACTCTCCTCATTTGAGAAACCGTAAAAGATTTCTTTCCGATCGAGGATAAATTCTTTTTCGCAAACGTTCACCGTGACAATCCGTTTGGAATCGGGGGACTTCAAATTCGGCGATGTAACAATCAGGGAAATATTTCAGTTTTTCTTCACAACCACGTTTCAGTTTTGCGATTTGATCGGAATTCTCTATTACCTAATTCACAATATTCGGCTTTTTACTTTCAGAAAATAAAATTCTTCTTTTAAAAAACATATACCCCTATGGGTATATCTATATAACATATACCCCGGTGGGTATATAAAGGAGAGCAGAATGAACGGCTGGTACAGAGAAAGGTTACTTTTTTTAATCGGTGGAACCGTATCTTTGATAGGAGTTACTTTAGGGTTCTTTGTAAGTCCTTGGGGATTTGTTTTGAATTTTCTCGTCGGGTTCAACATGGTCCTTTTTGCTACTTCAGGATTTTGTCCGATGTCTTGGATTCTGAAAGGATTCCGAATTCCCTCTCTAAGAGAAACCTTAGAAGGAAATATATGAAATCCTTTTTGAGAGTTCTTCCGATTCTCATTTCATTTCTGGCCTCACCCTTTTTGGGTGATGTCAGAGCGGAAAGTATTCTTGAATTTTCGGAAGTCTGGTCGAGAATTCAAACACAAGCTCCCAACTTAAAATCGAAGGCCCTGGAAGTTCAGGCGGCGGAAATCTCCAAGGATCGAGCCAAAAAACACTGGCTCCCAAAAGTTTACGCCGACGTCCGTTCTTATCAAACAAACGACCCGGCTCTGAATTTTATGGGGAAACTTGGACAAAGATCCGCTACTCAGTCCGACTTTTCCACCTCAAGCGTCCGTTCTCAACCCTCGAACTTTTTAGACGCAAACAACCAACCCTACACGAATTTCAATTCGAATACGGCTAACGTTTTTGCAAAAGACACTCTCAACAACCCAGGCTCTCAGACTTACGCAAGAGGAACCTTGGGAATCGAACTTCCTCTCTACGAAGGAGGCGCCAAATCTTCAGCTTCTTTAATTCAGGAACAAAAACTCAGCGCGGTTCAATCGGAAGAAAAATATATTCGTTTTCGTGAATATTCCAATGCGGCCGTCGCTTATCAATCCATTCTCTTAGCTGAAGAAAACCACAAGATCGCGGAAAATCTGCATCGTAAGATTACGGACTTTCTCAACCGTTATCAAATCGGCAACCGTTCCAATCTCGTGGGTTTTTCCGGATCGTTGGCTCTCAAGTCTTTACAACTCATATTAGATATTTCTAAAAAAGAACAGGAAACTCTCCGACAAAGCGCCGAAGAAACGCTTCACTTTCTAGCGGTCGATCTTCCGTCCGATTTTAAACCGAAGAAAAACACGCTTCTAAAATTTGTGGGAGAATATCTCCCTCTTCCTTCCGAACAAGAGTCGGGACACACTCCGCTCGCGGACGCTTATTCCGCATACGCAAACGGCGCAAAGGAATCCGTGAATTCCGAAAAATCAAAATTCTTACCCAAAGTTGCGGCTTACGCGGAGACATACGCTTACGACGGAAATCGCAACTTCGCGAATTCGTACAACGCGGGAATCTATTTGCAGATGAATCTTCTCAGCCCTAGCGACTTAGGCGCGTTAGACGAAGCGAAAGTGAAAGCGGAAGGAGCCAAAAAGAAATCGGAAGAAATCAGACTCAGAGAAGAAAGTAATTTTAGAATTCTCATTCAACAAGAAAAAACCCTTTCCGAAAATTTGAATTCCATCTACGAATCCGTTCGACTCCAAGAAGAACAACTGCAGGTTTCTCAAAAACTTTTCAGCAACGGAACCATCCAAGCTCCTCAACTCGCTGAATCTTTTTCTGCGATGGTCAATCTTCTCAGAATGAAAACCGCCTCCGAATCGGAATATCTACGAATTCGAGGCGAACTCTCCGTCTATTCAAAAAAAGGAAATTCCGATGAAAGATAATCAAATTCATAAGACAGGTTTTGCGGGAAAAATCGCGCTCGCGTTTGTTCATTCCAAGCTCACACCGATTCTCATCTTCTCGAGTCTTTTTTTAGGAATCATTGCGGTCTTTCTTACTCCAAAGGAAGAAGAACCGCAGATCTCCGTTCCGATGATCGACATCCAACTTGCGGCTCCGGGTTTTAGTCGTTACGAAGTGGAACGCAAGGTTACGGAGCCCGTCGAAAGAGCGGTTTGGGGATTGGAAGGAGTGGAATACGTCTACTCTGCGAGCGGGGATCACAACGCAATCGTCACGGTTCGTTTCGAAGTCGGTCAACCGTTGGAACCTTCTCTGGTTAAAATTCATCACAAGCTCATGGAAGTTCAGAAAGAATTACCGCCTAACGTAACGCCGGCGACGGTTCGATCCTTGACGATCGACGACGTTCCATTCTTGGCCCTTACGTTTAGTTCCGATCAAAGAGACGACTATTCCTTGCGAACGTTAGTCGCTCCTTTGGCGAGAGAACTCTCCGGAACTCCCGACCTTTCCAAAGTAGAACTGTTAGGCGGAAGAAAAAAATCGATTCGTGTCATCGCCGATCCGCTTCGAATGAATCGTTCCGGAATCAGCGTCTATGAAATCGCTAATTCTTTAAAACTCAACGATACGTTTCTTCCCGTAGGTCAGAACTGGGGGAAGGAAAAAAAATACGACGTCGAAGTCGGAACCACAATTTCCAAATTAGAGGACGTACGTTCTCTACCGGTAGCACAACGCGGAGGTCGTGTGATCCGAGTTTCCGACGTCGCTGAAATTTTAGAAGGCCCACAGGAAAGAAACAAAGAATCCGTTCTCTACGACAAGACGATCGACGGAAAAGCCCGAGACTCGGTCACGATCAGCTTCTCCAAAAGAAAGGGAACTAACGTAGTTCCTCTTTCCAAAGAACTCTTAGATAGAGCTGAAAGTTTTGGTAAGAATCTCCCCAAAGACGTCCGTATGTCCGTGATCCGAGACTACGGATCCACAGCGGACGCGAAGTCCAAAGAATTGATCGAACACCTTATGATCGCCACGGTTTCGGTGAGTATTCTCATCGCGCTCTGGATGGGCTTCCGCGCTTCCATCGTCGTATCCGTCGCGATTCCGGTGACCTTGGCTCTGACTCTCGCACTCTACTATTTTTTGGGTTACACACTCAACCGTGTCACGTTATTCGCTCTTATCTTCTCGATCGGGATCTTGGTCGACGACGCAATCGTGGTGGTCGAAAACATAGAACGACATCTAAAAGAAAATCCAAAACGTAGTATCTTAGAATCTACGATCGCCGCCGTTTCCGAAGTGGGAAACCCGACCATTCTCGCGACCTTTACGGTGATCGCGGCGATTCTTCCGATGGCGTTCGTGAGAGGATTGATGGGTCCGTATATGAAACCGATTCCGGTCGGCGCGAGTCTTGCGATGATTCTTTCCTTATTGGTCGCCTTTATCGTCACTCCTTGGATCAGCGTTCGTCTTTTAAAAACGACCCACTCACATTCCGAGAAAGAAAAAATTTCCAAATTGGATCGGATCTACATTCGAGTCGTAAACTGGTTACTGGCGTCAAAACTTCATTCTATTCAATTCGGAGCCGGGATCGTAGGACTTCTTTTACTCGCCTCGTCTTTGGTCGCGTTCAAAGCCGTAAAAGTAAAGATGCTTCCTTTCGACGATAAGGACGAGTTTCAAGTTCTGATCGACTTTGATCCGAGAACTCCTCTTACAAAAAGCGTCGATCGATCCAAAATTCTCGCGGAAGGAATATTAAAGAATGAGAATGTAGAAAAAGTGCAGATCTTCGGCGGAGAAGCTGCGCCCTTTTCCTTTTCGGGAATGGTAAAACACAGCTTTCTTAGAAAATCGGATTGGCAGATCGATCTTCACGTCGTTCTCAAATCCAAAGAACACCGCTCTGTCAAAAGTCACGAGATCATAGAATCTTTGCGGGAAGAGATCGCAAACTTCGGAAGAATGGAAAACGCGGTCACAAAGGTTTTGGAAATTCCACCGGGCCCTCCCGTGCTTGCAACCTTTGTCGCAGAAATTTACGGACCCACCGAAACGGAACGCAAGAAAACAGCATTCGAAATTCATAAAATTCTTTCCGAACAAAAAGGGGTTATCGATTTGGATTCGAGTCTGCGACCGGGAAGACCGAAGATCGTTTATCCTTTCGATTCCAACCTCGGAGGAGTTTTGGGAGTACGTTCGGAAACGATCGCAAGAAACGGACAGTTTCTTTTTTCGGAAACTCCGATTCTTTCCTTATCCGAGGCGATTCATCCCGAGGAGATCACGGTGGATCTTTCCGTATCGGATAAAATTCGTTCTTCTCAAAATCCATTTCATTCGATAACGGTATCTTCGATGGAAAGCGGATCCATCCCGTCAGAAAGTGTATTAAAGAATCCTTATGTTCGCGAGAATCTTACGTTAAACAGAAAGAACCTGAGATCGGTCGAATACGTGACGAGCGAATTTTACGGAGAAGAGGAAGCTCCCGTTTACGGGATTCTTAAATTGGCTCCGAAAATTCTTTATCCGACCGGGACCGCGGAAACTCCGCGGAACACCGATCAGATTTTTGTAAAATGGGATGGAGAATGGTTTATCACATACGAAGTCTTCCGAGATTTGGGAGGAGCCTTTGCACTTGTGATGATTCTTATCTATGTTCTTGTGCTCGGTTGGTTTAAAAATTATTTCCTACCGTTGATCATCATGGCTCCGATCCCGATCTCTTTGATCGGAATTTTGCCGGGACATTGGTTTACGGGAGCGTATTTTACCGCGACTTCGATGATCGGTTTTATCGCCGGCGCGGGAATCATCGTTCGAAACTCGATCATTCTCGTGGACTTTATCGAATCTGAAATTCGTTTTGGAAAACCTCTCAAACAAGCCGTGATCGACGCGGGTGTCGTTCGATTTCGTCCGATGCTTCTGACTGCGTCCGCGGTCGTCGTAGGAAGTGCGATCATGCTCTTGGATCCGATCTTTCAAGGACTCGCGGTCTCCTTGATCTTCGGAGAAATTGCTGCGACGATTCTCAGTCGATTTGCGGTTCCTACTCTCTACTATTGGTTCTTAGGTAAGAATCGAGTGCAAGAACTGACCGCAGAAACGGAGTAAACTTTGCATCGGATCCAACGAAAACAAAAGAGGCCAATTTATAGCATGCAATGATTTTTGAATGTAGAGAAACGATAATCTATCTTGATCATGAAGAAATCTCTTCGATTACAGATTATCGTCATCTATACGATCTTAACCGTGGTAAACCTCACGTTTGTCGCGGTTATGATTTTCGAAAATCAAACGGATCTTTTGATTTCGAATTTTACTCTGGAATCGGATCGAGTCGCGAGAGAAATTCTCAAAAAGATAGAATCGTTCGGCAATGTCGATTATCAAAATTCTTCTCAGATCGACGAGTTTCAGAGTAAACTTTTTAGCATCGGTCTCAGCAATTTTTCAGTCCTTGAAATCGAAGACAGTTCCTTAGGAAAGACGCGGACCCTTCTTTCCAACGGAGCGGTTTCCCCCTTCTCCGATCTCAAATCCAAGCTGAGTAAAATTTCCAGCGCCAAGGCCGCGCTCAATACTTCTTACGATATCGAACTGGACACGGATCAGTTTATCGTACATCTGATTTTTTTTCTCAATCCAAAGACATTTTTGATTACCGAAATCAAAATGCGGGAGATGATCGATCGACTGCGTTCTCTTTATATCCAACTCGGACTTCTACTCATCTGGGGTTTTGCGTTTCAAATTTTTTTCGGAATCTTTCTCTACCGTAAAATTTTTATCCGCCTTTTTCTTTTGAAAGAAGTGAGTGAAACGATGGCGACGGGAGATTTAAGAGCGAGAGTTTCTTGGAAACAAAACGCACAGGACGAGTTGGACGTTTTAGGAAATACGTTTAACGGAATGGCGGAACAAATCGCATCTCAGTTTGACGCGCTTCATCTGAAAAATACTCAGATTCAGACCGAGCTGGAAATCGGAAAAAACGTTCAGGAATGTTTTCTTCCCGGAAAACGAAAACAGTTTCATCTGATCCGCGCGGAAATTCACTACAAACCGATGCGGGAAGTGAGCGGTGATATCTATGACATCATCGAAATCAACGAAAACCGCACTGCGTTCTTCTTAGCAGACGCGACCGGACACGGAGTTTCGGCCGCCTTGATCACGTCCATCATTCACTACAATATGTTGGACATCCTAAAAGAAACGATCAATCCCGCAGAAATTCTCAATCGACTCAGTGAGAATCTTTTTGAAACCTTACAGGGAACTTTTTTTGCGACGGGGATCTTTTTTCTTTTTGAAAAAGAAGGATTCGCCTACTTCTGTAGCGCCGGCCACAACCCGATCTATTACTTCCGAAAATCAAAAAAAACAATTCTTTCCTTAAACTCGACCGGATTCGTTTTAGGAATCGGAATTCCCGATCCTTATCAGGTTTTGAAAATCAAAACGGAGCCCGGAGATAAGATTCTCATTTACACCGACGGCATTTTGGACGCCGAGAGCCCCGCCAAAGAACAGTTCGGAGACGATCGTCTTTTAGAAACCTTTCAGAAATACGCAGAACTTCCTTCGGAAGAATTGATGTCTCGATTAAACGCGGACCTTCACTCCTTCGCGGATCGTTTTCCGGACGACGTTACTTTTGGAATATTAGAGATTTCTTAATATGAAAAAGAGCGCCTTTATCGCGATCATCGGTTTTCTGGTGATTTTATGTTTCGGATTGATCGTTCTCGATACGAAACTTTTCGAGCTCAAGGTGATTCTTGAAAAAAGAAAGGTTCTGAATTTTTCTTTCTCCAGCGACATTTTGAGATCCAAGTTCGAAAGTATTCTTTCCAATAAAGAAAATCTGCGCGCGGAGATGAATCTCAACAATCTCCAGAGTTCCCTCATCGAAAGCGATCAAATCCATTCGTTTCAGACAAACTTCTGGCAGAATCTGGGTTCGGGTTTGATCAACTCGGTTCGTTTTATAACCGGAAAACCTCCGATTCACTTTGAACTCAATTCTTCCAATATCCGCGCGTTAGAACTGGCCTTTCGTCTCGAAAGAAATCAAGCCTACAAGGACGCATACAACGCTTACTCGACGGCGCTTCCTTTGTTTCCGAAAGGAAGCGAAGAAAGCGGCTTCATCCTTTTGCACCAGGGATTTTGTCTGGCGGCTCAAGGAGAATTGGACGCGGCCTTAAACGATCTCAAGAAAGTTCTGGAAGACAATTCAGGAAGCAGCTTTGCAAACGACGCGGAAATCTTGATGGGCGTGATCTTCAAATCCAAAGAGAACACAAAAGAAATCGAAGCCAATTTTGAAAGTCCGGAAGCGAAAATCCGCGCCTTCTTTGCAAAGGGAAATTACGCAAAGGTTTTAGAAGAAATCGCAAAGACCGATCTGAATTCGGCTGAGATGAGATACCTCCGGGGGTATTCTCTCGAAAAGACCGGAAATCAAAACGACGCGATCACCGAATACGCGAGGCTTGCTTTTTCAGACAAAGACAAGGAAATTGCGATCAAGGCCAACCGTCGGCTTTTGATGTTGGGTCACTACTACAACGCCGGAAGTGAAATCGCAAAAATATCGGATAAGAATGCGGAACGACTCGGAGATATTTCCGAAGCCAGCGCGATCCGAACCTCCGCAGAAAAACTGAAACACGTAGAAGAAGAACCGAAAAATACAAAAGAATCCGATTCTTCCAGAGAAGTTTTAAAAACTCCAATCCAGGAAGTGATCGCAAATTCGGAGGCGTTCTTAAAAAAAGCGGAAGAGGAAGCCAAGGCCGCTGAGGTCCGAAACTACATCGCGGTTCACTTTACCGACGCCGCACCCGTTTATGGAGAACGGATTCTCATCGACGGAGACAGAACAAAACTTTTTTCCACACATTTTCCGATCACGTTGCCGACCTACACGATTCAATCCATCACACTGGATAAAAAGCCGGTTCGAAATTCTAAACTTAAATTTGTAAAGGATTCTAAGATCACCCCCTTTCTCAAGGCTATCTTTGAAGACGATCAATCCATCACTCTCATCGAAAACAAATCACAAAAGAAAATCGATCTGACTTCTCCGATTACAATAGAGTTATCAAAATGAAACGCCTTCTCGTGCTCCTCCTTTTTTGTTCTTTTATAACTGCACAACTGAATGCACATCGAGTCATCTTAAAATCCGGAGAAGTTGTAACGGGAGAATGGAAAGAGACCGAAGGTCACAACGATCATATCGTGATTATCACGGACGGAATAGAAAGAAGGATCGAAAAAAAAGATATCTTAGAACTTTTCTTTGAAGAAACGGGAAACCGCCTTTGTTTCACTCCCAAAATCGAACTCAAAAAAAAATGCGGCTTAAAACTACTCAAACTAAATTTTCAAACCGTCTACTACATGGACGAAAACAATCGATATCTGAGAATTTCTTTACAAGACTTAATGGATCTAACAATCGAAGAACCTTCCACTAAAATATTAGAACAACTTTCCCAAACCGGATTTAGGATTCTAATCTCTTCCGAACAAAACGGAAACATCTTATCCAAAATCAAAAAGATAAACGGAGAATCCATCCTCGTCCAAGAAGAATCTTCCGGTGCGCCCGTTGAAATTCTAAAAAAAGAAATTTTAGCTCTGACATACGTTCTTGAAGAAGAATCTAAAAAAGAACCTGAGAAAAGTTCGAACAACCAATCCTTGACTCTCCTCGATTACCTAATTCCAGGGTATTATCTCAAGAATCAAGGACATCGTAAATCCGGATACACTCTGATGGGCTTGACCGCCCTCTTCGCCATGGGAGCCTTTTACGAATTCTTAGCCGCCAGAAAGGCAAACTCCGAGCCGCCGACTCTCATCCCGGAGGGAAACGGATCTATTTTTTGGCTCGAATCCGGAAACGAAGAGTTTCAAAAACACAAACGACTCAACCAAATCTTTATACTTTCGTTGGCATTCAGCTATATTTTTAATACGACACTGTTAACTTTCCCGATCACTTACGAGTTGTTATTTCAAGAAACGGAGCGTCCATTAGAACCGGCGCTTGGGAAAGATCAAAAAATCGAAATGAAAATCAATATCAACTTTTAGGAACATACAATGGAAACAACTAACAATTCAAAAGATGAACTTTCCGTAGAGGTCGTAACAAACTCTCACGTAACTCACATACTCAAACCAAATATCAGCGTCATCAAAGCCAAGGGAGAAATTAACATTTTCTCATCCAAGAAATTGAAGGACCTTTTTTCCGAAAAAATCGACGACGGAAGTACCGTCCTACTTCTGGATCTTTCCGAAACGACACATATCGATTCTTCCGGTTTGGCGGTTTTGATCAGCACACAGGCCCGATTGATGAAACAGGCAAAGGGAGGGTTGGTTCTCTATTCGATTCCGAACTCTATCATGAAAATTTTCGAGCTTACACGTCTGGACAAGCTGATTGCGATGACAATCGACTTAGACGCAGCCGTAGACAAGGGGCTGACTTACTAAAATACAAAATAAAAAAACAGAAATCGCCTACTCTCAGAACCGAGCAGTAGGCCGGACTTTATTCCAGTCTCAAAACTCTTCAACTGCATTCAAAATTTCTAATTTTATCAAAACAAAAAATAAGAATACAAACTCGCATCCATCTATCAAGTGCCGTCTTGAATCAGATAGTCTAAATGCAATCGAATGTCCGGTTCCTCTGAAGACGCATTTACAAGAAAACGATCTTCTTCTATCTTGTGGTTGAGGAGATGATTCAATTCTTCCGAATTTTTTGCAAGATAGGTCCCGTTAAAAATCGCGTAGTTTTCGATCCACAATTCCAACCTTTTGCTCTCGGAAAGAAGAATACAGTTTTGATTGATCCGAATGGAATCGGCAATCATCTTTCGAAAGTTTGTGAGATTAGGAAATTCTTCGTTTTCAATCCGATTCAAATCTAAAATGTAAATTCCGGAAAAATCATCTAAAATCGATAGGATCACGTCTCGAACATTCATGATGGAACGATTGTCAACGACGCCGGAGAGTTTGATCCACATTATTTTTGTCGACGTTCCCTGCACATCCAATGTAACAAACTCGTTGCTAACCTGCATTTGCTCCCTCACACAACCTTTAATTTTTGAATCTCTTACACACGCTTCCAAAGGGAGAATTTTGAAATCCGAATCTTAAAACTTACGTTCCCTAAAAAGCGTTATGTATTCTGATTACGAAAATGAGCGGCAAATTAGATTCTATGGAATTTTCAATTCAAAGCTCATTGATTTTTGAGTATATCTAGTTTCCAAAAACCATTCCCCGCATTCTATAAAAGGAACACTTTTTTATTATTGGCTCCCATACATTTACAAAATGAACAAGAAGAATGCGCTATTTCAGATTTCGTTTAACAATGAGTAGACGAGATTCTTAAAATCTAGATCGATACGTTAGACGATTTTGTCAAAGCCTTTTCGGTTCGGTCCGAGAAGATTTCTACTTTGAATTGGAAAGAGTTAAAAAAGGAAGATCGTAAAGATTCGAAGGCTTTCCGTAAAGAAATCCTTGCAGGTAATTGGCGCCGCAATCGATTGCGATTTTTTCCAAGGTCGAATTTTCGATTCCTTCAAAGACGGTTTTTTTACCGAGAGAAAGTAAAACCTGTGAGATTGCCCTGAGAACACTTCTTTTACTCGGGTTCGAGTCGGTACCCAAGATCAAACTTTTATCTAATTTTACGTAATCGCTTTCGATTTTTTCAATTCTTGAAAAATTAGAATTTCCAACTCCAAAATCATCGATCGCAATCTGGAAACCGAATTTTCTAAGGATCGACATCTGCTCGATAATCAGAGGAGTCTCTTCGTATCGACTTTCCGTAATCTCTAAAATAATCGAGGTCGGAGATAAATTTAGTTTCGAAAAATAGAATATAAGATTATCTGCAAATTCCGGATTCTTAAGTTGAAATGGAGAAACGTTGATCGACCCGATAAAGTTCGAAGAAGGATTTTTTCCTTTGAACTCGGTAAAATCACGAAACGCATTGTGTATCACCCAAGACCCTATGGAACTGATCAAACCGGATTCTTCCGCGAGAGGAATAAAAATATCCGGACTAATCATTCCTTTTTCGGTTTGATTCCAACGAGAAAGCGCTTCTAAAGAATGCAGAGTTTTTGTTTCCGCGGAAAGAATCGGTTGATACTGAAGAAAGAGTTCTTTTTTGTGAACCGAATTTCTCAAAGACAGATACGTCGCGATCATCTGAGAGGAATCATTCTGACTTTCGGTTGCATACCGGCTGAAGGGATATTCGATCACTTGATTTAGATTGCTCCGGAGCCCTCTAAGAATCTCGAGCGGAGTGGTATCCGGTTCTACCGTATGATATCCTCCGATCGAAAGTTTGAGATGAAATTCGTAACCTTCCACTTGAATCGTGTTTTTCATATACGATATCAGACTAGAAGGAATCCAATTGATATCCACGTCCGGCTTATTGATCTGATAAGAAAAGAAAATCTGATTTTGGGAAACTCGAAAGCCGAGATTTTGAGAATTCGTGATCGTCAGAAATTCCGCGTGCAAATCCAGAAAGACAGCCTCGTAGATCTGATTCTCAAATTGATGCAAAAAGGGATGATTGTAAATTTCAATATTTACGAGATAAAAATAGGTGCTTTGCAGCTTGAGAGAACGAAGCAAACTGTTTCGCAAAGAACGAAACCTCTGCATACGGCTTTTCTCGGAATTGATAGAAGCTTGTGTCGTGGATTCGATGTGAACGAAGACAACCTTGCTCTTAGAATTGATTTCAAAATCAATTTTGTAAACCCGATCCAAAGCCGAGCGAACGATCAATTGAATCCGACGCTCCTTCCTCAATTTTCGAATCCCCAATCCGTGCGCGTAGATATTTCCGTATTCCAAAAATCTCTCAATCGCTCGGTTCAATTTCGGATCCAATTTCCGAAGGGAATCGTAATCCGAATCCGAATAAAGAAGATCTCCTCCGAAGTTGTACAACGCGTAGCTGTAGGTCCGAGAGTCGAGATCGCGATCCACCGGAATATCATGAAATCGAGAAAGCATACTGAGATTTTACAGTAAGATCAGCTTCTTTCCTTTCAATTTATAACCTAAGGAATAAGCAAATCAGAATCGGATGGACCCCGTTGTAAAAACAGGAATTAGAATTTTCTATCAGAAATCCATTTCGATTCCTTAGAAAATTAAAATCCATTCTCCGATGAGAAATCTTGGAATGTGATATCTGTGAAATCAAATTCTTAAAAAGAAACTTATGGCACCCGAACCTAAATTTACTCTCCAAAAGATAAACTGAAGCGAGAATTCTTCTTGGTTCTGACTGAAAAAAGGAATCTCAGGGCCAAACAAGAGCCTACCGCGTAGATTCTTTCCTACTCCCATTTTACTTCTTCAGAATCCAGATAGACGGAGAAACGAAAATTTTAAAACGACTCATTTTCAACTTCCACCGTTGAATGATGAAATAACGTTCCTTTCTCTTCCCATTTGATCGATTTGATAAAGAGAATTCAATTCGGATTAAAACTTAAATCGTCATCTTTTAAAAACGCTAGCTTCCACATTATAATCAGAATCAATAAAAGTAATTTCTATGTTTTGAAATGAAATATTTATTAAGAATCGATGTTCATTGTTACGACAAATTGATAAATTCTATATAGAAACAAATCATGGAACAATGAAACTGTAATATTATTTTTTTATATTGTAATTTATAACGGAAACGCAGATATTTTATTTTCATAATAGAATGAACTATTTTTAATAGGAAGAAAATAGAATTCGTTTTAAAATTTAATTTATTCTTTTCAAAAATTAGAATTCGATCGATTTTGATTTTATAAAAGATACGTTTTAGTTTTTCATACAAAGAAATCAAAAAATATTAAAAGAAAACATGAAGAGTTATGGTGAATATTAGTTTAGATTTTATTTTAAATGAGACTTTTCTAATCAGTCTCATTCGATTCGGCGCGGGCTTTGCCCTGATTCTCGGAGTTGGGAATTGGATTCGAGCGAAAAAACAAATCGATTATCTGATATCGTATGTTTTGATTTTGACGGCGATCTTTCAAGCGATCGATGAGGACAGCTTGCTTTTGGTAAGCCATCTTTGGCTCTCCAAGCTTTTGTTTTTAATCGACATTCTTGCGCTAGCCGCAAGCGGAACCTTCGTTTTTCTGATTTCTTCGATGATTTTTCGCAAATATGCCGAGCTTCCACTTTTCTATTATTGGAATTTTTTGGGGCCCTTTCTTCTTGCGATTCCGATCGCCACTTTCTACGAACAGCCGGAGAGCAAAGAACTAGAGTTTTTTCTCTTTATGACGGATCTCTATGTGCTAGCCTACTTTGCAATTGCGATCGTAAACGTCTGGAAAGATAAGGATTACCTCCTCTCCAAAGCGAATTTTAGAATCATCTTACTCTTAGTGATGATCATTTCGCTCTGTATTCCCTTGGAAATCGCAGGCATTCTCCTGGAAAACAAATCCCTGATTCTCCTTTCCAGTGTTCATACGACCTTTGTCCTGATTTTCTATTATTTTATGACCCTTCGTTTTCCAAAAATGATGGACTTTTCGGACTTAGAATCGAATAAGAATTTTGTAAAACGTTCTCTTCTTCACGATATCGATATTCATGCGCTCGAAGAAAGACTCGCCCATATTGTAAAAGAGGAAAGGATCTATTTAGACGAAGACATTCGACTTCCGGATCTCTCGGAAGAACTCGGAGTTTCGGTGCACCAGCTTTCCTTTTTTCTCAACAACCATTTAGGAATTAATTTCAACAACTACATCAATCGGTTTCGGGTAGAAGAAGCTAAGACTATGCTGATCAACGACCCGAGTCGTTCGGTGGTTTCCGTCGGAATCGCGGTAGGATTCAATTCCAATTCTTCGTTTTATAAGGCTTTTTTCAAAGAAACAGGAATGTCACCGAAACAATTTAGAGAATCGCGCCCGAGAATCATTCACTATCAATCCGCTCGGGACATTCAGCTGAAAAGTTGAGAATTCTTCAGGACATTTTCTTTCCGGTCGAATCTTTCCTTTCCCGGAAACGGTAAAAAAACCTTCCGAGTCTATAATTTATGGAATTCACTTCCGATTAAATTAAATTCTAAAATAGAATATTCTGATTTTTATAATTTCAACAATTTTCAATTATATTTGCCGATGCATCTTAGCGCAAAGGGCGTTAAACTTTGGGAAGCTAATGTTTAAAAATAAAAGAGGAGGTGCATCGAATGTTTAACTTGAATACCCTATCGGATATCATGTCCTTTGCCGTCTTTTCGGAAGTAAATTTGTTTTACACGCACGCGGCAGGGGTTGGGACGGGAATGATCATGGCCATTTCCAGATTTTACGGAGGGAAAGAAAACGAATTCAACAAAGCGTACGGGACCATTTTACTAAGCGTCAGCATTTTTTTGATGGCGAACAACAAGATCCTCTTTCCGCAGGAAACGGATCCAAGGCTTCTGAAAGATCCTATCTTTTTAGGGTTTTATTTCGGACTCGTTCTCTACGCAAGTTCCGCGGTTCTCATTTGTATGAAATTCATACTGGGAGAATTAGAAAACCCGTGGTTCTATTGTAAACGATTGCTTGGAATTCTTCCCATTGTCATCGCGCTTTCCTTTGCGCTGCCGAGTGTTGTCTACATCTGTCTATGTGACGGTATTGGAATTTGTATCATGTTCTATACTTTCGTCTGGTCGTGTTATACGATTAAAAAAACAGGAAAAGAGCCAGTATTCTTCCATTTCCCCTTTGTCAGTTTTATGATCTCGATTTCTTTGTTTCTGGATTTTACGGGAACGATTTTGCAATCCACAAAAATGCTTCTGTTTTCGGAACTCATTCCAGGAATCATGTTGGCTTACGTGACCTTGATCGAAAGAATCTACCCTGTTCTTTTCAGCAAAGTCAATGGAGAATGGGAAGAAGACGAAATTCTTCTTTTGCAGGATTTCTCGGATGAACCCGCACCCTTTCTCATCGAGGAAGAATCGCTTTCCGAAACGAGCCGAAATATTTTAGAAGGTGTGGAGCTGAGTAAGATCGAAGAAAGAGTTCATACATTCTTAGAAATCCGGGGTTATGCGGATGAAGAATTGAGACTACCGGACTTTGCTTCCTATCTTGGTCTTTCTACACATCAGGCTTCGTATTATATCAACAAACACATGTCTATGAAGTTTGCCGATTTTTTAAACATGAATCGAATCGAGGACGTAAAAAGAAATCTGAGAAACAAATCTCACATGAATCTTTTACAGATCGCCTTGGAATGCGGGTTCAACTCGGCGTCTTCTTTTCATCGTGCCTGCGTCAAATTTACCGGGAAGTCTCCTCGCGAATTTCGGAAATTGATCAACTCACAAAATTGAAGTCGAACAAAATAATTTTAACTTCTTTCGGATATAAAAGCTAGATTCTTAGGTTTTTATATCCGATTTCTATTTTTCAAATGGATAAACCATGTTTATCTTTAGAAAAAACCTCGTTGCAGTTCCTACAAAAATTTTAAAACGAACAAATCGGCTTTATAGGACGATAACTCAAACGTTTTGAATGGGAATCAAGATTAGAATTCGAAACCGAAACCGATTCAGAACGGAGATCTCTTTTAGAAAGACTGCAAAGAAAATCTCAACAGAATTTTAGAAACGATCTGAATTGTAAAAAGAATCGAGCCTAAAAAAATATCTACCTGGCCAATGAATGCAAATTGGCCAAATAGATACAGGGTTATCTATGGAGATATAGGAGCTGATTGATTGACAGTTCAAGTTAGTAAACTATCAACAAAGATGATTCTAAACTAGAATTGGATGAAGATCCCTTCTCGTTATAAGATGAATTCAATTAACAAAGAATATGCGAGTTGGAAGGATTTATTCTTTTCAACTCTGCATCTGTTCTTCGGATCACGAAGTGAAAACGATGATTTTAGGAAGAATGGATTTTTTGAAAAAGATCAATGAGTTTGAAAATTGTCTATCTGGCTAACGTCTTACTGTCAACCAGATAGACCAGTACAATAGAGTGAGTTCCCTTCTACGATAGAAAGCATAACTCATCTTAGAGTTCTTATCACTCCAGGATATAATCTGAATCAAAAAGAATGTATGGGATCAAAAACACAGACCCGATTGCGTCCGGTGCTCTTGGCTCGATAGAGGGCTTGGTCTGCGTGAGAAAAAGATTCTTCCAAACCGTGTTTTCCTCCCCTTCCTTCCGAGATCCCAATGCTTAAGGTCACCGAATTTCCATTTTGAAGAACTACCTTATTCTCAACTTCTTTTCGTAAGTGCTCCGCAATGTTGATCGAATCTTCAGGATTCGCTCCAAAAAGAAAAACTGCAAATTCTTCCCCGCCCCAACGACAGACAGCATCCGTTTGTCGAACGCAAGAACTCAAGATCTGTGCGACTCTTACGAGAATCTTATCTCCTTCATCGTGGCCGTATTGATCGTTCACGGATTTGAAATGGTCTATGTCGACCATCAAAATCGTCCAGGTTTGTCCGTGACGGCTGCTGATTGCGAGAGACTTCTGCGCTAATTTAAGAAATCCTCTTCGATTGGAAATGCCAGTCAAAGGATCCGTATGAATCAAAGTTGAAATTTGTTCGATGGAAGACCGAAGCTGAAGATACAAAACCAAAACGACCGCCAAAGCGCAGACAAGTCCCCAAATCGGAAGTAAACTTTTTAAGATGTAAAGAATGAAATCGATTACTTCGATTCTGTGGACGAGATAGACGTCGCCGACCTTAACTTCAAAGGATGCCCAATACGTATGATCTTTTCTAGATAGTATTTCCGAAGGAATCTCAGGAATTTGAATCTTTTGTAAATCCTGAAGATCGTCTTTTCCGGTTTTCGCGATCACGTGCCTATGTTCGTCGATGAGCATACTTTCTCCGATAACGTCCCCGGTTTCGAGAATTTGTTTCATCGTATCCAAACTGATATCGATCGATGCTACACCTATAAATTTATCATGATAATACACAGGCTCTGCGATCGTAATCATCAATCCCTTTCCATTGATATCGTCGTAGAGTTCGGTTATGATCTGACGTTTTTCCGGATTGGCTTTCGGTTCGGCTTGAACCCAAAACGGACGCACATAGAGTTCGTCCGTAAAATGAAAATGCTCCGCTTTTCCGACCTTCGGAGTAAAGTAAAGAAATTGTTGAGCGGAAAGATAATAGACCCACACGACTTCGGTCTGTTTTTCGGCGAGAGTTTCAAACTGCCCGCCTAAACTCAGAACCGCTTCGATTTCCCTTATCAGTGAAGAATTTACTTTATGAATCGATCCTACCGCCGTGAGAGTTCCCGCATACGCCGCGTCATTTTCGGAATCTTTATTTATTGAAATTCCAAAACGATTGAGAGTTGGAAAGTCTTTCATCTTTTTAAGAATATGAGAATTGGGAGCGGAATCTTCGTGATAAACCATGTAATCCGTGACCGACAACCCTAGGGCCCGACTCTGATTACTCACGCGGTGAAGGTAGTCCTGCATCGCGCGCGCCCTCATTCCAACGATTCGATAAAGATCACTCTCTAACCTTTGAGTCTCGTAGATGAGAATCATAAACATGAGAAGTGGTATGACCGCAAAAATCAAAAATAGAATTCTCTTTTTGATTTTTATCTTTTCTTTATCTTTGTGGATTCGATACTTTCGTAGCAACTTTAACTCCCTCGATCTGATCGAGACTAAGGATCTCTTAGGTAGAATTGCATTTTTGCTCGATAAAAAAGAAATATTAATTCTCTCCGAAAAAGTATCGAATTCGAAAATGAAAGATTTGTCTTAGGATACGCAGATCAAAAGCGGTTTTGAAAAGAATTCTTTTTAAGAATATTTTTATCACATCCGATGTCGATTCGGCGTCCTGACTTTACAGGAAGCACAATTTTGAAGTCGCGGGCACTCTTACAAAGTGAAATTGATGCCGACTTGACAAAAGAATGAACATCTTGAAACCGATTCTGTTTTTTTATAAATTCATATCAAAATAAAATTTGATTTTATCGCTTATTTTAGCACGTCTTTATTGCCGAACGAAAATGAAAATCACGAGTAAAATTCTACGTATCTCCACTTCAATCAAAGAGCCATTCTCAGAGTCGTCCCCGCTTTCAAATTCTAAGGAAAACTTTTTGTTTCTCTTTTAAGTCAATTCAGAATAGAGGATAGAAATCGATTTACAATCATTTCGTAATGAATCGCCAAATAGAATAAGATCGCTAAGTTTGCGTATAAGATCGTAGGAACCAGCCAAAAAAGGACCATCCAAATCGAACCCTCGTTTAAATAGATAAAAAACAAAGAAACGGCAAGTCCTAGATAGAGATCGATCCCGATCTGTCTCGCCCAGTGTAACTTTAACATTTTTCTAATACTATGAATTATATTCTCACGCCAACTGCAATAGATTGTATACAGAAGAAAGCAAATAAAAACGAACCATACTACGTATTTCCCCTCTTCTAAGAAACCGTTTACTACAAATGTTCCGTGGTTTTGTTCCGTTACAAAAGCGAGAATACCGAACGCAAAGAAAACGATCCATAAGAGAATTTTTCCGATCATACTTACCTACTCCCAATTCTTTTTCCAAACCTCCGCCTTCTTCGATGGTTCGGTCAATCTTAATTTGAAATCGATTGACAATACAATAACCGGTTATTATATTCTTTGAAGTGATTAAGAAGAAAATTAAACGAAACGAAGTTCGTCGCGCGGGACAACCAAGAATCGATCCCGATGCTCCTCTGGAACGAAGATCCGTCGGTCTTCCCGAGTTTTGGTGGAAAGAAATCGATCATCTGGCTAATGAGTATGAGATCAAAGCTTCGGCGATCGTTCGCTTAGCGGTCGGACTCCATCTGCGCCGTCTCGGTAAAATCAAAACGAAAATCGGTCTTCAAAAGACTCGAAAAACGGATTGAATCACCAAGAGGATATAAGAATCTAATTTATTTTTAACGAGGAAGAATGGGGCATGAATTTTAAGGAAGCAGAAGACTTTTGTATTCGTTGGTTATCCGCTTGGACAGGCAATCAACCGGAACGTCTGATTTTATTTTACGCGGAAGACGCATTCTATCTTGATCCGACCGCGAAGAAAGGATTCAAAGGACATGGAAAAATTCTTCCCTACTTTAAAATTTTACTCCGAAACAACCCGAATTGGAAATGGACTCACGAAGAAATCTTTCCGAATGAAAGAGGATTTTTACTCAAATGGAAAGCGGTCATTCCCACGAAAGAAACCGAAATTATAGAATACGGAATGGACATCGTCGAAGTCAAGGACGATAAGATCACGAGAAACGAAGTATATTTCGATACTCGGAGTTTGATTTCTAAAAAATAGATTTAGAAAAAATGAATGTATTTCCTCTTACTAAAAATACATTCATTCTACGGAAGAATTTGAATTCTTCGAGTCAGCTTGATTCTTCCGAAAGAACGAGCAAATCTCCCGGTCGAACGATTTCGATTCTTCCTTTGGAGCTTGCGATCAATCCTTCCTTTTTGAGACTTCTTAATTCTCGAACTACAACTTCTCTTACAGTGCCTATTGAGTCCGCCAGATCCTGCTGAAACATTTTTACCGAACGAAAGGGAGGAGATTCTTGACTTATCGCATTCAAGAGCAGATGACGTACGAGCCTTTGTCTTACGCTGGTAAATGCAATCCCGTAGCGCGCGTACTCCCTCCTCGAACATTCTTCCGCAAAGAGCCAAGCTAACTCAGGAGTCCTTTTTCCGAAGTATCGCAGATCCTCGAAGTAGACTTTGATCTTTCCATTCTTTCCAAAGACAAATTTCAAGAAATGCCGATATTAGGAAAGTCTTATGATCTTTTTGGAGACGGGTCCGTATGGATTCTATCGGCTCACAGACATACGGAAGGTGAAATCGCCGTTTTACTCAATACGACCTCGGGTGCTTTTTTGTTTACGTTTGATTCTTCTCATCTCAGAGCGGGATTTGAAAATGAAATCACTCGGGTGCGGTTGTGGACAAAAAGAAAAGTTTGGATTCGATCCGGAGAATGCGTTCCTTTTCCCTGGCGTATCCAAACGTAAAAGTCATCTACGGTCACGAAC
Source organism: Leptospira tipperaryensis (assembly GCF_001729245.1). Lineage (NCBI taxonomy): Bacteria > Pseudomonadati > Spirochaetota > Leptospiria > Leptospirales > Leptospiraceae > Leptospira > Leptospira tipperaryensis. The sequence goes on along the minus strand of NZ_CP015218.1, from coordinate 172,478 downwards.
CGACCCAGTGGAACAAAGAAACGACCGTCGCATTGACAAAAGAATGATCTTAGAATCGAATCCTCATAAGAAGTAGGAACTCAAATAAAAAAAGTCTCATGCTACAAAAAATTAGCATGAGACTGAATAACAAGGAGTCCGTGTAGAGAGAAAACTTTGAGCCTTTCTCTTCGTTTAACAATCGATCCTAATTTCCGGTCAATACCTTGTATTCTTTCGGTATCTCAAAACCTTTGTAACGATTTGTAAGACCGTAGTTCAGAATTCCCGCAAGAATAATTCCGGAAATCAAAATCCAGACGGCTTGTTGCCCTGGAGAAGCTCCCAAAACCGAACGTTTCATTTTATTTCTGTGAACCGCCGAAACGTGACCAAAAATTGAAATCACAGCCGAAGAATAGTAAGGAATAAAAAAGATGTTATACGGAAACGTATTCAATCCCGCCGCCCCGAAATAGAAGTTCGTATCCAGATGCAAAACAAATCTGCCGGTCAACACCGCACTCAAATGGATGATCAAAAATAACGCGAGATACAAACCCGTTGCGATCTGCAAGCGATCAAAAAAGCTGGAAACGTCCTTTCGCTTTTCAAGAAACAATCGGATTCCCGAAACGATCTGAGTCAACGCAGCCAAAAGAAGCAAGGTTTCCACAATTGGGTTTCGATACAAAAGACGTAGATTCTCCATCGTAGAGATATGAGCCGCCGGTCCCCAAAAGCTCATAAAGTGATTGAAAAGATGAAGTCCGATAAAGACGGCGAGCGTAAGCCCCGAAATATAGTGAATTTTTTTGATCGTCATAACCAAGTCCTATTAATATTCGGAACGTTTTATTGGATTCGTCCCGCTTCTTGAAAGAGAAGACGTTGGACGAAGTCCGTCTGTGACAGACAAATCAAAGAAGAATTCAAATTCTTTTAAAAAATGCCCTCCGAATCAAAAAAGGCTTGCTATTCATTCTTTATATAACCTAATAGTTATATAAAGAATGAATTCTACACTTGAAACTTCTAATCGTCTGGACGTTACGTTTGCGGCGCTTTCCGACCCTACTCGACGCGCGATCCTTGCCCGTTTGGCTGCGGGAGAAACTTCCGTAATGGAGTTAGCCAAGCCGTTTGCGATGAGTCAACCCGCGATCTCAAAACATCTCAAGGTGTTGGAACAAGCGGGTTTGATTTCAAGAGGACGAGAGGCACAGAAACGACCGAGAAGAATTCACGCCAAACCTCTTGCAGAAGCGTTTGATTGGCTGGAAAAATATCGCAAGTTCTGGGAAGGAAGTTTTGAACAACTCGACGTTCTTTTAGAAGAACTCAAGACAAAGAAGAAGAAAACAAATACATTCAGGAGAACCCAATGAATATTACCGGAAATCTAAAACTGATTCCGAAAGGAGATCTGGAAATCGTCATGACCCGCGAATTCGACGCGCCTCGCAAGACGGTTTTTGAAACCTTCACAAAACCGGATTTCGTCAGACGTTGGCTTTTGGGTCCGCCTGGTTGGTCTATGGATGTTTGCGAAATCGATCTTAGGGTCGGCGGTAAGTATCGTTATGTTTGGAGACACGAAGACGGAAGAATTATGGGAATGGGCGGAGTCTATCAAGAAATTCAAAAACCGGAAAGGATCGTTCACACCGAAGTTTTTGACGAGACTTGGTATTCCGGAGAATCTCTGATCACTACCGTCCTGATCGAAAAGGACGGAAAGACATTTATGACGGCGACGATGAAATACGAATCTGTGGAAGCAAGGGATTCCGTCGTACACTCTCCTATGGAAGGTGGAGTTGCGATGAGTTACGCGAGACTCGACGAAGTTCTTTCGTCCACACAAATTTAAGGAAAACCCAAATGACAAGTACATTAGAAAATAAAAATATATTCTTTATTCATATTCTAAAGAGCATAGGCGCAGTCTTTATCGGTCTTTTGACGATCTTTATCACTTCCTTGGGAACCGATCAAATATTACACGTTCTGAATATTTATCCTCCCTGGGGAGAACCCATGTTTGACAACGGCTTAAACGCGCTTGCTTTGTCTTATCGATTAGTCTACGGAGTTTTAGGCTGCTATATCACGGCGTTCTTCGCTCCTAAACATCCGATGCGTCACGCGCTCATCTTAGGCGGAATCGGATTGATCCTCAGCACCATCGGAGCGATCGCTGCCATGAACTACAATCTCGGTCCGATTTGGTATCCGATCTCTCTCATCGTGACCGGCCCCCCATCGGCCTGGTTAGGCGGTAAGCTCAGACAAATGCAGGTAGAAGCTCAATGAAAAAGATAACACCTTTTCTTTGGTTCAACGGCAATCTGGGAGAAGCGATCGACTTTTATACTTCCATCTTTCAGAATTCGAAGGTCGAGCACGTTTCAAAAAACGGAGACAAGGTCATGAGCGCAACCTTTCATCTCGAAGGGCAAGACTTCTTGGCCTTGGACGGAGGTCCGCACTTTACATTCTCTCCTGCGATTTCTTTTTTCGTGAATTGTGAAACACAGGAAGAGATCGATGAATTTTGGGAGAAACTTTCCAAAAACGGAGAAGCACAGAGATGCGGCTGGCTCAAGGACAAGTTCGGTCTTTCTTGGCAGATTATCCCTTCGGTCCTTGGTAAATTCTTACAAAACGAGGACCGAGAAAAGGCAAACCGAGTGATGCAAGCGATGCTTCAGATGAACAAACTCGATATCAAAAAGCTCACGGAAGCCTTTGATCAAAAATAACTCGGATCCGTCATTGAAATCGGGCTTTCAGACTCTAAGTCCGATCGAGAATATATCGAAGCAGCTTCTCTTCTATTCTATCAAAAAAACTCAATTCAACTTTAAAGTTTGATAATAGAAAAGAATTTCGATCGTATCGTCTTGATACAACTTTACGAAAGTTGCAAGACGATTGTCGACGGAAGTCTGTGTAAAACCGAAAAGAACTTTCGCTCCTCTCTCAAAAAAACCGATCTCTTCGTCCTTCATCGTCTTTTGAAATATCAAGAGTTCGTCCAAATCCGGATTGTAGACATCAATCTTAAACGATTCTACTTTGTTCTTATTGTCGTAAAAAAAGGAATTCAATCCATAATTGATAACCAAAAGATAATATTTCTCTTGAAAATGAATCACAATCGAATACTCCCCTTCCCCCGAGATTTCGGAAACTCTCAGACGATTTGAATTCTTGAGATCGGTAGCCAGGGAACGAATTCCCGGTAATTGATCGAGTGAAAATGATTTTTTAGTTTCGAGCTTCTCTTTGAGAACGAGCGAATCTTTCAAAATTTTATCTTCGTTTTTCGAAATACTTTCTCGAATCTCCGACTTGAGAATCCTCTCCCTGTTACCGTATCTGTGTTCGGAAAGTCCGATCGCAAAACCGACACATACAAAGATAAACAGAGACAAAAGTAAAATCGGTTTAATCGGAATCTTTGTGTTCATCTTTTTTCTTTAAACTTAAAAAATCGTTAATACTCAACGCGATGATGCTTATGTTCAACATGATGCTTACAAGTACGGAAGCGACGGAAAGAACAAAAAAGATTCCTATCAGTAAAAATCCCACTTTTTCCCAGCGCTCCGGCAAAAGATCCAATTTGAATAGGACATCCGCAAACATAAGAATCCCCGCAATCGTCATCACAAAAAGACTGATAACCCCGATACTCGTAGAGATATTTTCTAAATTCTTTCTATCCATAAGGTTCTCCAAATTCTATCTAAGCGTGAAAGAATACGGACATTTTTTTTTGCGGTCCGCTCCTTGAGTTCACAAGATAAACAAAGTGAGATTCGATTGGAAATAAAAATTTGATTCCTTTGTGATCAAAAGACTTTTTTTAAAGGATTTATGATTCGATTCAGTGTATGGAAAACCAATCTACGATGGCCTTGACCCCGTTGGAAACTCCCGGGTTCAATTGTCCTTGACGGAAGTAAGGAATAAAATCTTTTTCGATGATTTCCTTCGCTTCCGAGTTGGACATTTTTTCAGCGGCGATTTTCCCCAATTCGATTCGGATTTTACGATCACTAAAAGAAATCAAGACTACGATTCCATATTCAGAAAATGAGATATCACTTTGCGCGTATTTTTGAAAATACTTTACTGCGTATTCTTCTTCGGTGAGATTATCCAGTAAGGCTACGATGACAACTTCCAATCTGAATTTTGTTTCCATATAAAGAGAATTACAAAGTAGATTGATCATCGACTTTGTTTCTACGGAAAGTTTATTTGCGTAGTCATGGGAACAATCCGCTTTTGAGTTTTTTTGAATCCCGCTATAAATGGAAGAAGAAGCCAAGAGAGAAAAAGCAAAAAATAAGACCAAAAGAATTCTAAATTTCATTACTTAACATAACAAAGCGTATCTTTGTTTTTATTTATTTTTTTAAAGAATCTCCTATTTGAAAATTTTTCAACTTATAAGATGTGCTTATTTGCGATCCAAACTTTTAGGACCTGTAGAATGTTCTGAAATATGTATCGAACATTCAGTTTTTGGAAAATAAGGATTCTAAACTTCCGTTCACCGCGTTCAGATCTACGTATTCTTCGATCCCGGGGATTCTTCCTCGATTCTTATATTGCCATAAAACCCAAGGAATATCGGAGAATGTATTCGGATGTTTGTAAATATCTCGGATCCAAATCCTGTGTTGGAAGAATTCTTCTCCAATATACTGATCTATAAATTCGAAAGTTAAATATAAAATCGTCTTTTTACCGTAATAGGAATCCACTCTCGTAAGATAGTCTTGGATTTCCTTTTGTACGTTTTGCTGCTTGGGTCTTTCCTTACAATTTCCCATAAATTCCAGATCCAGAACCGGCGGAAGAGAATCCGATTCTTTCGGAACTCGTCTTATAAAATTCTCGGCTTGTTCGATTCCGGTTCTGCAGAGCGTGAAAAAATGATACGCGCCCACGGGGAAGCCCGCCCTTCTTGCTTCCTTCCAATTTGTTTGGAAGGAAGGATCCTGAAATTCCGCTCCCTCGGTGGACTTGATATATACAAAAGAAATTTCCGATTTTGGAACTCGACTCCAATCGATCTTTCCCTGATGGTGTGACACGTCGATTCCGCGTAACGGATACTTTTGTTCCGAAGGATATACAAACCAGATTCTTCCCGAGTCCAGAGCTTTGTATCCGCCAAACAATAAGCAGACGATGAATACGACTGAGAGTAGAATTTTCGGATTCATTCTAAATCCACTTTTTAAAGTAAGAATCGATTGTTTTCAATCAAAGAATCAAACTTGAAGAAGAGAAATTGAATTTTTGTTTTTCTCCGGATCCTCTTTTAACGGAAGAACGTATAAGAATTCAGAACCGGGTTGCAACCGCCGCGCTGGACAAACAACGCGGCGAAAAAAGATTCTAACGTTTGAACTGAAACTTTTCGTTATCGGTCCAAGCGCAAGGCCATTGGATAAGGTTTGCACCGTCTTCTAATGCCGCACCGGCAATGTCTAAACACTGGCCGCTGTGTTTTACTTGTAAGGAAAAGGTTCCGTCGTTGTAAGGGAGCAACTGAAATCTTTGATTGGATCCGCTTCCGCAGGAATACTGAACCACATTGGTTCCGTTCGCGCTCGAAGCGCCCTTTACATCCATACACTTACCGCTGTGACGCGCGCTGATTTTGAAATAATTATCTCCAGTCGATTCTAACATCCACCTTTCATTGTCTACCCCGTAATTTGTGTATTGATCGATGTTGACGCTATCGCCAGTGTTCGCTCCGGGAACGTCCAAAACTTTTCCACTGTGTTTTACAAAGATCGTCGAATAATCAGAGCCCGTTGGATCGTTGATAAACGGCATATTATCTCCGAGCGAAGACTTACCACATCCGTCTTTACCACAACCCCCCATCGATGCTAATTCTCCGGTTTGTTCAATCGGATGTCCGATACCGTCAAAACATCCGGAACCGGTACAATTCATCCAGGGCGGGGCGTCTCCAGATCGTCTAAGTAATGTTAGGTTATTCCAAGTATCCATGTGATAGTCGTTCCCGCCCGGATTTCGAAAGTCTTCAAAGTAGAGGCAACCACCGGATCCTCCCGAATCATGAAACGTTCCGTGTGCGTTCTTTCCGACGTAACCGACGGGATGTGTACCTCCTACGGTTTCAAAGGTTCCGGGTTCTTTTGTATACCATCCGCCGTGTTGATAGAATGCGACCCGATTCATCTGTCCGTTTACTACTAACACCGCCATCGATTCCCAATCGGCCGCGTGATCTCCTAAGCTTGCAAAACAAGTACTCTGCCATGCATAAAAGAACCAATAACGTATGAGAACCGAATTCGTTCCGACCTTGGTAGCCATATAATGAATCGGAACCTGATTGTTTTGAATCGTAGAATAATTTTTATTACAGAGAGTGTTCGGAGCAACGCCTAACGCTCTTTGTTCGTAATAGGTTTGTGCGTCGCTTGGAAAACATTTACTCGAGTCTCCCGATCCGGTCGTTGTCTCTTGATCGAAACGAAGACGAGGCGCATACTGATGAGCCAAAGCATCCAGATCAAAAGAAGGTCCGCCGTTATCCGCCTGACAGAGATAGAGTTGTTTGTTATCGCAATAACGACCGGAACATCTTACTCCGGCGAGATACATGGACTCGGGAGCGACAAATTTTCCACCGCTTTCTTCCGAGACGGGCGCGGTCCAATAACAGGAGGAACGAACCCCGTTGTTGTTTAGTTGAGAACATCGAAGCGCGATACTATCGCAGTAACTTCCGGAACACTGAAGACCTGTGACAAAACCGTTGTTTGCACAGATCCGTTCGTTTGAACCTTCTTCCGAAAAAGAATCCGTCCACCAGCTATTGGTCTGCGTATAACCGGATTCCGTACTCAGAAGATTTACGTTATCGCAGTATCTTCCGTCACAACGAATACCGTGAGTCAAAAACGTATTACCGCTCTGAATCGAAGCCGAACCGTCCGTCGTCCACTGGAGCCAGTGCGGAGGAAAGATCTCATTGTGAAAATAGGTATTGGAACTGAGCAGTCTCCCCTGACCATCGTTCACTCCGTTTGCAAAGGAAGAACCGCTCGACAAAGCCGAAAGTAATTCCGCATTTCCATTTGAATTTTTCTCATTACACGCGTTAAACGCAATTATGAGAATCCCGATCCATACAGACGCGATAAAGCGCCTAACAATTGTTCTCTTCATTTTTTCCCTCTTCGAATTTTTAGGAGGTCTTTTTATTTAGGCGGAACGATAACATAACGGACTTAATCCTTACTTATATTTGGAATCGCTGGCTCCTAGTTTTTTCAAAAAATGCGGGGGAAAAGCTGAAAATTGAGAGTTGAAAAGATGGGTTTATAGAAAATGTTTGATTGCGAGAAGACATTCCACAAATAAATTCAGGTTAAAATTTGTTCTTTATACGCCTATCAAGTACGATCTACTTTTTGTTTTCTGTCGGATTCTTCGCGATCACCTTTTTGATCCGCGACCCTCTTTTGCTCAAAGTCCGATCCATAAGTCAATACGCGGTCATTATCACCGCGATTCTTTCCACATTCCTCTATTGGATTTACTTCAGAAAACATAACGACCGTTTCGTTCGGATCGTTTCCATTCTTTCTTTCTCGATCATCTGGATGGGGGCTCTCAACTCGACTTGTAGAGAATTTTCCTTTCAACAAAGAAAAAAAGCCGTGCTTACGACGGATCCTAAACTCTTACGGAAATACGCGGAACATATCGTCGTCGGATATACAAACGAAACGGATCTGGAGAATTTTTTAAAGATCCCCTTCGCAGGTTTTTTTCTCACTTCGCATAATCTTCTTGGAATCAACCTCGAAGAATTTAAAAAACGAATTGAGAATATTCAAAAAAACAGAAGTGAACTCGGCTATTCGATCGCACTGATCTCTTCCGATCAGGAAGGAGGAGTTGTGTCCAGACTTTCCCCTCCTCTCAAGCATCCCGCTTCTTTATTAGAATTGTATGAAACCTTTAAGAACGATCCCGATCTTAAAAATAAGATTCGGGGAAATCTCTTAGAAAAAGCAAAAGACCTCAGGGAAACGGGAGTAAATTTTAACTTTAGTCCCGTCGCGGATTTAAAAGAAGAGAATTCGAATCTTCTTGATTTTTATAGCAGAATTCATAGTCGAGCGATTTCGAAAGACCCGCAAGTCGTCTCGGAACTCGTAAGAATTTATTCGGAAGTTATGATCGAGAATCGGATTCTCCCGACGTTAAAACATTTTCCGGGAATCGGTTCCGTACCCGAAGACACTCATTTTTTTAGCGGCTATGTAAAACGAACCAAAGCGGAAATGGAAAACAAGGATCTTGTGCCGTTCATCGATACTTTGAAAGAATTAAAACCCATCGCCGTTATGTTATCACATTCTTTCTGGAAAGAATTGGACGCGGTAAACCCGGTTTCCTTATCCAAGTTCGTGGTCACCGAATATCTGAGAAAAGAAATTTCAGAATCTGCGATCTTGATTACGGACGACCTCAACATGTTTCCGGTCTATTATCGTCCCGGCGGAATCGCAAAAGCAAGTAAAGACAGTTTGGAAGCGGGCGTCGATCTACTTCTGATTTCTTACGATGGAGAACAGGTCTACGAAGTTTTGTACGAGCTCCTACACTCGGAACCTAACGACTTTTTAGACGAAATTCTGAAACAAAGCAATCTTCGACTGAAAGAGATGTACAAAGTGATTCTTGAGCAAGGATCTATCTAAGAATCGATTTTAATTTTTAAACTAAAAGCGAATTGTTAAACGAAGAAGAAACGCCGGCAAATCAAACGTTCGCCGGCGAAAGAGAAATCAAGGAGCGTCTAACTTCTTTTTAATAAGGCCTAACAACGTTTGCACTTGAGTAGGAGTCATTTGACTTTGAGCTCCCACCGGAGATTTTTCGATCTCGCTATGATTGTGAGAATAAGCGATATTTGCGCCTTGAAGATCTTCCGGTGTGAGATAGATCGTTTTGGATCCACGAGTGACCGCGAGATAATCGGATTCGTTTACTTTTTTGGAATGGTTGACGATATTCTCCAATTCAATCTGGCCCTCGCAATGACAGGTAAAAGTCATGTCTTCGTGAATCGCCGTAAAAAACTTAGTTCCTCGAACTCCCGCCGTCGTGGTAGGAGTATGAACGCTGAGTTTATCCCCTTTCAATAATTTATTGGAGAGCAGCCAAGAACTTCCTCGATCTTGAAAAAAGACAGTTTCGTTCGACTCTTGTTTCAAACGAAACTGAGAATCCGATTGAATTTCAATCACTGAAGAATTTTCTCCAAAAACGATCGTTACGACTGATTTAGGCCCCGTAATCAAAACGTCGCCGTTCTGAATTTCCTGGGCAACTGCAGCCGCTATCTTTTGATCTCCGCGCTGAATCGACACGGTTCCTTTTACAAAAGTGATCGCACCCTTCATCGGGTCCGAAGATTTGTTCTTACACTGAGAGAATAAGAGGCTTACACAAACGAAAGCCGCCAGTATCCATATTTTCTTCATAAGTTCTCCACTATTCCCGATCTCAAATCGGAATCGAACTCACACATTGATGATCGATTTCGGAAAGGCAAACGATAATTTCCGATCTTACCCGATTCTTTTTTATTCGGAACCCTTTGCAGGAATCGGAAGACGTTGAGCCGGATCATAGAAAAAAGTTTCTTCCGCGATCAGTTCCCCTTCCCAGCGCTGATAGGCCAACTCTTCCATGTGCATAGAAGTTCCGTCCTTCCATTCAAAGTGAAAGATCCATCGAATCACCACCTTATCTCCGTTAACAAACACCGGACGAACACACTGTGAGGTTAACGTTTTCACTCGTGAAAGAACTTTCTTTTCGTTCGCGACGTGAAGCCTTCGGCCAACTCGAGGGGCAGCTTGATTCTCCTGCATTGAAGAATTCTCAGTATAAAATTCTTCAATCGCGACATCGTGTTTATTTTCTTCCACGAGGGCGATAAAACGTTCTAAGGTTTCCGAGGTCGGCATAGAGTGTTTCCTCTTGATTCTAACATCAATGTATTTTTATAAAAGAGTTCCTGATTCTTGTTAGACGATCGTAGGTCTTTATCGTACAATTTGTTTTTGAAAAACCGGCATCGAGATCTTATTTTTTATAAACGAGGATTCAATCTTAGATCTTTTTAGTTTTATGTCAAATTAAATAAAGTCATTTTCTAATCCGAAGTTCTTTCCAATTCTTGAATGTCCGTTAAAAACTATCAAAGCACGGGCTATCAAAAGTAAAACAAAGCCTATCTCAAATAGTATAAGTAGATGGAAAAATGCAGAATTCTCGCCATTTCATCGGGAAGAATTTTCGGAAACATTGCTTGATACTCGTGGAGAAAACTTTCAAAGTCGAAATCCTTCGTATCCGAATACATGCCAGTCGCACCCTTGTAGTATTTAGAACTTTGATAGTTCCGAAACTCTTCTCTCAGTTCATCTTTGAGTTTGCGGATGTATTCCACTCGATCGGGATCAAACTCTCCCAATGCATAGTATTTTAATCGTCTGCGAATTTTCTTTTCGATCTTTTTCTTTTCCGAAGAATCAAACTCATAAGCCAAATCGCCAAAGCAGATAAGATCGTAGGATGGAAGGTCCTTTTTCGTTTTTTTCATTTTGGGAGAATGCGGTTTTTTCGAGAAAACGTATTCTCTCTATATTCTAACTTGCTATGGACTTCAAGCTATTTTTAATAACCTGGGGACTTGTCGAAAATTTGAAAGGGAATGGCGATATACAAAGTAGAAATTTTTAAAATAGATTTTTAGTATATTCAACTATACCTATATATCAATTCACATCGTAATTCTGGATTCCGGATTGGCAAACCAGTCGATCGTTGCTTTAGTCACCAGGTTCCATTTCCGAGGATCTTCAAAATGACTCGGGGACCCTGCAATCAAACTGATTTTTTTTTGAGGAGAATCGATTCTCATAAACGCGGTTTTGTTGGACTCTACTCCTTTTGAGTTCAAGGCTCCGATAATATTCAAAATCGGGACTTCACAAAAGGCGATATTGAGAGGCGGAATTTCTCCGATAAACACAAAACTTTCGATCTGACTCTTTAACTTAAAACTCGCCTTAAAAAATCTTTCCGCGTAGATGGATAAACCTACGTAACCGAATCGCATATCTTTTGTTAAATCGTGATTCTTTAGCCAATGAGTTACTGAAATCAGACGGTCGGATAAGAGTTCTTCGTCCAATCTGTTTATGGAAATTTGTCTTTCCTTTTCAGTCAAGAGCCCGTGAAGAAAGAACGTCGCGATTTTTTTTCCATTTAACGCGTTGGAAAGTTTTTTCAATCGATCGGCAAACCGAGAGTGTTCTTCTTCCAATACGTTGATCACGAGCAAATCTGCGCCTTCGGGGACTACGATGTCTCCTTTGAGTTCCACTTGATTTACGGGAAAACTTACAGTTTTGCTAAAATGCCTTTTGCCCATTTACTTTTATTTTCTTGAATCAACTCTTTAGACTTTAATCTAAGAGACTGATCAAAGCCGTTTCGTTTTTGATCAGAATCTTTCTCTTTTCGATTTCGACCCATCCTCTGCATTTAAAATCGGAAAGAGCTCTTACCAATGTCTCCGTGGTAGCGCCGATGATAGAAGCGAGCACGTCTCTTGTAAAAGGAAGTTCGATTTCAACTCCCACTTCTTTCATTCTTTCTAAAAGGAATTCGGATAATTTCGCGTGTGTGTGACGGATTCCCATCGAATAGATTTTGTTTTCGGCTTCGACACATTCTTGAGTCATCTTGTCGAAAGCCATATCGCTGAACTCTCGGTTTGTATGTAATAATTCTTGAATTTCAAATTGAGATACAAATTGAACTTCAGTATCTTCCAAAGCGACTGCGTCGTGCAAATAGGTTCCACCTGTCACAGCGTCTCTAAAGCCGACCCAGCTTCCTGGATAATGAATCTTAAACGTTTGTTGTTTATCGTTTGCTTTGGAATGTCGGAAAGAACGAACGTAACCTTTGCGCACGATGTAAAATCCGTTCGAGGTATCTCCTTCCGAAAAAAGAAGGGCGTTCTTCTCAAAATGTTTCATATTTTGGGAATCGGTTAATTCGTATTTTGGAACCAACTCGAGACGTTTTTTCTTACCGGAAACTTCGTTCTCTTCGGAAACACGTTTGGCTGTTAGTGCGCTCATATTCTTCCTAATCCTTTCCATTCTTTGTTGAGAATGTTTATACCGGATTTTGGAAGCCCCGTCAATGACCGAGGGGATATGCGACGGATTGCGGAGGTATTCTGCGGATTTGGAGGGTTAAATTCTAAAATCGTTTCGAAATCGGAAACCGGAAAAACGACCTGAAACCGCCAATCGGAGGAATTTTACGGCATTTCCCGAAAAGTCAGAGCAGTTCTTTGATCTTAGCGATATACTTTCGACCGACCGGAAGTTGAGTTTCGTCGTCGTCCTTAAGGTAGACAACGTAGTTTCCCATCGTATCACTCTGGAGGTGAGAAAGTTTCTGAAGATTGATGATGTATTGTTTATAAATTCGTATGAACTGATTGGAAGGCAGTTTTGCTTCTAAGCTCTTCAAAGATTTGTATGTGATGTATTCCCTTTCTTCGGTATGAATCACGCTGAAATTATCGCGGGACGCGATATAGATTATATCCGTGTAAGGGACGAGGAAATAATTTTCTTTTTCAAGAATGAACAATCCGTGTTCATTAAATACGTTTCCTGAACTTTGATTTCTTTTGTTCTGAAGAAACTCGATCGCGCGGTCCACCGCTTTGAAAAAACGATCTTTTGAGAACGGTTTTAAAAGATAATCAAGAGCGCCTAACTCGAAAGCGTCGATCGCCTTATCGCGAAACGCGGTTACAAAAATTACGTACGGCGGGTTCTCCAATTTTTCGAGAACTTCCAATCCGGACATCACGGGAAGATTGATATCAAGAAACGCAAGATCAAAGGATTCTTCTTGGAGAAATTGAAAGGCCTCTTCTCCGTCCTTTGCTACTTTACAAAGTTTTAATTCGGGTCGAGAGAGGCAAAAGTTGATGAGTAGATCTCGAGTCGGCGCTTCGTCTTCGACAATGATCGCTTTCCATTCTTTATTCGGACTTGCCATTTCAGTTTAACTTTCCCAATTGTTCGTTCTTCGGGGTATCAAAATCGACGGTCACAACCGTTCCTCCGTCGACGTGATTTTCAATTTTTACTTCCGATTCGTAAAGATAAAATTTAAGACGTTCCGAGATATTATTTATGGTTCTCGAATAAAAATTTTCAGTCTTCTCGATTCCCTTTCCGTTGTCGCGAATTTGTATTCGAGTACGATTTCCTTCTATCGTGGCCTCGACTGAAATTTTTCCTCCGCCCTTTTGATTTCGAATTCCATGTATGTAAGAATTTTCGACGATCGGCTGTAAGGTGAGAGGCGGAAGTTGACACTTGCTAAAGTCGCCTTTTTTTACGACTTCGATATCCAGAAAATCGGAGAATCTGAGTTTGAGAAGTTTCATATAATTCTCCATAAACTCCCATTCTACGTCGAAAGGAATGAGCGCCCTCTGCGCATTGTCTATTAGAAATCTGTAATTATCCGCGAGCATCAAAATCGCGGAATCCGCGAGTTCCGAATTCGTCTGCAAATAAGAATGAATGATACTCAACGTGTTGAACAAAAAGTGCGGACTCATTCGATCCTGAAGCGTTTTGAGATTGTTTTCGGCCAATCTCGCCTTCTCTTCGGTCTCTTTTCGTTCCGTGATATCGTTTCGAATCGCAAGATATTGATACGGTTTGCCGTTTTCGTCCAAAATAGGAGAAATCGTAGTATCCACCCAATAGAACTTCCCGTCCTTGGATTTATTTTTGATCTCTCCTTTCCAAATTTTTCCCTTGGAAATCGTCTTCCAAAGCGCGGTAAAAAATTCTTTCGGATGATAACTCGAATTGATAATCCGATGATTTCTTCCCAAGAGCTCATTCTTAGAATAGCCGCTGATATTGCAAAAGTTCTGATTTACATAGATGATGTTTCCAAGTTTATCCGTGATCGCCACGATGGAAACCGCGTTCAAGGCGGTATGAAAATCGGATAATTCTTTGAGGGAACTTTTTAAATTTCGTTCCACTTCCTTGGTGAGAGTGACGTCGACTCCAACAAACCAATGTCTCCATCCTGCGATCGGAAACTCCGTGGAAATATTGGACATCGCGATCGTTTTTGTTTTTCCCGCTTTCGATTTGAGGTCCAGTTCCCAATTTTTAAAATCGGAATCCACGCTCTGATGATAGAATTCGGATGGATTGTCGCCTTCTTGAATTCCTAAAAGCTGATCCTTAAAAAAACGATCTTTGCCGAGAACTTCTTCTTTTGTATATCCCGTAACGTTCTCACACTCGTGGTTCCAAGAAAGAATTCGGAACTGTTCGTCTACGGAAAAAAACATCACCGGCATATTCTCAAGAACCCGTCCGATTCTTTCCTCGTCTCTGTGAGGAAACGAAACTTCGGCTTTTTCCGGAATCAAAACACCCAATTGATAAGCGACGTTCTCGATCAAAGAAATGAATTTTTCGTGTTCGAGAGTTTTGATCTGATCGGAATAAAGAACGATAGCGCCCGCGATTTTCTTTTGAGAAGGAATCGGAATTCCTAAAATGGTTTTACTGATAGGATCTAAGGAGCGGCTAACGTGTTCATATCGAATTTCGTCGTTCGGATCGTAGCTCCAGATACTTTTTTGTTCGCCGAGCAGACGCAGAAGAAAACCTTCCGATGCGGGAACTGAAACTTTTTTGGATTCTTTAGCGAACGATTCCTCGATTTTTTTATCGGTTCTATGAATCGCTTTGAGATGAAAGGTCTTCGAAGTGTCGTCGATCATCCAAATTTCGGCTCTGTTCCAATCGGAAAAAGAGGAAATCGTATCTAAAACGTTTGCAAGAGCCTTATCTGCGCGGATTTCACCGGAGATCACTTTTGAGAAAAGATCCAAAATCTGTAATACGATTTGGACTTCTTTCGCCTCGTTTTTTATAAATTCATAATTGCGATCCGAATTATCGACGATCGATCCCATGTTTACTTTCTTTTCGATTCATGACTTAAGGGATAAGAATTATCACAGAGGTGATTTTCTGTAAACTGAATTCCAATTTTTTATTAGTTCCTTTTTACTCCAGCGATTTCCCGTTTTCAATATTCTTCGAAAAACTCCCTGTAAATTTGCCGTTTGGCTTTGATATTTGGCGTTGTCCCCTGTCATCCTTGACTTCTTTGAAAAAAAGTTTAGATTGAAAAGATCAACTTATCTCAGGAGAATCGATATGAATAGCGTTACAAAACACCCGCATCGCTCTCAGAGCCTTACCGGGTTCGATCATTTTTTTCGTAATTGGCCGGATTGGAATGATCTCTTCCACAACGACTGGGTCTCGCATGTCCCTGCGGTAAACGTCAAAAGAAATTCGACCGGTTACGAATTGGATTTTGCCGCCCCTGGATTGGATAAAAAAGATTTTAACATAGACATCGACGGAGAAATGCTTACGATCAGCGCCGAAAAAGAATCCGAAAACAAAGAAGAAGACAAACAGTTCAGCAAAAGAGAATACAACTATTCTTCCTTTAGTCGTTCTTTTACGTTACCGGATACTGTCGATCGATCCAAAATCTCCGCAAAATACGAAAGCGGTGTCCTCAAATTAAATCTTCCCAAAAAAGAAGGAGTAACAAAAACAAATCCGGTTAAAATCGGAGTTCAATAATTCGTTTCGTTTATCACAACGCCCTCAAACACGCCGGGACGGGGGCTTCTTTTTTGTTCCAATCCAAGGATTCGATTCCATCCTGATCGCGTTATTTCATTTTAGTTTTTTATAATTTATCAAATTCTTAATTACCGAGACCTCATTTATGCCGAATCCTTCCTATGAAAAAAATTTACCGAAAGGTCAAAGTTCGAAAGAAGCTTTCGAAAAGCTCAAACGTTTTGGTCCGAACGAACTGAGTAGTCAGAAAGAATCTTTTTGGAAAATGATTCTTTCGGTCATTTCCGAACCTATGTTGTCCCTTCTCATCCTCTGCGGGATCTTGTATGGAGTTTTAGGAAATCTGGAAGAAGCCGGCATGTTGTCGCTCGCGGTGATCGCTGTTATTTCCATCACGATTTATCAGAATAACAAATCCAAAAACGCACTCGCTTCCTTAAAAGAACTCGCCCCGCTCAAAGCCAGAGTCATCCGAGACGGAAAGGTCACGATCCTTCCTTCCAGAGAAGTGGTTCCGGGTGACGTGGTGATTCTTCAGGAAGGAGATCGGATTTCAGCGGACGGATTTTTGACATTCTCCTTAAACCTCAACGTGGACGAATCTCTTTTGACCGGAGAATCGGCGAGCATCCAAAAAGAATCGATTGCAGATTTAGAGAAGAATATTCAAAATTCTGCAAGTAGACAAGGCCTCGTTTTTGCGGGATGTACGGTAGTCGCGGGGGAAGGAGTATTTCAAGTTATCGCAACGGGAGATTCCACCGAAATCGGAAAGATAGGAAGAGAGTTGAAGAATATCTCTCAATCGGAAAGTCCCCTTCAAGCGGAGATCAAACGTTTTACGATCACCTTTTCCTTGTTTGCCGGAGTTCTTTGTATCTTTCTCATCGTCGGTCTTGGATTACGTCACGGACGTTGGTTGGAAGCGATTCTCGCGGGACTCACTTTTTCAATGGCCGTCTTACCGGAGGAGATTCCCGTCGTTTTGAGCGTTTTCTTTTCCTTAGGCGCCTGGAGAATTTCCAAAATCGGAGTTTTGACAAAAAACTTAAGCGCCATCGAAACGTTAGGCGCTGCCACTGTTCTCTGCGTAGATAAAACCGGGACCCTCACCGAAAACAATATGAAGGTCCGAGGTCTTTATTGCGAAGGGGAACACTTGGAATGTGATTCTAAACTTTTGGAAATTCCGGAAAGGTTTCATTCTCTTTTGGAATTCGCTCTGCTCGCATCCAAAAAGGATCCATACGATCCTATGGAAAAAGCAATTCGTGATTTGGGGATTACCTTTCTTTCCGGAACTGAACACATCCACTTTGACTGGGAGCTTAAAAAAGAATATCCTCTCTCTTCCAAACTCATGGCCTTGAGTTATGCGTGGTTGTCTCGGGAAGACGAAGAAGTTCTCATCGGAGCTAAGGGAGCTCCGGAGGCGATCTTTGATCTTTGTCATTTTCCGAAAGAATTGTTAAACGAATGGGCGAACGTCGTCGAAAAATATTCTTCTCAGGGTTTTAGAATTCTAGGAGTTGCAAAGTCGAAAGCGAAGACACAAGGAATTCCCGAAAATCAACACGATCTCAGTTTTGATTTTTTAGGTTTGATTTTTTTAGAAGATCCGATCCGCGAGTCGGTTCCCGCTTCCGTCTTAGAATGCAAACGAGCCGGGATCAAGGTCGTCATGATCACGGGAGATCACGCCGGAACCGCGAAGTCCATCGCCAATCAGATCGGTTTTGATCCTTCCGAATCCGTGATCGGAGGGGACGAATTGGAAACACTTTCCGACGAAGAACTCGTTTCTCGTCTGGATCACGTTCGTATTTTTTGCAGAATCCGACCTCATCAAAAACTAAAAATCGTTCGTTGTTTTCAGAGTAAGGGAGAAACCGTTGCGATGACGGGAGACGGGGTGAACGATACGTTGGCCTTACACGCCGCTCATATCGGAATCTCCATGGGAAAACGAGGAACCGACGTCGCGAGAGAAGCCTCCGACTTAGTCTTGTTAGACGATAATTTTTCTTCCATCGTAAAAGCTGTCATGCTCGGAAGACGTATCTATGAGAATATCCAAAAGAGCGTTTCTTATATCATCTCGGTGCATATTCCGATCATAGGAATGTCTCTTCTTCCGGTTCTTACCGGAGATCCGCTCTATTTCTTTCCGGCCCACGTCCTACTGTTGGAATTGATCATCGATCCCGCGTGTACTCTCGTGTTCGAAGGGGTTGACGCGGAAAAACATATCTATGCTTCCCCTCCGCGAAGAGGAAAAGAAAATCTGATCAGTTTTCGAAACGCGTCGGTCAGTCTGATTCGGGGCGGCTTGATTTTTCTCGCGTTAGTTGCGCTTTCCTTTTGGGGAAAACACGAACACTGGACGTTTGAGAAAATCCGTTCTCTGTCCTTTCTGTGTTTGGTTTCCTCCAATCTGGGAATGATCCTGATCCATCTTTCCAAAGAGCTTCCCTTTTATAAGGTTCTTTCCAAATCAAATCCCATCTTCTATTGGATTTGCACTTTGACCATTCTCATCCTCGCTCTTATCTTTCACGTGGATCTTTTGACTCACCTCTTCGGCTTTGAGAAGATTTCTTCAATCGACGTATTCTCATCCGTTGCGATCGGTCTTTCCGTAAGTCTTCTCTGGGAATTGCCCAAGATCCAAGATAATTCTTGACTTGAAATCAAGACTGGTCTTCTTTTGTTCTTGAGTCTGCCTAGTCCGGAGTCATCCGGAGCGGAGGAACCAAATTTTGGGGCGAATTGCATCTAGGATGCAAAGGATATCTCTCATTCCTAGCCCGTCAGCTAACTTCGCAGGCACGGAGAGAAGACAGTTGGAAATTTCATTTCCGAACTCTTCCCGACTCAACATAGATTTTGGAGACTTGATTCTTAATTCTTTTTATACTCCACGAGTTTAGAAAGAAGAATGGAGTTTGTCCTTAAAATTCGGATCGAACGGTTTGCAAACCGAGTCGTTTCGGATTCGTACGCTCGTCTTCTTTTAAAAAAGAAACGAAGCGGGGACATTTTATAAGAATCGGCTTCATGATCAAAATTGAATATGGTGGTATAGGAATGAAATTAGGTACTTTCAGAAACGTTTTGGTTTACGTCGTTTTTCTCGTAGTATTCGGCTTTGGAATCCATAGGATTCTTAACTTTGGAAAAGGATTGGAAGTCGGAATCGAAAACTCGGGGTTTCACTCCGATCCGTTCTCCTTTGTCGTCTGGGCTTCCGATTTTTCGAAAAATCTAAAACACCCGATCGCGCTTCTCATCTTACAGCTCTTAGTGATTCTGATCGTCGCGAGAACTTTCGGTTGGATCGTGAGTCTTTTTAGACAACCGATGGTGATCGGCGAGATCATCGCCGGGATCATCCTAGGCCCTTCGTTTTTAGGATGGGCCTTACCCGAATATTCTTCCTTTCTCTTTCCAAAAGAATCTCTCAAAAGTATACAAGCCCTCAGTCAGATCGGTCTTTTTCTTTTTTTGTTTCTTGTGGGAATGGAACTGGATGTTAAAATTCTCGGCAAAAAGGCGCATGACGCGGTAGTCGTAAGTCACGCGAGTATTCTTTTTCCATTCTTCTTAGGGACCGCTTACGCGATCTATCTCTACCAAGACTTTTCCCCCAAGGGCGTTTCCTTTTTGGTTTTCGGTTTGTTTATGGGAATTGCGATGAGCATCACTGCATTTCCCGTTTTGGCGAGAATCGTTCAAGAAAGAGGACTGACAAAAACATCCTTGGGAACGTTAGTCATCACCTGCGCCGCGGCGGACGACGTTACCGCCTGGTGTATCCTCGCGATCGTAGTCGCGGTGGCGCAAGCCGGAAGCCTTTTGAGCGGATTGATCACGATCGCATTAGCGATTTCTTATGTTATTTTGATGATCTTCGTGATCCGGCCCCTTTTGACTAAAATTTCACAAAGATATCCGAGCAGAGAAGCCTTGATCCGTCCGGTCACCGCTTTTGTATTTATCATCTGGTTGTTATCCTGCTACGTCGCCGAAGCGATCGGGATTCACGCCCTCTTCGGCGCCTTTCTCGCCGGCGTGATTATGCCGTCTAACGGAGACTTTAGAAGAATGTTGTCCGAAAAGATCGAAGACTTGAGTCTCTTACTTCTTCTACCTTTGTTCTTTGTATTTACGGGACTCAGAACTGAAATCGGATTGTTAAACGAAGGAAATCTCTGGTTTGTCTGTCTGGGAGTGATCGGAGTCGCGGTAATCGGAAAATTTTTCGGAAGTTCGATCGCGGCCAAGTTGGTCGGGCAGAATTGGAAGGACAGTCTTTCGATCGGCGCCCTTATGAACACAAGAGGACTTATGGAACTGGTGGTCCTCAACATAGGATACGACCTCGGAATTCTTTCTCCTCCTATCTTTGCTATGATGGTCCTTATGGCCTTGACTACCACGTTTATGACGGGGCCGATTTTAGATTTTTTGAATCTCACCTTTCATAGAAATACGCAGGAAGAAGACGGAGACAAAGTTCTTTTGTCCTTTGCGGCCACCGCAACCGGAACTCGTCTATTAGAATTAGCTAATTTACTCTTCCCTTCCAAAAAGAAAGAAACAAAGATTGTCGCGCTTCATATCACGTCGAGCACCGATATTTCTCCGCAGGAAGCGGAAGTGCTTGAAAAGGAAGTCTTTGGGAATCTCGAAGAAAAGGCAAACGAGCTCGGGCGCTCGATTCTTACCGTTTATAAAAACAGTTCGAACGTTACCAAAGAAATTTTTAACCAAATCCAAGACCTGAGTCCTTCCCTCATCTTATTGGGAAGATCTCAGACCCTATTCTCACATAAAGAAGTCGCGGGAAAAGTTCTTACGATCATAGAAAGTTCTAAGATTCCGGTAGGAATTTTGATCGATCGCAAATTTACGAAGTTGAAAAAAATCCTCTTTTTTGTCTCAGGAATAGAAGATAAATTCTTAGAATCTTATCAAGAAAATATTTCCAAAATAGAGGACGCCGAGGTGACAGTTCTCTGGACCGGAAGGATTCTTCCCGACTGGCTAAAAGAATTAAACGAAATCAAAACCTTCCCAAACATACGTATATTCGCAAAAGAACGATCCCTCATCTACGGAGAAAATTGGAGCGACTACGACCTTGTGATCCTCAGCCTCGGATTTTACGTAGAAATCGAAAACACAAGCCTATTCCAACAGCAACTTCCTAGCGTTTTAATTCTTAGAAAATGAAAGAATTGAATCAATAGATCCGTCTTAAAATCCGCTAAACGATAAGACATTGTTTGGCGGTTCATCACTTCCGTTTCTAAAACTTTGAGTATATTAGAGTTTTAAAAAACGGTATCCTATTTGTAAATTTTTGCCATAATGAACGAAAGACCCGGTTTATATATTTTCGACTCCGATCATCTGAAAGGAGAGCCCTGGTTCTAATTCTTTTCCCAAACGCACATGCACCTAAGTAATTTAAAATTACTCCTTACGTTTTTACTGATTTTGTTTTTCTATTCATCTTGTAATGACTTCGAAAAAAAATCTTATCCGGTGCAAAACGGAAAAGCGGATCTTTCCGATTGGAATCCGAACGACGGGATTCTAAACTTAAAAGGAGATTGGGAATTTTGTTGGGATCAGTTGGTTCCTCCGAGTGCGGACGAAACTTTCTGGAAAGAACACTGCAACGGATATCATCCCGTTCCGTCTTACTGGAAATTTTATAAAATTCCCGGAAAAGAACTCAGCCCCTTCGGTAAGGCAACCTACCGCGTCAAAATCAAACTTCCAAAATCATTTCAAGGATCCTATGGAATCAGTTGGACGGAGATTCTTACCGCCTTTGAAATTTTCGTAAATGAAAAGTCCGTCGTTAAGGTCGGGCAAGTCGGATCGAGTTACGAAACCATGGTCCCTGGTATCAAACCGGATCGAGTCAAACTGGATCTTCTTCAAGACGAAATCACAATCGTAATCTGGATTTCTAATTTCAATCATGAGAATCACGGATTCTGGCGTCCTTTGCATCTGGGAGAATGGGACCAGATCCGAAACACGCAGGTAAAATATCTGCTCGCGGAGATCGCGAGTTTTTCGTCCATCTGTTTGATCGGGCTTTACCATCTCCTGATGTTTCTCTTCCGAACACGTTCCAAAGAATACTTTTACTTCGCTCTCTTTTGTATTTTGATGTCGCTTCGACAATTGAGCGCTGAAAATCACAGTATCGTTCTATTTTTTCCAAAGATGGGTTTTGATTTCTATATTCGATTTATCTACTTCGTCGTTGTGTCCACCGGAATTTCGATGTGTATGTTTATCAAATCTCTGTATCCGCAGGAAGTCCCGTCCAAATTCATCTATCCTACGATCGGAGTTTTTTCTATCTTTGTATTCGTGCTTGTTCTACCCGTAAACGTATTCACAAGATTTTCGGAATTGGAATTCACCCTGATTGCACTTCTTCCATTCGGTCTGATTCCTTATATGATAAAGGCGTGGAAAAAGAATCGAGAAGGAGCCTTAGTAATCTTAATCGCCTACGTCATTTTTTCGGCTACGGTTGCCAATGACATTCTATTCACCCTAGGTTATATAGCGACCGGATATTTTTCCAATGTTGGCGTGATTCTTTTTATCCTTTTACAAGCGAGCGTCCTCGCCAAAAAACTTACGCAAGCAATCGACAATTCGGAACGAATGGCTATCGAGTTAGAATCCACTCTGAACGAAAACATTCAGACTCACCGCGAGTTGATGGAATTAAAAGAATTACAAAATACGAATTTAGAAACTCAGGTTCTTCTTAGAACCGAGGAACTCATAAAGGCGCGCAACGAAGCCGAACTCGCCAATAAGGTGAAGTCTCAATTTTTAGCAGCAATGAGCCACGAAATTCGAACTCCCCTAAACGGAATCATAGGTTTGATCGAACAGTTCAAATCCACTCCACTAGATGCCAACCAGGAACACATTCGAAGTCTCATACAGAGCAGCGGAGAAACTTTATTCAAAATTATCAACGATATTTTAGATTATTCTAAATTAGAAGCCGATAAAATAGAACTCGAAATCGGAGAAGTTTCGTGGAACGCAATTCTTGAGGAAATGAAAGGAGTCTTTCAATACCAGATAAAACGAAAAGGGTTAGAATTCAACGTCGTCTATTCTCCCGATTTCATCGATCGTGCAACGGGCGACGAACACCGGATCAAACAGATTCTTTCCAATCTCATTTCCAACGCGATCAAGTTTACGGATTCCGGCGGAATCAAAGTTGTCTTAGATTCCAAAATCGTAAAACCGGAACACGTTATCCGCTATCAAGTTCAAATCGTCGATACCGGAATCGGAATACCAAAAGAAAAGATTGATCTGCTCTTTCAGAAGTTCTTTCAGTTGGATTCGAGTATTTCGAGAAGATACGGAGGTACCGGACTAGGACTTGCAATCTCAAAAAAATTGGTGGAACTGATGCAAGGAAGCATCCAAGCGTTTCAGAATGAAAGCGGAGGTTCCACTTTTGAATTTACGATTTTGTTATCCGAATTGATTTCCGAAGAAACTCCGAAGCCTATACAACAAGTCGATCTTTCCGGACTTTCCCCGGAAACAAACATTCTGATCGCTGAAGACGACAATACCAACGTATTTTTATTATCGGGTATTTTAAATAAATTGAATATTTCCCACGAGATCGCAAGAGACGGTCTTGAAGCCGTGGAAAAAGCGAAAAAATCAAACTTCGATTTGATTTTTATGGATATCAACATGCCTCATCTTGACGGAATCACGGCCTCTGCGTGGATTCTGAACGATCCTAAGATCGTAAAAAAACCGGTGATCATTCCAGTAACCGCGGATGTATTACACGAAGATAAAACAAAATGTAAAAAGGCCGGCATGTCCGGATTCTTGGCGAAACCATATTACAAAAAAGATATAGAACAATCGATTTACGATTGGTTAATCCTTCCTAAAAAGTAGAACCCTTTCCTGTCACTCAAGTGACCCGTTTCTATCCCCCTTCTTTTATTTAAACACAGGTTTAAATGTTTTCTTCTATCTTAACTTGAAATCCGGAGCGAACCCGATTTTTAAGAAATAATTTCTAAAATTTATTTCGTCGATTGAAAGAAAGCGGACATTCAAATTTAATACTGGACAAACACAAGAATTCTTTTTTTTATCTTTGCTTTGATAAATTTATTTCTAAATCAAGAAACGAATACGCGCGTCGGAGGATAGATTCGATTTGAAATCCTGGTTTAGTTTCGATTATGATTCGTATAAATTGCAAACAAGTTTAAAACGATGCTTAAAAATATTCTGAATCCTGCAAATTCTACGGAGCTCAAAAAGTTATTCCTGCCATTTTTCGGACTGATCGTTCTCGCCTATCTCCCGATCCTCGTGATTCAAAACATTCCTTTCGTTTTAAACTACGACATCCCTGCTCCCGACTATCTTGTCTTTCATAATATCGCCGAGGTTTTTAGCATTACGGTTTCCGTTTCGATCTTCGGCTTGGGTTGGTTTACTTACAAACGTACTCGAAACTATCACTCTCTTTTTATCGCTGTTTCTTTTTTGACCGTAGGCTTGTTCGATTTTATGCACGCACTCGCCTATTCGGGAATGTCAGACCTGATCACTCCGAATACTCCGAACAAGTCCACTCAGTTTTGGATCTTGGCAAGAATAACGACGGCTTTAGGAATTCTTTTTAGCGCTTTTTTCTACACAAGAAAACAATCGCTTCGTATCAACAGTTTTTGGCTTTTGTTTATTTCCCTTTCCCTGACGTTTGCGGCTCTTTATACCGTGAGTTTTTATCAGGCGGCCCTTCCGGAGACTTATATCCCAGGACAGGGACTTACAAAACTAAAAATAAACCTTGAGTATTTTATTATATTCTTAAATATTATCTCACTCGCAATCCACACAAAATTATATGTAGATTCAAAGAATGAAAACTTAAAATATCTGCTCGCGGGACTTATACTCTTTATATTTTGCGATTTTTCCATGACGGTCTATACCAATGTTTTTGATACGTTTAGCGTTCTCGGTCATACTTACAAAATCGTTTCCTTCTATCTAATCTACAAAAGTATCTTTATTACTTCCGTTAACGAACCCTACGACACTCTTCTTTTTATCAACAAACGTCTTGAGAATGAAATCGAAGAACATCAAAATTCCAAAAAGAAACTCATCCAGTCCCTAAACGAAAAAGGAATTCTAATTCGCGAACTCTATCACAGATCGAACAATACGATGCAGTTGATTCGGAGTATGCTCAATCTTCAAGCGGGCAACTACGTTAAGAATAAGGACATAGACGAGCTCGTGAGTAAAACCGAGGAACGGATCCAGACCATCTCGATCGTACATCAAATTCTATTCGAGTCGAACGACCTTTCGAGCATTTCACTGAGAGAATATATCGACAAACTCATCCAATATATATTAATCCGAAATCAGGAAATTTCAAAGAACTTAAAAATTCAGTGCGAGATCGAAGATCAACAGGTCTTATTGGACATCGGAATTCCGTTCGGCTTGATTCTTCTGGAATTGATTTCCAATTCTTTAAAACACGCGTTTCCGGATCCGTCAGCCGGACTTGTTTCTATTAAAATTCATAAACTAGATACCGGCCAAACCTTGTTTCAATATTCCGATAACGGAGTAGGAATCTCACATCCGATCGATCCGAAAAAAATCGATAAGCTCGGTATGAAATTGATCTATGGGATCGGCGAAGGACAACTTCGTGGAAAAATTTCCGTCTGCAATCAGCCAAACTTTTCTTTTCAGCTCGAGTTTAAAAATGACCTCTATTCTCCCCGCGTATAAATGAAACCTGAGATCAAAATTCTTATCGTCGAAGACGAGTTTTTAACCGCGTTACTCATGCAAAAGGAGTTAAGAAGAATCGGTTACGAAATTACGGATCACGTCTCGACGGGTGAGAATGCGATCGATAGCGTTAAGAACAATCCTCCCGACGTCATTCTTATGGATATCAATTTAGGAGGCGCACTCGACGGAATCAGCGCCGCAAAACAAATTTCTTCGTTTCAAACGATTCCAATTATATTCGTAACCGGTTATACGGATAAAGAAACCAAGGAAAAGGCCCAGAGCATTCGTCCTTTGGGTTATTTAATCAAGCCCATCGAGATCAATCAGATTAAGGAAATTATAGAATCCAAATTCTAAGATTTTTATTCTGCTTGAAACGTCTTTCGATTTATTACTTTCTATAAGCCGACACAAGGAATCGATTTCAGTCGGCGCGAACCTAAGATCTTTATTTTAAAAGGAGCGAGTAAGAATGCGAAGATACATGACAACCGCGAACAACAATCGTTTTACCCGGAAAGACTTTCTTACAAAGGCTGCCGCTCTCAGCGCCGGCGTTGCCCTTACCTCGTTGTTTCCCGGTTGTAGCGGAGCGGATTATGGGGAGGAAGTAGATAGGATCCGATCAAAACCTTTTTCAAAACTTGCGGGCGAAGACAATACAATGCTGAATTTAATACGTTATGCGACACTGGCCCCTTCCGGGCACAATTCCCAACCTTGGAAATTCTCACTAAAAGGAAATACGATTCGTATTTTTCCGGACTTTACCCGTAGGCTTCACGTCGTAGATCCGGACGATCGAGAACTCTACATCAGTCTCGGCTGCGCGCTCGAAAATCTTCTGGTCGCTTCCGAACAAGCTGGATACATTCCGGAAATTGAATATTTCCCTGAAAAGGAAGAAAAAGATTGTATTCGAGTTATTCTCAAAAAAGGAATCTCGAACAAAAATGAAACTCTATTTCGAGCGATTCCTTTGAGACAGTCCACTCGAAACGAATACGACGGAAAATCCCTGTCCTCTTCTGAATTCAAAAAATTGGAATCAACTCCCAAGTCGAAAACGATTCACAATCTTGTATTTACGGACAAAAAACAAATCGAACCTTTGATAGAATACATCAAGGAAGGCGATCAGATTCAAATCTCGGATCCCGCGTATTACAAAGAACTCAAAGATTGGATTCGATTTAGCGAATCGGAAGCGATCGCAAAGGGAGACGGCCTCGCCACAAGATGTACTGGAAATCCTTCGGTCCCGCGATGGTTCGGTCAATTTCTCATGGACGCGATCGTAAGCGGAAAAAGCCAAGGAAATGCGGATGAAAAATTAATCCGAAGTTCTTCCGGGATGATGATTTTTACTTCGGAACAAAACGATAGAGAAGCCTGGATCGAAGTCGGACGCGCATTCGAACAGTGGACTCTTCTCGCGACTTCCTTAAACATAAAATCGGCCTTTATGAATCAACCCGCCGAAGTTCCCAAACTACGAGCTCAACTCAAGGAACACCTCAATCTAGGAACGGCTTATCCTCAACTCATCGCACGTTTCGGATATTCGCAACGTATGCCCAATTCTCCGCGCCGACCTCTGGAACAAGTCCTCCTCTAAAGAGAATTCGCTCCGAAAAAACGAAAGACAAAGGAAATAATTTATTAAAAAGTTATAAGCGGGTTCCCGATGTTTCTTTGCGTGTTCGGCTACTTATAACTTAAAATTTTCGATTTCAAATAGAATCAAAATTACATTGAGCGAGAAAGACGCCAATGTAAAAAGCACAATGCTTTCAAGAGATTCTAAAACTCAGTTGACGGACCGAGACATCATCGCTTCCGGTCCCGCTTATATCAATTGGATCCGATTGATTCTTATAGTTCTATTTTACGTTTCCATAATAGCATCTTGGCAACGAAGTACTCTCACACAAAACACGTTTTATCTTTTAGGCGTTACGAGCATGTTGCTCTACGCACTTTATAGTTTTTATAAGATCAAGGTCTACGGCAAAATTTCGAAAAGCCAGAGCCAACTATTTATGATTCTGGATGTGTTGTCTCTTTTTTCTACGATGATCGTGGTCGCCGCGGACACTCCGCAAAATTCAGGTGTGATCGTTAAAGGACAAATTTTTTACGGAATCGCTTATCTCTACATCATCTGCTCCGGACTTCTTCTGTCTCCGAGATTTGTTTTGATTATGGGTTTGCTTACTTCCCTAACTCAGTCCATCGTCATCGTAGTCGCCGCTCAATACGGTTTAAAAATGGTGGACGATCCCTTGCTCGCCGCGTCCGCGGGTTACGCTTCGTTATCGGAACAGACGATGAAGATCATCTTCTTGTTTACTGCTTCCATGATCATTCGTTTTCTTGTGAGTCTCTTTTTAAAATTGGTTCAGAATTCGGAACGAAGACAAAAAGAATTGGAACAGTCACAGAAGGTTATGAACGAGAAAACCACAAAGATGCGAGAGTCCGCGCGTTACTTGAGAACTTCCTCACAAAACCTAAAAGACTTTATGACTGACTTTACAAAGGTCGTTTCCAATCACGCTTCTTCTTTTGAAGAAATCAGCTCGACGATGGAAGAATTTCAATCGCAAACGGAAAGTTCCGCCGAAACCGTTCAGAATCAATTTCAGAATATCGAAAACTTAGTCGTTCATAGTCAAAATCTAAAATCGATCATAGAAAGAATCACTTCGTTCAATCATCATCTCAATCTAAGTTTGGAAAAAGTAAGAACCGCAGGATCCACTGTGAGCGGATTTGTAAAAGAACTTTCTCATTCTTTATTTGCTCTGGGAGATTCGTTCCGAAGCGTGAGTGACGTAAATCAGATCATGTCTGACGTCGCAGATCGAACAAACCTCCTTTCCTTAAACGCATCGATTGAAGCCGCGAGAGCGGGAAGCGCCGGAAAGGGGTTTGCGGTCGTCGCACAAGAAGTTTCCAAACTGGCGGAAAGCAGCGCTCGGAACGCCGATTTGATTTCTAATATTATCAAAAATTCCACAAATCACGTTTCTTCGGGACAAAAATCAGCGGAGATTACGGCGGAACGTTTTAAAGAGCAAGATTCCCTATTTTACGAATTTGTTTCTCATTTTGAAGAATTTACGCAACTCTTTCGAGAACAGACTTCGATCAACGCTCAATTCTTTTCTAATTTAGATTATTTGAAAGCGCTTTCCTCCGAAATAGAACTCGCTTCCAATGAACAAAGAATCGGCCTTCGTGCGATCGTAAATTCCATCAACGATCTCCAGACTTCTATGGAATCTCTAACCGAAAAAAGCGAAAACCTTTCCGGAATCATTTTAGAATTGGACGTACAATCGGGTGAACTGACCGACAAGGAATGACAACGCATAAACGATAAGAATTCGATCCATTTTTATTTATAATCGCTCATAGAGATCCATATATCGATCACCCCGCGAGGCGAATGTTCATTCCTTAAAAAGTATCGTTCGTTCCTTTCGCGCGTTCCTAAATTCTCTTTTCCCGTTTTCTTGTATAATTATCATTTGTGAATTTGTTTTGATAAATGAAGGCGATTCCTTCTTGATCGAAAGGAAAAATGATGAAGAGCGAATTTATAAGATTACCCGGACTTTTTTCTATCATTCTTTTTTGTGCCGTTTCTTGCAACGAGGCGGAACGATTATCAACGGATGCGCTCAAAAATCCTTTGATCGCCTTGGTTGAACCTTCTCGCATTTTCAATTCTTCTTCCAACAGTACAAACAACGTCCCTACTTGCAGCACGACAAAGGGACCTTGTTATATCTTTGAACTCTATAACATCGCAGGCATGCTCACAGACGGTGCGATGGGCGGCGTCCCAAGCGCGGATACTCTTTGTCAGAATGCGGCCGCCGGTCTACCTTCTTCTTTCGGAAGCCCAAACGAATATAAGGCAATGCTCATGGACGAGTCGGGCGCAAGAGATCTAACTCACAATTGGGTTTTGTATCCGAACACAAGATATCTCAATATAAAAAAAAGCACCTTGAATCCGAACGATAGCGCGGTCGTATTCACAACGGATTCTCAAGCGATGTATTCGGGCGTTCTTAACAATCCGATCATCGTGGACGGGACCCGACCTGCGAACACGTATACGTTTACCGGAATTCGAATCGATACTCCTTCTTCTATCGGAGTATGGCTTCCGGGAGATTTTAGAAGTTGTTTTAGTTGGACGAGCACGGAGCTTGCAACGACGTACGGATCCCTCGGAGATCCGGTTCAGATATCGTCTAACTTCATCGATCGCGGATATAACGCCGCGACTGCTTGCAATACTCAACACGGAATCTATTGCGTAAGACAATAAAACGGATCCATCTTCATTCTTAACTCACTTGACTTTTGAAAGAATTTTCGGAACTGTTTCCCAATATCATCAACGGATCGGTTTTTAATGAAATACTATTCAGTCGCGGAAATCAATATAACAAGCGTTCGGTGGATTCCTTCCTATGTTCGCAACGTCACCAAGATGGTGGAAAAAAACGGCGGAAAATATCTGGCTCGAACGCCTAACGTAGAAAAAATGGAAGGAGAAAGAAAACTTCCTCAGCTCTTTCTTCTCATCGAGTGGCCTTCGAAAGAAGCCGCGCAAAAATTCTACGATTCCGAAGAATACAAACCCTATTTAGAAAGCCGTCTAAAAGGTTCTCAGAGCGAATTTGTTCTGGTTTGCGGGGAAGACGTAAATCATATCGCAGAAGTTCCAAATTAGAAAATCTTAAAATAGAATCCGATTTTTTAAAACCGGGAAGTCGATACAAAACCTCCCCACATTCGGTTTGTAGAATCTAATTCCATTCTACAAAAAGCGGAGAGGTTCTGTTTCCTCTTTAGAAAACGAAATCGTTATTCCGCAACCGCCTGACCCGAACCTCCCAGCTCGGAAGGAAAATCTTTTAACTTCAACAATCCGTCTTTCATTGGAAGAACGGTCTCAACGTAATTTACGTGAAGTCCCGGATTAAATTTGAGGGTAGGAATCGTGGAAGCGTAGACGTCAAACAATCCAAACGGCGGATGAAACGTCATCAGATGACCTCCACATTTTGTACAAAACTGACGATCACTTTTTTCAGTTTGCATAAATCGACCGATATACTCGGACCCTTTTAATACTTTTACGTTCTCCGGCTTCCACAGAGTAAAAGCGTTTACCGGCGAAGCAGACCAAGATCTGCACGAACTGCAATGACAGTATCCCATCGCCTCCGGCGCACCCTGCACTTCTATTTCAACGGACCCGCAGAAACATTTTCCCGTATTTGCACTTGTCATCTCATCTCTCCTTATATTTGATCGATTCTTGATTTTTAGTCGTTTCGAATTTAAGCATTAAAAGTAATTTAAAATATTATTATTTAAGAATATTCTAAAATAGTTGTTTTACTGATTAAAATAGACCGGCAAACATGACATTCTGTCGCCAAAACAAAAATCAAGACCATATATTCAAAACCATGGATACGTTAGGCGAATTATGGAATCATAAAAAATGAAGAAGCGGAAAGACGGAACAGACTTCGACAAAGAGGGAACAAACTCCTTTGTGTGATTTCTTCCCGGAAAGACGTCATTCATTCTTTTATTGTTAGAATCGTATTCTTTTTTGAAAAAACGAAAAAGATAACGAAAAAAATATTCCCGGATTGATTTTCTATTGTTCTTCTTAGAGAAAGGAACAATCTGTCTTCCGGAAGTCTATTCGATCAAAATGAAAACTCTACGATGGATTTATTGTATTTTCCTGATTCTTTCCTCCCTTTTTTGTATCGATCCCAAAAAGAACGACGCAGAAAAAAATCATTCGCTCTTTTCCGATATCCTCGTAAACAAAACGAATGAAAAAATCAGATTGGAATTCACGTTCTATCGCGAGATCAGCGAGATTCTGAACGGACGTGAAAACAGGGGTTTTGGAAAAGCGCC
This sequence comes from Leptospira tipperaryensis, assembly GCF_001729245.1. Lineage (NCBI taxonomy): Bacteria > Pseudomonadati > Spirochaetota > Leptospiria > Leptospirales > Leptospiraceae > Leptospira > Leptospira tipperaryensis. The sequence continues at coordinate 140,823 of NZ_CP015218.1, read as the reverse complement.
TCTCGTTGTAGATTTCCCAAAAATCAACGGGGAACCTCTGATAGAATCGCAAAGACAAGGATTAAAAATCTATTCCATTGAAATTGAAAACGTGGAAAGGGATTATACGATTTCCTTTATGCGTAAGGATGGGCTTTACAAAGGTGTCATTCGAATCGATCCAAAGGAGCCGCAGAGTTTGCTTCGTGCCGAGTTTAGAAAGTAAAACTCCTGCGATAAACAAAAAGCCAAACCCAGGACAAAAGAGTTAGACCCCAGACTGAAAACGTGATCGATGATCCTTGAAAAAATGTAAACGCCAAGTAGCTCAGATGTAAAAGGCGGATCGGTTCCAAGTAGAGGGCCCATTTTCTAAGATCGCAAATTCCTCCGATACAAGCAAAGGAAAGAATGCTGATAAAAAAGATCGTATGTAAAAGGACGGTCGGAATTTCTGAGACCATAATAAGAGCCGAGAGCGACCCGCTCAGAGTAAGACAGGACCAAAAAATCGAATAGATCGTCAAGCCCTTTGGCAAAATCACATCATATTTTTTGAATGTATTCGGTTTCGATTCAAAATTCGTTTGCGACTGGGAAACCGTTTGCGGCGTCCATCCCGGATTTGCGAAAAGGACCTTCGCTCTATCCTTCCAACTCGTAGAATTCTTAGCAAGATCAAACATCTCCCACCAGTAGTGCAGGTTCGCCCAAAGCGGATTAAAACTCTTGAGCTGTGTGGTAATTCCGTATTTCGGTTCTTCTTCTTCCAGTTCGAATGTGCCAAACCACTTGTCAAAGAAGATAAACATTCCCCCGTAATTCTTATTGATATACTTTGGATTGATTCCGTGATGAACACGATGATGAGATGGTGTATTAAAAATCGCTTCGAACCAATTCGGCAATTTTTGTATCCATTTTGTATGAATCAAAAATTGATAGATAAGGCTGAGTTGACCGACTAACGCCATCACTACGGGTGGAAAGCCTACCACTGCGAGCGGAAGATAAAAAACCCAAGTAAACAATCCTCGGAAACTCGCCTGTCGAAACGCAACTCCGAGATTGTATTCTTCACTCTGATGATGAACTATATGTCCCGCCCAGAGAAAATTTACTTCGTGACTGAATCTGTGATTCCAATAATACGCAAGTTCGTATAAAAACAAACACGCGAGCCAAGTAAGAATTACGATTCCCCAAGACCAATGAATCGCGGGAACTCCGAAGAATTCTTGCGATGGCATCCACCAAACGGGTTGGTCCGACCACGTGGGAAGATCGAAGATTCTCCAATTAAAATAAATCCAGAGATAACCGGCGATCGTGATCGAATGAAAAACAACGATAAAAATCTGGTTGGAAATTCCAGTGGCTAAATTGTTAAGCGAATCTCCAAAACTATACAATCTTAAATTTCGATACCAAGAGAATACAATTTCCATTCCGATGAATAAAAACAAAAAGGGAATAAAAAGAATGACTAAGTTGCGTTCCATTTCGATTAACCGGAACTCTATACTATTCTCCTTCTCCGTTTCGACAATACAAATCGATTCACGGACGTTCTCATAAATGATACGATCATTACGATATTCTTCGATATGTTGAAAAAGGCCGCACGTTCATTCCTTTAAATTTATCGTTCATTCTGATCCAAAAAAAGACCGCAGAGAACGGCTTGTGGCCTTGTTTCTCCTATTAAGATTCGTTAGGAACGCCTCTGTAAATTTAAGTAAGATGATTTTAACCGAAAAAATAAATTTTAGATCCGTCTTTCTATCGATCCTTCCGATCTTTTTTGTTTCGTGTACGATGTGGCCGGCGCTGACCCTTCTTGTTTCCGATGATAAATCAGAAAATTCTAATATATCGGGAGCATTGACTCTTATGCTTCTTTCCCAAATTCCGAAAGAGACTCCGAATCTTATGTATGTCGCGAACTTAAATTCCAATACGGTAACATTCTTTAATGCGAAAACGGGGGCCTATCTCAATGGAACTCTCGCAAATTCCAGCTTTACGACTCCGGCGAGCCCCGATTTTGTCGCAGTCAATCCGACGGCAAACATTCTGTACGTTTCCTCGCAAGCCTCGAGCACGGTGACTTACTTCAACGCGAAGACCGGCGCGTATATCAACGGAACTCTCGCAAGTTCGACTTTTACGACGGGCTTAGGTCCGTATTCCATCGGGGTCAATCCGAACGCGAATTTGATCTATGTTTCCAATACGCTCGACGGAACCGTTACCTACTTCAACGCAACGACGGGCGCATATCGCAACGGAACTCTTTCCAACTCCACAGTTGCAACCTCGGGAAACACACCACAAGCGGTCGCGGTCGATCCTGCGACGGATCGTATGTATATTACAAATTTTGATTTAGATGACGTGGCTTTCTACAACGCGAGCACGGCGACGGTGACTGTCAGTTCTCCGACTGAGTCCGGTCCGACTTCGATCGCAATCAATCCTTCCGCAAATCTTTTGTATGTTGGAAACAATGCCGGTAATTCGGTGACATTCTACAACGCTACAAACGCAACCTATATCAACGGAACTGTTACCAATTCCAGTTTGCCTGTGGGAACCGGTCCGGTTTCGATCGCGGTCAATCCGACGGCCAATATTCTCTACGCTGCAAATCAGACTTCGGAAACCCTAACGCTGAACAACGCGACGACCGGAGCTTATATCAACGGAACCCTCGCCAACTCAAGCTTCCCTACCGGTTCCGTACCGACCGGAGTTTCGGTCAATCCGATCCACAATCTCGTTTACGTAACGAACTCCGCATCCGCTACGGTTACTTTCTACAATGCGTTAACCGGAGCTTATCTGAATGGAACTCTTGCGAACTCGAGTTTTACAACGGGCAACGGCCCTTCTTCCGTCGTCGTCAACCCATAGATTGTTTCGACTCGCCTCCGGAGAATTGTATAACTACGTTTCCCATTTCATTTTCTCCCACGTTTGAGGGATGTCTTTTAACAACGAATAGCTGAAATGTTAAGCGAAGAGCGTCTTTTATAGAGGTCTTCAAAAAGTTAGGAAATATCTTTTCAAATTTTTATAAAATCAGCTTTTTGATCTTTACCGATTCAACCGAAACTTGTTTCAATCAAAACCAAAGGATTTCCAAATTACGGAAGCCGATGTAGTTTCTTTGAAATTATTTTCGTTTTTAGTTAGTAATATTTTGAAAAGAATTTTTAAAATCAATTTCTCAATCGTTTTCTTTTCGGTTTGGATGATAGGTTGTGTGAAACCGATATTCAATCCGGAAATAACCTATTCTCATGCGTGGTGGGAAACCGAAATTCTGAAGTGTATTCTTTCCGGTGCCTGCGCGGATCGTACACCTCCCACTCTGAACGTCGTAAATCTTTCCTCTTCTCATAATTCTATTTTAGAATCCGGTTTTATCGTAGGAGTTGCGAACGACGACCTATTTCTTTCTCGTGTGGAAGTCAGTTTAGATTCCGGTCCCTTTCTTCCGGCGCTCGGAACTTTCACTTGGCGTTATGCGGTGCCTTCTTCTTGGAAAAGTGGAAGTCTCCATTCGGTTCAAGTGAGGAGCGTAGATTTCGCGGGAAATTCTTCCGAGATTCTTAACTTCGGATTTAGAAAAGGAAGTAACAAAGACGTCAACGGAGACGGCATCCCCGATATCGCGATCGTCGCTTCCTTATTTTCAACCACCAGAAACGGAGACGTCTATCTCTATTACGGACTTGGAAAGGGAGGCTTTAATCCCACGAGCGCAACCATGGCGAACGTGATTATCACGGGAGACGCAGCAGCTTCTTTCGGATATGCGCTTCAATTGGGAGACGTCAATGGGGACGGATTTGCGGATCTCGTCGCAGGAGGTTCTTTCGAATACGGCGGTGCAAACGGAAAAGTCTATGTCTTTTATAGCAACGGTGCTAGCGGAATTCTTGCTTCCAGTTTTGCAAACGCGAATCTGACTCTCAACGCGGGCGCTTCCACAACTCTAGGTTATTCCCTTTCCCTCGGAGACGTAAACGGAGACGGAATTACGGATATCGCGGCGAGCGGTTATGTAGGCGCCGGTATCGCTCAAATTTATCACGGTGGAAGCAACGGTGTTTCTCCCACTCCCAATACTTCCATCGTCGGACCGGGAACTAACTTCGGTTCGGCGGTTCGATTGGGAGATCTCAACGGAGACGGGTTCTCCGATCTGATCGTAAACGGAAATACTTTTAGTTCTTCTTCCGGTAGGCTCTGGATCTTTCACAGCAGTTCGAGTGGAATCTCCGCGACGAACACCGCAGCTCCTACGCTCACTCTAACGGGAGCTTCGGCCAGCGATGCATTTGGGCTCTCTATGGAAACGGGAGACGTGAACGGAGACGGATTCGAAGACTTGATCGCCGCCTCCGTAGGTTATTCGGGATCGATGGGAAGGGTCTATACGTTTCACGGTAGTTCTAGCGGACTTACAGCCGTATCTGTGAGCGGTGCAAATCAAACTCTAACGGGTGTGAGCGCCTCCGAAACCTTTGGCAACAGTTTAGCGTTAGGCGATATAAACGGGGACGGATTTTTAGATCTCGCCGTTAGTTCTACAAACTTCAGCGCCGCCTTGGGAAAAGTATCTTTCTTTCATTCTACGGGAACCACGATCTCGGGAACACCTTCGGCTACGATTCAAGGAGAAGCCGCCGGAGACGGTTTCGGCGGCGGGGCCTTTGCGGATTTTAACGGAGACGGTTTTTCGGACTTCATTGCCGGCGCCGGCGGAAATACGGGCAGCTCGGGAAGATCCTATCTTTTTTACAGCCCGGGAGCGAGCGGTCTCGTTGTTTCCCTCGCTGTAAGCGCAAACCTGGCGATATCCGGACCTACCAATTCTCTCTTTGGTCAGGCATTTAGTCATTAGAAGTTCGGGAACGGACCGACATTCAGTATAACTTGTTTATTGAATATAATGAATTCATAATTTTATCGAAATCGTGTTTTTAAAATACGGAATCCTGGTTCTTTTCTTCAAAATCAAAGCCCGATAAACTAAAAAACTCCCGTTCTTCAGGGTCGTTTTATAAAATTCCCCTCACCTAAATTGCAAACAGCATAACCCGCTTACATTTCGGAATAAAACGAGAAAAACGACTCACATTAAATTTGTATTAACTTCGAATTAAGAAAGAATTAGGAAATTTATTTTTTGACTTATCCGAATCGATTCCTTTCCATAGAGTCTGATCCGAGACGAAAAAGAAGTCCGGTTTCCAAACACGAGGTTGTTCATGTCCGAAGAATCCAGGTTTCTCCTTCGACTTTCTCTGAAACTAGAAGCCATTACTTATTTGCAAGGAGTTCCCATAGGAATCATTTTCATCGTAGTGGCCGGCGGTTTTACGGGCGATAAGCTCGTCGCATTTTTGGAAGGAGTTCTCGCCGCAACGATCATTACCTTGTTTGTGGTATTCGTGCGATGGCAAATTCTCCGGAGGATCATTAGTCTTCCCGTTTCAAAAAAATCGGATCTTTCATTCGTTGAAAAATTCAATCGAAAGAAAAAAATCTCTCTTCTTCATTTTCCTCGTTGGGAAGTCGTCATCACATTCATTCAATGGAATTTAGGAATCAGCGTCGCCTACTTTTCAACCAACGCTCTCATACCTTTGACAAGCGGAGAAACTCTTCTCTATCCCATCCTCTGGGTAATGATCATTGGAATCGTAGCCTGTTCTCACTTCTTTGTTTCCGAAATCGAAATCGCAACGATTCTCCAAAACACGGATATGAAAACTATGGAACTCGAACCGGAACAATATATAAAAGTATCCTTGGCTCAAAGATTTATCTGTTCCCTTTCTTCCATCGTTCTTTTACCGGTCATCTTTCTCTCTTACTTTGTTTTGGTCTTGAAGGGGTCCTATTCTCCGGCCTATCCGATCGAATATTCTCTCAGCGTTGCGTTCTGTTTTCTTGCTCTGATGATTTATACGACTTCCAACTTATTCTTAAATTCCTTAAAGAAGAATTCGGCGGCGATTTCGCAGATCGTAACCGCGATCGCTTCCGGAAACATACAAAATTCTATGCCTCTGATTTCGAGCGACGAGATCGGACAAGTCAGTCATAACATCAACGCATTCCTTTCCAAAATCAATTCGGTGGTCGCGGCGATTCGATCCGAAGCGAGAACCCTGCAGGAAAGATCCGATATTCTCGCAAACGATACGCAGCAGTTTTCTTCTCACGCACAAGATCAGGCCGCTTCTTTGGAAGAGTTGGCTTCCGCCGTCGAAGAGTTATCTGCGAGCGGGACCTCGGTTCTCAATCAAGCCAACAATCAGGAAGAACGCGTTCATAACGCGGAAGTTGTAGTGGAAGAACTTAGCAACGCGATCGGAGCCATCCATCAAGAATCCGGTTTGGCAAAGGCCGAAGCGAGTAGAATGGCCGCGGAAGCGGAAAGCGGTCGAGAATCCATAGAAAGATCCGTTCGAACGATGACCAAAATCGAAACGAGTACGGATAAGATGGGATCGGCCCTTACGATCATTTTGGCGATTGCGGACAAACTCAAACTTCTTTCAATCAATGCTTCGATCGAAGCCGCAAGATCCGGAGAATCCGGAAAAGGTTTTAGCGTCGTCGCGGAAGAAATTTCAAAGTTAGGGGAGAATACAAACAGCAACGCCGTAAAAATTCAAAGTCTTATCGAGGACGCGATCACACGAGTAAAGGAAGGAGCGGAAGACATGGCCGAATCCGCACACTCGTTCGCCAAAATCGAAGAAAGTATCAAACAATCGATTCCTATGGTGGAAAAAATTTCAGCTCTCTCTTTGCGGCAACTTACAGCAAACGACGCGGTGAAACAAAACTTCGAATTGATCAATCGTCTTGCCGCCGATATCAAAAACTCAACGGAAGAACAATCTCTCACATTGACCGAATTTGCAGAATCCGTACTGCGTCTTTCTCAAAACACACAATCGGTTTCCGCAAATTCGGATAATATTAACTTTCTCGCTTCGCAACTCGCGGGACAAGCGCTTGTATTAAATCAAGAAGTGGATTACTTTCGAAAGTGATATTTATAATACATTGGAAGAATCCAAAATCTGCGACTTCTTGATCGAGTAGTAAAATCAGGATTTTTCACCGGAAACAAGAAGAGCGCTCGACTCGATCTGAACGTTTCCGTTTTCATATTTTTGCCGAATCGTTTGATAGACTTCTTCTTTGATTTTTTCCCGCACGCTTTCTTCAGCCTTGGAAAGCGCGGAGACGATCGGAGCCGCGACCTCCGTCATAACGTTCCAATAAGTTTCCGCGGTCTGGCATTTCAGTTTTCCGGAAACTTCTTTTGAGAAGACACTTTTCAATCCGGCTTCCCGGAAAAGATGGGAAATCAGATTCTGTTCCGCGCAACGAAACATTCCGGGCGCACCCGGAATCGGAGCCGGTAAGTTCATATTTCTCTGAATCGCACCCATGATGGCCGTGATCCAAAAATTCTTTTCAGGAACGTTCCAAACCGTGGTCGCGATCTTTCCACCCGGTTTCAAGACGCGAACCATTTCGCTCACCGCCAATTTCATATCCGGGAAAAACATAAAACCAAAACGACAACTGATCGCGTCGAAAGTATTGTCCGAAAAAGGGAGTTCGCTTACGTCACAGGCTTGCGTTTTTATATTCGAAATTCCTCTCCGCTTCGCGTTCTCCCGAGCCACTTCCAGCATATCTTCGGCGAGGTCGGTGATCATCACAGTTCCACTTTGAACAATGGAAGCGATCGTCAACCCCGGCTCTCCCGTTCCCGCAGCGATATCCAAAACGTCATCCGTCTCTTGAAGATCGAGCCTTTGGATGATCTCATCGCCCATCGGTTTTAAAAAATCCATAAAGAGATCGTCCCACTTCTTCCAACCGGGAGAAAAATGATTCCAAGATTCCTTTTGTTGTTCTCGTATTTGTTGAAGATGTAATTCCATTTTGATAAAACTCCTCGGCGTCTTGCAAAAGTATGGGATCAGCTTTCGATTCTTAAACGTAGTCTACTGATTGATCAGTAAGCCACGTTGATTCAAAAAACCCTTGTGAAACGTCTCAAAAGCATAGAATAAGGCCATTCTTAGATTTTCCCGACCATTTCTTAGCGGGAGAATTCATTGAGTAAACTATACTTACTGATCGATCAGTAAGTCAATAAAAAATTTATATTGCTCGGGCCGATTTTTCAAGGAATTTCGAAGAGGGAAAACGTGTCAGCATTTTTCACGACTTCGAATTGTTGGAAAGAATCCCGGCGATTTTTTCAGCAAATTCGGCCGTGGAAAATTCTCCTACTTTGCCGAGCTGAAAAGTACCGAAGAGCTGCCCGTAACCAAAGCTAGCGGACATATAAATCCAGGAAAGAACTCTCGCCATTTCAGGATCGGGCAAAAATCGACCGACTTCCCTTTCCAGGGAAGAATGAATCGCTTTCATTTTTTCATGAATCACTTTTCGATCCGCTTCGGTAAAGTTTGGAAATTCCGCAAGAAGCCAACGCTCTTTTTTGACCGTAACCGAATCGTGCGCGCAAACTACAAGAGCGATCTGCGTCAACAATTCCTGGAGGGATTGTGCGTTCTTTCCAACTTGTAAAATTTGTTCGGGGTCAGGTAAATGAGAATGAAGAACGTCTTTGAGAATCGTATCCTTTCCTTCCGGAAAATAATAATACAAAGCCGCCGTGGTACAATGTGCGGCCTCGGCGATGTGTTTTATCGAAACCGCGTTGTAACCGCGCTCGATAAAAAGCTCACCGGCGACGCCTACGATCGTATCGCGTAAACCTGTTTCCTGCATAATGTTCAAACTTACCCCGGCCTAAAAATTGAGAAGTAAAAATCAATCTCCAAAAAGAAGAATGTCGTATTTCCGGGGTTCTTCGCGTTTGCATCCGCGATTCGGAGAAAAACAAACGAATTCGTTGATTCAATATTTTGAATATATCAATAGAAAGCCAAAGTCAGTTGATTCGAACAAGATTTTTCAAAGAAAAATTTTCCATCGCTCCGATCGGAAGGAACGACCAACTTTTGCGAACGTGAAAAACTTCGAGTTTAAGAGAAGAATTCGATTCTTACCAAAACCGTTTGGATTCTCCTTTTGTTTGTGATTGCAAAATTCTATGGAATCTGGAAAGATTTTAGTCTGTATCGATCTTTTCAAAAGATAGAGTTTAAAGACGAGGATAAGAATGAAACTAAGACTTAAAAACGCGCGAACTTCGATTTCACTGAAAATTCTTTTTTTAACTTCGGTCTTTGTTCCGTTTTTCTTTTTTCTGAATGCGCAAGATCAGGATTCTTCTCGAGTCATAGGAAAGATTCAATCCGTTACGATCTTTTCGGATCGAGCCTTGGTTAAAAGAAATCAGGATGTGAAATTGCAGGGAGAAGAAACAACCCTTCGTTTTGCGCGTCTTCCCGCGACGGTGATTCTCGATTCGATCCGAGCCTCTTCGGACGGACCCTTGAGTATTTCTTCGGTTTCTATTCGTACCATTTCCGCGGGAGAAGATTCCGAACTTACAAACGATCCCTTAAAAAAGAAAATGATTTCGATTCAACAAGAGATCCGTTCCGAAAACGATCGACAAGCGAGTTATAAAGAACAACTCAAACTACTTTCCACTTTGGGACAATTGACCACGGAAGAATCGGACCGACAACTGCGTTCGAATTCCATCGATGTCAAGACCTGGTCTACGAGTTTGGAATTTTTAGAGAATCGCCGCAACTCCTATCTCGAAAAGATACAAAAGTCGGAAGAAAGATTAGAACAATTGAATAAAGAATACGGACAAGTCAACGCCGCATTTTTACGAATGGCTGACGCAAAACGTTGGTCGCATTCCGAAGTCGAAGTCGTCTGCTCCGGCAAACCCGGCTCCAAAGGAATCGTCTCCATCGAATATCTGGTGACAAACGTTTCTTGGAAAGGGATCTACGATCTTCACGGTTCTTCCGAAGGTGGAGACTTTCGTTTGGAATCACGGGTCGCTCTTCGTCAGTACACGGGAGAAGACTGGAAGAACGTGGATATCACAATCTCAAGCGCAAAACCTTCCTCGGCAATTTCTTTACCTCTTCTCAAACCTTGGAGAGTCAGCCAAGGAAGTCTGGCTCAACCTAATCGTGGAGCCAATTCCGACGATCAAACTCCGAGCGATTCGGAAGTTTCCGAAGGCGAAGACTCGGCCAATTTTACATTCCGTTTACCTAATAAAGAAAACATCATCAGCGATAATTCCGAACACAGGGTTTCGATGGAGAGCGCTCTGATCAAGGGTGTAATTTCTCACGTTGCGATCCCCACTCTTTCGAGTTATGTTTTTCTAAAAGCAAAGTTTAAAAATACGACTAAGACCCCCTTACTCTGGAACGACGTAAAAGTTTTTATGGACGGAAGTTTTATCGGAAGTTACACTCCGGGAAACAGAACCACCGTGGCCGCGGGCCAAGAATTTGAAATGTATCTAGGACCCGATCAAAGGATGAAACTCAAAAGAACTCTTTTAAAAGGAGAAGTCGCGGGCGGCGGATTTTTAGGTAAAACCGTACAGATAGAAAATCAATGGCAGATTGAAGTTTCCAATTATACAAAACGACCGAGACAAGTCACGATATACGATCAATATCCAGTGACCGTTGATCCGAATATCTCCACAAAATTTCTGGGTTCGAGCAACGAAAGTTATAAGAAAGACGCCAACGGAACTCTTTCCTGGGCCCTTCTTGTCAAACCGGGTGAAAAAGAAAAATTCGATTTTTCCTATTCGATTGAAATGCCTCAAACGATGTGGACGAGTCTTGAAAGTATTCGAGACGATCGTAAAACTTCCAACGAACTGGACGATCTCAAAGAACAAAACGCACCCGCGAGTCCGAAAAAAGTCTACAACTTAGAAAGAATGTTGAAATAGGAATTTTTACTTTCTTTTCGAGCGATAGACGTTTCTAAATTTTCAACCAAATTTGCACGTTTTTCCAAGACTCTGATGAGTGGAACGTGCTATTCTTCTTGAATAGAAATACAAAAAGAGGAATGAGATGACCGTTTCTGAATTACTATATCATAATGTACCAACCGAGATTTTTACTCTAAAAGAAAATTGCACTCTTATCGAACAGGCACAAAATCTGATCGACCAATGTCACCCGGGCGCGACAAACATGAAGGTTCTCAGCGTAACTTCGGAAATTTCGGAAGCTGACATTCCATACGCTCAGAGCAACCGAGCGCTTCACGGATTTATGCACGGAGGTTGTTTCTTTAGCGTCGGCGATACTCTCACTTCTATCATGGCGTTCTTCCACGTAGAAAACGAAAGGGAAAGAACTTTTACGATGGACGCATCCATTCGATATCTTCGTCCCGTAAGAACCGATACTGTTCGCGCCAAGGCGAGGCTCGTTCGAAAGAACGGCAAACTTTTGGAATACGTCTGCGATTTTTTCAACGAAGAAAACAAAAGAGCCGCGCAGGCGAAATACAAATACGCGATCGCAGAACCTCGTTGATTTTTTTTAGACGGCGCTACGGAGAGAAGTAAAGATTTCAATTGCATCCGGCTCCTTACCGATTAAGATGAACCGATGCAGAACGTAATATGCGCACTCCGAGGCGCAGTATTGTTCGTTGGAAAATTACCGGACCTCGCGTTCCATTCGACTGTAACTTCGGCAACGGTCGTGGGACTCGACATCGATATCAAAAAGCGAGTAAAGGGAAATGAAGAATGGATGAGCGCTCGTTGTTTCGTTTTCGACGGGACCTTGAGTCATGAAACCATCCTGAGCGGAACGGTTGGGATCTTATTCGCGGATCCGGGGAGCGAGATCGGAGCGATCCTTGCAAAAGAAGCGGGTCCGAGCGGTCTTTCCGAAAATCCTTCTTGGGCTCCCGAGTTGATTTCGACTTGTATAGAAATTTTCAACACAAACCCGGAACGTTATCCGGAAATTCTGACTCGATCTTTTCCGTTTAACCGTTTAGCTCCGGCGAAAAATATTCAGGACGACGATCGTCTAATCCGTGTTTTACGAAAGCTCGTGGACAGTCCCGAGGAAACGATCAACGTAGACGAACTCGCTCAGGAAATCGGAATGTCCGCGTCTTGGTTACAACACGAATTCAAAAACGTCGTAGGTTTGCCTCTGCGGGCCTTTCGCAAATGGTTTCGCATCAAGACCGCCGTGATCGCCCTCAAACAAGGCGCCTCGCTGGCGGATGCGTCCCTCGCCGCAGGCTTTTACGATCAGGCTCACTTTACCAACATATTTAGGGAAATCTTCGGAATCTCACCTTCCGTCGCTTTTGGAAAGGGAGAACCGATCCGCTGGTATATTCAAAACGAAGAAATAGAAAAAATCCTTACGACCTCGTAAAAATTTCAAGTTCGAATTCTTCCCGTCCGAATTCTTGTGAGTTCGTTTCATTTTTCTAAATTCTTCCCAAGTAAATCTTGACCACTCTCGTTTTCTATCGATCCATATCCTTCCAAAATGAATCAGTACATTGATCTTTCTCTCAGAAAAAGTATTTTGGATCCGTTTCAAAAAAGACTTAGGATCGATTCAAAGACGGTTCAATACGGAGATCAACAACTCCGCTGCCATGATATCAAAGAGATCCGATACGGAATCACTCAACTCTATATCAATGGGATCAAGGCAAATCGACTCTATTCCATCGGAGTTCGAGACGGAAAAAATCAAACGATCCAAATCGGATTTCAGTCGCTTCGTCTTTTTATGACGAACAAAAAAATAGAGGATCGATATCTGCTAATCATAGATTCTCTTTGGGAGAATATTACAAAAAAGCTCGCACAAGAAGCGCTCGAAAATCTGGAAAACGGAAGATCATATAAGATTAAGAATTTGGAAGTCACTCCTCGCGGAGTCAATATGCGGGTCGTAAAATGGTTTAAAAAAGACGAAGATCATTTTGTGGAATGGAAGGACCTAAGAAAGTATTCTCAGGAAGGACATTTGTATTTATTTTCCGATTCCAATCCAAAAGTAAAAACCAAAATTAATTTTCAAACCGTCTGGAACGCGCCGGTTCTAGCCTCCGTCTTGGAAACTTTATGGCAGGACGGGCGAGCCTATACGTTGGCGGCCTCTCACGATCGTTTTTAGAAAGTGCCAAAAGAATAAATCTTTTCGATTCCCCCAACCTCTTACTCTTAACTTCGAGGTTGGGAATTCTAATCTTTACTTTTAGTAAAGACTTCTTCCAAACCAGTTCCCGGTGCCGCCCGTCAATCCCGAACCGTCCAGAATTCTCGAAGCGGAAGAAGGCAGATTTGTACTCAAGCCGGTTCCAGAAGAATGAAAGATAAAAGTTCTTCCGATAAAAGTTCCGTTGTTGTAACCCGGTGAACCGACGTAGAGATCTCCGTAGCCGTCACCGTTTACGTCTCCGGTGGCGAGCCCCCAACCAAAGAGATCGCTCATCGGTCCGGTCATCGTAAGACTCGCGGTGGTCGTATCCGTATAAGAAAGGAACGGAGTCATATAGACGTAGACGATTCCTTGCGCGGGTGCGGTCGGAGTAGAATTTAAAATTAGATCCGCCTTTCCATCCAAATCCAAATCGCGCGCGGCTACACTATTGCCAAGATGATCGCTGATTACGGTTCCCAAGATGATAAAGTTAGCCGCACCCAAACCACTGCTCGTCAAAATTCCAGAAGAGGTCGCGGAGGAAACAAAGACAACGGCATGTCCCTTTGCACTGTTGAGAAAAGGAGCTCCGGCGACCAGGTCCGCAAAACCGTCTCCACTCACATCCGCCACAGCGACTGAGAATCCAAATTGACCGCTGCCTGCGGTGTTCGTGATCGTCGAAGACACGGCCCCGAGTCCGGTAGAAGATCCGTGATAGATCGAAACCCTTCCTTTCTGAGCGCTATAACCGTAAGCGCCGACGACCAGGTCCGCGTAGATATCTCCGTTGATATTACCTTGTGCTAAGGCGCTTCCGAAGAATTCGTTGGTCGCGGATCCAGTAAGAGCGGCCGCCGCCGTAGCCCCGCTCGTGTCTACGATTCCGGATGCACCCGTAGAATGAAAGGTATACACCTTACCTGTGTTAGTTGAAGAATACGGAGCGCCGACGATGAGATCCGGGTAACCGTCTCCGTTGAGATCTCCCGTTTCGAGAACAAACCCGAATCTTTCACTTGCGACCGCCCCGTCGATTCTCGCGGAGGCAAAGGCAGCATAGGAAATATTCACACCGGAACTTCCCGAAGAATAAAACGCATAAACGCGTCCCGTGTTCGTGGTAGCGGCCGGAGCTCCTACGATCACGTCCGAGTAACCGTCTCCGTTGAGATCTCCCAGGGTAACTGCCTTACCAAATTCATCCGTCGTAGTACCGACTATATAACGATTTGCTAAACTTGCATTCGTTGCCGTGATTCCCGATGTTCCTGAAGAATGAAAGATGTAAACGAGTCCCTGCCCGTATTCACCCGTCACCATATCGACGTAACCGTCTCCGTTTATATCTTTGTTTGTTCCCTTTCTAACCAGAGCCGAAGCTACCGTAGAATAATTGCCGGAAGAATCCTTGCTTCGAACCGTGATCGTATGTTGTGATCCGGTAGCCCAGGTCGTCCCACCGGATGGAAGTTTAAAATTCCAAGACGAAGTTCCGGATGCGGATGCATACGCTCCTCCATCGATAGAAACTTCTACGAGCGCGACTCCGCCGACATCCGTAGCGTTTCCTATGACAAAACCTGTTTCCACAAGACTTTTGTTTCGGAGATTCTGAATAGAAACTCCAGGCGGGGTCGTATCCGGCAATGTACCCGTGGTAAAACTCCAGCTATAAGCCGAAACAATCGAATTGTTTGCGAGATCTTTGGCTCCAACCTGGATCGTAGCTGTGTAAGTAATGCCGGGAAGAAGAACTGAGGTCGGAGTAAAAACCGCGCTTGTTCCGGAACAATTGACGGTTCCTGCGACGGCAGCCCCGTTACTAAGAGTGAAGGTGGCGGTCGTGAGCGAAGTACAATCCATTCCTTCACTAAACGCGACCGTTACACTCGCGCTCGTGGGAACTCCAAGGGAAGATTGGACCGGATTGACGATGGAAACCGTAGGAGCTGTAACATCCGGAGCGGAGCCCGTAGTAAAGGACCATGAAAACGGCAAAGCTATAGAATTGCCGGCAAGATCTTTCAGCGCAGTCGTAATCGAAGCCGTATAAGTCGTGTTATACGCCAAGGACGCGATCGGCGTAAAGGTCGCCGCGGTAGCGGAACAAGCGACCGTCCCCGGAACTGTGGAACCTCCTTCCAAGGTAAAACTGGCGGTAGTAACGGAAGCACAATTTAAAGTTTCATTAAAAGCGATGTTCACCGTTCCGTTTACGCTAAATCCCGTGGAAACATTCAAAGGATTCGTAATGGAAATTAAGGGAGGTGTAGAATCCGGAGCGGATCCCGTCGTAAAACTCCAGGTATAAGTTCCTGAAACGGCGTTACCCGCGAGATCTCGCGTCGCGGTTGTGATCGTGGCAGTATAACTAGTGTTATATGAAAGATTCGCACTCGGAGTAAATGTTCCGGAAGTTCCGAGACAGTTCACGCTTCCGGCTACCGCAGATCCTCCGTTGAGAGTAAAACTTGCAGTCGTAAGAGTCGTACAATCGATGAATTCGCTAAAAACCGCACTCACACTCGTATTCACTCCTACTCCGGAAAGAGAATTCGATGGGGTCACTAAAGAAACCGTCGGCGGCGTAAGATCCGGTCCGGCCCCCGTAGTAAAAGTCCAAGAGAAAGGAGAAGAAATCGCGTTAGACGAAATATCACGCACTCCGGTCGTAATCGTAGCCGTATATGTTGTGCCATAAGATAAGGATGCCGAAGGATTAAAAGAAGCAGTCGTCCCAAGACAAGAGACCGTTCCCGCAACCGCAGATCCGTCGCTCAAAACAAAAGTTGCGGTATTCAAGGTCGCACAATTGAGAGTTTCACTGAATGCAACCGCGATCGATCCGTTGATTGCAAATCCCGTCGAACCGTTCGCAGGACTTACAAAGGATACGGTCGGAGGAGTAGAATCCGGAGCGGACCCGGTCGTAAAACTCCAGCTAAAAGAAGAAGCGAGCATATTCCCTGCAAGATCTTTCGCGGCCGTACTGATATTTGCCGTATAATTTGTATTAAACGAAAGAGAAGAAGTTGGAGTAAAAGTCGCGGTCGAACCGGAACAAGAAACGGAACCGGAAACTGCAGAACCGTTACTCAAAGTAAACGAAAGCGAAGTTAAAGAAGTACAATTCATCGTTTCACTAAAAGCGACGCTTAACGATGTATTCACAGGAACGGAAACGCCCGAGTTAACCGGAGTCGTAAGAGAAACGATGGGAGCAATCAAATCGGAAACGGATTCGGTTGTAAAAGTCCAGATGAAATCTTCATTGAGAAGAGAACCGTCCGCAGATCTTAAATCCTTAGAAAGAGTCACTGTGTAAATGGTCGAAGCAGAAAGTGGAGAGGAAGGAGTAAAGACCACGTTCGAATTGGAGACGCTCACGTTACCCGGAATTGGGGTCGAACTTTCAGACAATTGAAAGGAAGCCCCGGAGATCGAAGAAGAATCCAAAGCCCGATTAAAGCCGACTTGAATCGAACTATTCGTGGAAACTCCATTCACGCCGACGCCGGGTGTAATCTGAGAAACCCCGAAAGGAACCGCGGGCGATCCCCCTTTCAAATCAATGTAAGAAAAAATCGGAGGAAGATGGTTCCAATCCCGATTCAAACAATTCGTAAAACCGAATAAAAAGAAAAGAGAAAGAAGAGAGAATTGTATAATGTGTTTCATATAACGCGTCCAACTTTTGTCGACTATCTTCATTGAGACTGAATTTAGTTATACAATTATAACAACGGATTGCTGTTGTATTATAAATCAATAAAACTTATGAATCGACAAGTTTGCGTTTATCGCTCGAAATAGGGATCGAAATGGGTTTCGCCTAACGTTCCATCCGAGTCGAAAGAAGTACATTTGTGTTTTCTATACGAATCTCTGCCTGCCTATTTCTTACACAAAATAGAAAAGAATAACTCTCCTAACGCATAAACTTTGCTCTAAAAGAAAATCTTCGAACTCTCAGAACCCGTTATAGAAGGCTTCAGTTGCATTCTTTCAAGCATTTCCAAATTCTTCTCCTAATAGCGCAAACACCACTCCCGCGCCGGCCATCGCGCCCGAAGCGGCGGCTAACAAAACAGAATGCCCCGGACTCACGTTGTCTCCGCATGCAAAAACACCTTCCACAGAGGTTGCGCCCCTTTCGTTTATCTTGTAAAAGCCGAGTTGATTTTTTTCACAACCGAGCGTTTCTCCGATTTGAGATTTGAGCGCGAACGGCAGGGTCGGATGAAAAAAGACGGCTTGCCTTTCTCTGAGTTCCCCGTTTGCAAGAGACAAAGCTTTCAATTGCTCTCCTTCAAAAATGAAACCCGTAATTTTCTCTTCTATCAATTCTACATTCTTTCGCTTTAATAATTCTCTCTGTGGATCGCTAAACTCCGCCTTCCCATTCGTAAAAAGAATTAAATCGGACGCCAAGTCGTTTATCAAAGGTAGCATGTGAAATGTCATTTCGCTGTTTGAAATAAAACCCAAACGGGATCCTCGAATTTCAAATCCGTGACAGTAAGGACAATGAAAAATAGATTTTCCCCAGAGCTCCTTAAAACCGGGAACGGGCAAGGGCTTATCCTCTACTCCGTAGGCAAGAATGATCTTTTTAAAATGAGCGGAAATCCCCGAAGACAAGTTTGCGGTAAAACCGGAAGTCGATTTTTCAACGGACAAGACGCCTCCTTCGAAAAACTTTATCGTTTGATATTTCTCCAAATCCTTTTTTACTAACCTTCTCCATTCGGCCGGATGAATACCGTCTCGTGTGGGAAAATTATTGAGATGGGAAGACGGAGCATTTCTAGGACGACTATCATCGCAGACCAAAGCCGTTCTGCTCATACGACCTAAAGACAAGGCCGCGCTCAGTCCCGCCGGACCTCCGCCTATAATCAGTACTTCATAGTCAAACTTCATTCTATTCTCCTTTAGAAATATAAAAACAAAACCAATACAAGATTTAAAATGAAACTCATTCAAAGGATGTAAAGACTTATAAGAAAATGAATTCAATTTTTGTTATAATTTTTTAATTTGGTTGATTTATTGATACCTATTAAGTATCAATAAAGAATGGATTTATCGAAACTAAAATCGTTTATCGTGGTCGCGGAAGAACTCAACTTTAGAAAAAGTGCGGAAATTCTCGGGATTTCGCAACCGCCTTTAACCCGTTTGATTTCCTCTATCGAAGAAGAACTCTCTACAAAACTTTTTGAAAGAACTACAAGACAAGTAAAACTAACGGGAGCGGGAGTTTATCTTTTAAAGGAAGGAAAGGAAATTATCGATAGAGTTGAAAATTTGGAAAGAGAAGTTCGTTCTATCGGCAAGCTCAAAGCGGGCGGTCTCAGCATCGGATTTTCAACAACGACCTTCTTAGCAAGCCTACCTCAAATTATCGGAGAATTCCAAGATCGTTTTCCAAAGTTGAAATTTCAACTTCATCAAGAATCAAGAAATAGAATTCTTAAAGGTTTGAGATCCGGTCAGTTTGATGTTTGTTTTATGGAAGGAACCGTTTCGGAAGAAGGAATAGAAAAACATTCCGTCAACGACGAAGGTTTCGGAGTTCTGGTTCCCAAAAAACATCCTCTCGCCAAAAGAAAGGAAATCGAACTTAAAGAATTAAAAAACGAAACCATCATTCTACATCCAAAAAAAGAAACTGGAAATTTTTACGACACGATCTTTCAACTTTTCAAACAAAGCGGAATCAAACCGAAAGTATATTTGAAAAACGAAAGAGAAAGTTGCCCCATCTTAGTTGCCACCGGCAAAGGTGTATCTCTAACGATCTTAGGCGCTCAGAACGTGGCTCCTTCCCAAACCCAATTTGTTCCAATCAAAAAATTATACTTGCCCGTATCCGTGTTTTGGATGCCCGAAAATAAAAATCCTTCGTTAAATACTTTTTTAAGTTTTGTGATCGAGAGCAGCGCTCTGAAAAACAAAAAAGCCGAATGTTTGTTGGATGTGATGAGGCTTTGAAAGATGATTTACTTTCGGGGACTAAGAACTTTAAAAAATAATAGTCAAGTAAATACTTGACTATTTCAGGGCCTTCATTAAACTTAAGCAGATGCTTAACCATTCTTCATCCCTAAACCGCGTATTTTACGCGCTGTCCGACCCTTCTCGCCTGACAATCGTTGAAAGATTGAGCAAGAAAGGCGCCTCCGTAAGCGAACTCGCGCAGCCATTAAATATGAGCATGGCGGCAGTCGTTCAGCATATTCAAATCTTAGAGGAAAGCGGACTCATCAAAACCCATAAGGTCGGCCGAGTGCGTTCCTGTCAGGTCGAACCGCGCTCTTTCGAACTCATTGAAACTTGGCTCAATCAACGGCGTAAATTTTGGGAAAGGAACTTGGATCGATTGGGAGAATTTTTAGAAAAAACGGAAAAAGAGAGGAAGAAATAAAATGCAAAAACTGAAGGTCGCACATGAAATATTCAGCATTGAAAAAATCTATAAATCCTCTGCCGAATCGGTTTATTCGGCGTGGAGCAACTTAGAATCCAAAGCTCAGTGGTTTATCGGTCCTGGAGATTGGAGTGTTGTCAAACGTGAATTGGATTTTCGCGTAGGAGGAAAAGAACTTCTTCACGGACGTTTTCCTAACGGAAAAGAAACCTTATATAAAGCAGAATTTTATAATATTCTCCCAAACGAAAGAATCGTTTTCGTATACGACATGTATTTGAGTAATAAAATTCATTCCGTGTCCATAGCCTCCGTTGAAATCGAAAGTATCAATCCAAAGGATACGCGACTAACGTTTACGGAACAGGTTGCGTTTCTGGATGAGACCATCGGAAGAGAGGGCTTACTTTCTCGAAAGGAAGGTACGATGGCACATTTGGATCGAATTGTGGAATATTTAAAGAAATCATCAATAGGAGAAGAATCATGAGAATTCTCAAATATCTAACGTTTGTCATTGCCATAGTTTCTATTCTGCAATGTACTTCGAGAAGTGCATCCGTCTTGAAAGAAAACACAACGACGGAAGAATCGATTCCTACCGAAAAAGGTCACGCCCCCATCGGCGACATTCAGTTGTATTATGAAATTCACGGTGAGAAGGAAGGAGTTCCTCTCGTTCTTCTGAATGGGGGCGGCTCTACGATTGAGGTAACTTTTAGTAAAGCAATCCCTTACTTTGCAAAACATAGAAAGGTAATCGCTTTAGACGAACAAGGTCATGGAAGAACAACGGATCGAAAGGGGCCGGTCCGATTTGAAACCTCCGCGGACGACGTGGCCGCACTTCTCAAACATCTCAAAATTGAAAAAGCGGATTTTTTCGGATTTAGTAACGGCGCGAGCGTGGCCTTACAAGTTTCCATACGACATCCTCATCTCGTTCGTAAACTAGTCTTTGCATCTTCGATGACAAAAAGAACGGGCGCCTACCCTCAATTTTGGGACTTTATGAAAAAGGCAACTTTCTCAAACATGCCTCAGCCTCTCAAAGATGCGTTTTTAAAAGTTAACCCGGATCCTCAAAAGTTAAGGACGATGTTTGAAAAAGATCTAGAGAGAATGCAAAACTTTAAGGACGTGAGCGACAAAGAGATCGGAACCGTGAAGGCCCCTACTTTGATTCTCAGCGGAGACCGTGACATTGCCAAGTTAGAACACACGATCGAATTGACTCGGAAAATTCCGGACGCTCGACTTCTCATTCTACCGGGCGGACACGGAGATTATTTAGGAGAAGCCATTATGTATCAAAAAGAAACACACTATCCGGAATTGACGGCGGCCCTCATCGAAGAGTTTCTTGGACCTCCGCAACTGTAACACGAGTAACCCTGTTGAAACTCATTTAGAAAATTTGAATAAAATGAAAATATAATTTAGTATGCCCGGGCGGCTTTCGGGGAAAGTATTATTTTTTTTGCATATTTGAAAATGAAAGATAAAGTTTTTATCGAAATGTTCCCCGAAACCGGGCTCTCGGCTCTGGTCAATAAATTGAAAGATGAAAGCGATACGAATAGTATTACCGAATTCTCAATTTATTGACCCCGCCTCCATCCCTGCCGCGGAAGCTTCGATCGTTCTTCTGGCCTTTGCCCTATTTTTCCCGGATGAAATCGGAGATTTATTTTAATCTTTCCAACAAACCCCTACGCTTCACAATATTCTTATAATCCCATTGGATTTTCTTAGATTTAGTAAGCCAACGCCTTAGATCTTTTTTAATAATCTGATCGGCATTTGTATAACGAACCTCTGCGGCTTGAAAGCTACCTTCCGGTTTTAAACCCTCTTCTTCGAAAGATTGTCCGCTCCAGAAAAGAAGCCTAATTCCGCCCTTGAGTTTGCTATAACCCACGATAGGATTTCCATCGAGAAACCACACGGGGTGTGCATGCCAAATCTTATTTTCAGCCTTGGGAAGTTTAAGATTGATCTCTTGAAAAAGAACTTCGCAGATAATTCTTTCTTCTTCCGATTGTGAATGATTGTATTTGAGGACTTCTTTGTTCATGATATCATAGGAATTTGAGTATTTAAGATTCTTTACTACGGCTTCTTGATTCTTAGATAGATTAGAATTTTCTATCTGATTTTGAATTGTATATAACAAATTCAATTCCAAACCCTTCGATTTTTTAAGCGGGAATGTTCCGTTTGAACCGGTCAGTGAAGAGAAAAGAAAAGAAAAGGCACGCTTAAAGGTCGTAAATATCGGAAAGATACTAATCAGCTATAACAAAGCGCTTCTTAGATAAAAACCCTAACGTCGCGTATGTTTTAAGCCCCACTCGCGTACTGTTTTTAATATCGGGCCCAATGATTTTCCAAGCGAGGTCAAACGATATTCCATTCTCGGAGGATGTTCGGAATACAAACGTCGGACAATGAGATTATTATTTTCGAGATCCTTGAGTCGAGCCGAAAGTAAAGCCGGAGTGATTCCGGACAAAGATGCCTCCAAATCTCCGAAACGTTGTACCTCGCCTTTGATAAAAAAATCCCGGAGAATGAGCAATGTCCAGCGTTCCCCAATCAGATTCAACGTGCGCGCAACCGGACAGTCCAACTGATACGATCTTTCCATAGAGAATAAATATTCGGTTGACAAGAAATGTCAAGTCACTTTTGTTTTGATAGTAACTATTTTAAATATAGTTACTATCAATTTCACTATTCCGCACCCATGGGGAGGGAGCCATGTCCTTTGGTTTTGAGATAACTCTAATTCTATTTTCTTTGGTCTCGGTGATTGTTCTCGCAACGAGAGGGCTCTACGGATTCAACCCCAAAAGCGCGATCGTTATTTGCCTCTTACTCGTTGCCTGGCTTAGCGTCGTATTTTCACTTGCCTTGAAAAGCGCCTTTAGCCCTCCGAAACCTTCGCCGATTCCTCTCGCGGCAGGCGTTATGATTCCTGTAATCCTAGGAACGATCGCCCTATACCGCTTACCAAAGTTTAAAAATTTGCTGTTCTCCCTTTCGCAGCAAAGTCTGATTCAAATTCATGTCTCTCGTATTTTAGGGGCGATATTTTTGTGGTATTACGTGGAAAATAGACTACCGGGAATTTTCGCTCTGAGCGCCGGTCTAGGAGATTGCCTGGTCGCAATCTCAGCCCCGTTTGTTGTTTGGGCCATCGATCATAAAAAATCTTATGCCCCAACGGTATTCAAGGTCTTTCATTTTGTTGGTATCGTAGATTTTACAGCCGCCTTGACGTTAGGAGCTCTTTCATCGGAAGGACCACAGAGGCTTATTTTTCAGGAGGTTCCTTCGAACGCGATTGCATCTCTTCCTCTTGTGCTGATACCCACTTTCGGAGTTCCTTTGATTGTACTGGCTCATTTGATTTCAATTTTAAAATTTAAGGAAGCCCGGAAAAACAATCCAGACTCAATGTTCGTTTGAGCGAGGCAATGTATATACAAGAGAAAGAAAAAGAAGAATTTCTATTTCTCTAATATTCTTTTGTTCTAATTCTTTACCTTCGAATTACGAACGAACCAGAAAGCAACGGCTTTTTTGAGTTCTTCGTAATCGGGGTCGTTATCAGAAGCCCAGGCGATAATTCCGTCTGGGCGTAGGAGTAACGTGCCTAATCCAAGCCGGTCTTTTACATTCCCTGAAATATACCGAATGGAACCGCCATATTCATCGGCGAAACTTTTGAGTGAAACATTCTTAGTAAAATCAAGCAGTATCCCTTGACCATCGCGCATGAACTCTCCGATTCTTACACCGTCTTCGAACTCAAAGTTAGGAACGCTATGACCTAATAAAGGGTGATCGTCGCCGAGATCGTACTGAGTGAAAACACCCCAAACCCTTCCCGCAAAATAAGTGGCGCCATCGCGCGTATCCATAAGGTCACGGACAATTGCATTCAACGCGTGTGCAGCCGGACCTGGTTTCATGATCGCAACCTGAGCACGTGACCAATCCAGAACCTCTGCGCCGATCGGATGTCGTTCCGTTTGATAACTGTCCAACAAATCTTCCGGCGCTTTCTTTTGAATGGTTGCCGCGAGCTTCCAACCAAGATTCATCGCATCGCCGATTCCAAGATTAAGACCTTGCCCTCCTAAGGGTGAATGAATGTGAGCAGCATCGCCGGCTAAAAGAATCCTTCCGTTGCGATACGTTGTGGCCTGTCGCGCTCGGTCGGTCCACGTAGTTGCGATATGTAAGGCGCTAATTGTAACGTCGGTGTCCGAGATTCTACGAAGCACCTCCTGCACGTGTTCCCGCGTAATCCGTTTTTCAGAATTATGAAATGCTCCGCCATCAAAGTCCTGTATGACTAAGTAACCGGGTTGTGACTGCAAGTACATTCCCGTTGCCGTCACGTTACGACCAGGTTTGAGTTTCTCCGGATCAGCAATGTCAACCTGAGCATTGTAGCCGGTAAATTCAGGTTCCGTACCCGCAAATTCAAAACCACCGACCTTTCGGACAACACTACGACTTCCATCACAACCCACGAGCCACTGACCTTGAAAAGATCGATCTTCTGTGTGAACGATTACTCCTTCTTCCGTTTGATCAAGGGAAGTCAGGGGAAATCCTCGCTTGATTTCGACTCCTAAAATTTCTGCTCGGCGACCGAGGACCGTTTCAAGCTCTTCCATTTCAGATATCAAACTGGTGTTAGTCGAACTTGGCAGACGATACTTCCACTGCGAGGTATCGATATCGCCTTCATAAAATGGAATACCCGCAAAGTGTCCGACCTGACGACGCGCCCCTTGTCCTGGATTCGAATGAGGATTTTTAAGGTGTTTATGTATCTCGAGTTCGTTTAACAAATCGCGGCGGTAAAACGCTTCTATGGTCGGCGCCGAAAGTCCTCTGATCCCGAAAGGACGTCGTTTTAATGGCGAATGCGGATTCTCCATTTTTTCCAGTATCAAGACGGAACATTTGGCTAAGGCCAGTTCGCAGGCGAGGAATAGACCTACAGGACCTGCACCGGAAATGATGACGTCGTAAATCGACTGTTGTTGGTTTTTATTCATGAGTGTTTCCTTATATAAGGTGTTTATTACGTGTTTACGCTGGTGAAAAAATCGACCAGACTCTGAGGAGAATTCTCTCCAAGACACAAGTCGAGAATTCCTTTCGAATCGCGGGCTTCGGAAGAGCTGCGTGGAAAAAGTTGTTCTTCATAAGCGACGAGCGCGGCTTCTATGTCGCCGGGGTTTGTGGCGATAGCCTTCCCGAGTTCCGCACCGTCGAACATTGCGAGATTGGCGCCTTCCCCTGAAGGAGGCATTAGGTGTGCCGCATCGCCAAGCAACGTTACGCCGGGGATTCGATCCCATCTGTGCTCGACCGGAAGCGTATGAATAGGACGAAGTACGGGATCCGTCTCACCGTCTGTGATAAGCGCCCTTAACTCAGGAGCCCAGTCATCGAATTCTTTAGCGATGTCGGCTAACGCATTTTTGGGATGCGAGAAGTCTATGCTGTCAAACCAATCCTTCGGCTTGTTCAATTGCACATAAGTATGTAATACCTCGTTGGGTTCGCGATGCGCGACAATACCTTTTCCAGGCGCTAACGCATACATCGCGCCGCCGCCGACCGCTTCCACGCTCGCTTTGTGACGCGCACCGCTATCAAGAAGAAACGTCTCGATGAAAGTGGTACCTACATACTCCGGTTTTGCCTTGGAGAGAAGTGGGCGAACTTTCGACCAAGCGCCGTCCGCTCCCACGAGCAGATCAGTCGTTACTACAAAGCCGTTCGTAAAAGTCACTTCGTGTCGTCCGCCGCCAAGCGAAGAAACAACATTCACTTTGTGACCCCAGCGAACGCTATCACCGGGAAGCGAGTTCAGAAGAATCTGACGAAGGTCACCTCTCAGAACCTCAGGTCGGCCACCCGTACCATCGTCGGGCTCATCCAGTAAAACGTTGCCGGTCTTATCGAATATCCGAGACGCTTGCGCTCCAGTGTGAATGATTTCAAGAAACTGATCAAAGAGTCCCGCTTCCTTGAGCGCGAGCTGCCCGTTGTATTCGTGAATATCGAGCATACCTCCCTGTTTACGTGAGCTCGACGAGCCTTCAGCTTCGTAGATCGTCGCCTCAATACCGTGAACGTGGAGAACACGAGCGAGCGTCAAGCCGCCGAGCCCGGCGCCGATGATTGCAATTGGAGTGTGGTTAATTTGAGTCATAGCAAATCTCCTTTTTTAGTCTTAAATCCAAGATTCTAATATTTTTTAATTGACTTAAATATTTTAGTCAATTAAATTTTATGGAGTATTGATTTCGAATCAAAAAAAGGATTTTTGTTTTGGGACTAAGAGAATTAAAAAAGAAACAAACTCGCAAGGCCATCTCCGATATGGCGACTAAACTCTTTATCGAGCGCGGATATCATGAAGTTACTACGGCTGAAATCGCGAAACTCGCCAATGTGTCCGTGCCGACTCTGTTTAACTATTTTTCAAACAAAGAATCTCTTGTTTTCGACGAGGACGTTGAGAGAGAAGAACGACTCATCGACGCCGTCGTATCCCGAAAAAAAGGAGTTTCGATACTGGACGCTCTCCTTGAGTTCGGCTTGAAAAATCCTGCATTCAATCCTGCGAACAGCAAACTCGTTCGTGATTTTAGAAACCTTATCAAATCCACACCTGAACTCTCTATTTATGAAAGACAGATCACGATGAGATACGAGAATTCTCTGGCAAAAGTTCTTCGAAAAGAGGCTAAAACGAAGTTGGGCGAGGTGGAAGCCGCATCCATTGCACATTTTATTTCGGATGCGTTTTACAGGTCGAGCGATTCGTCTCACCCTCGAACAACTCTGGAAACACTTTTTAAAATCTTAAAAAACGGCTGGTCCGAATAAGGATAATTCGATTCTCTAATATTCTATAACTTTTAAATTCTCATTCATGCGATAATTAAAGTTAAAACGTTTCACTTAGGATCGCATGGATAGAAATTCGTTAGGCTTATAGAGAATAAAAAATCCTATCTGATCTTCGGGATTCATTCGATCTTATACGAGGCGTGACAAGCGACACACTTCTTTGTCAGATCGTTCATTTCACCCAGTATGATTTTCAGATCTTGCTTTTGACGGATTTGAACGGCAATTCTATCAAATTGTTCGTGCGTCCCAAAGCCGAGACGTTTGAATTCCAATGGAAGTTTTAATAGAATTTTCTTTTCCTCGTTTTCTAAACTTTTGACAAGACCCATTCCGGAATTCGAAGCCGCTTCTGCGGCCTTCTCGGAATCATTTTTGGAAAGACCTTCTAAAATTCCATTTACGGAGGTAAGAAGGCCTCTCATTTCACCTAACACCAAAAGTTTTTCATCTTCCGTTAAATGGATCGAAGTTCTTCCATCTCTAGAAACTCCGGTGTCCCCTCTTAGAAAAAAGAAGACGAGCAGCCCTACAGTTCCTATCCATAATAAGAATGAAAATATACCCCAAGGAATGTTTTTAAAATTCATAATCCTACCTTTATGTATTCAATTCAAAACCAAAATAAAAACTAAAAACGCTGACCGACTTATCAAATTGAAACGTCTGCGATGAAACATCGCTTGTTGAGAATACGGAATGAGAAAGGCTCCAATCCGAAGAAACGTCGCCTCTCATACGTTTTGGAAATCCATATTCCAAGGCTAAGTGAAAAGCATAGTCGTTCCGATAGTATCCAAGGCCACCGGCAACATGGTGTTCCGTCGTGCTTCCCAGCATCGGACTCAAACCTTGACCCGTAACCGGAGATTTACCGTAGCTATATCCCATTCTCAATTTTAGAATTTGGTTCCAGTTGTATTCAGCACCTAAGGCAAACGTATATTGATCTCTCCATCTAAAATTCATCTGCATCGTGTTTGTATTCGTCCCTACCGGGGTTTGAATCAGCGACTGCTCTAAAACAAACTTACTAGTCCTAAAACTTTCGGACCAAGGAATGAACTTAACGTCGAAATCCAATAACCAAACGTCGTTTCGATAGGAAATTCCAAGAATATGTCGATCCGGCCAGGACATAAAACGAGAGACTCTCGTATCACCCAAGTTCGCAGGATCAAGACTTTCGACCTTCATCCTTCCGTCCAAGTGCAACACATTTCGTAAGGTATAAGAGTATGCGATCCGCATCCTCTGCGTAAGTTCATAAGAGATTCCTAATTTACCTCCGTAAGTATAAGAAGGGTCGCTCGTATATTGAAAACTCCCCGGCAACTCCAGACTTCGAGTTCTGTCCCAATAGATTCTCCTCATTTGCATAAAAGAATAAACGAAGTCGACGCCCGCGCCGATAGACAATCGATCAAACCTGTATCCAAAACCAAGGGTCATC
This sequence comes from Leptospira tipperaryensis, assembly GCF_001729245.1. NCBI lineage: Bacteria > Pseudomonadati > Spirochaetota > Leptospiria > Leptospirales > Leptospiraceae > Leptospira > Leptospira tipperaryensis. The sequence goes on along the minus strand of NZ_CP015218.1, from coordinate 112,787 downwards.
TTCGTAATCAGAAACTTAAACGCCAAGTCCTCTCGAATCTTTCTCTCAGTGCCGACCAGAGGGATTTCAAAACCGAGAGTTTCATTTAGATTCTTTTTTTCCGGAGCCAGTCTTGTAATGTCAGAAAATTTTCCTCCGCCGCCTCCCTGAGAATAGAGGGCGATTCCAATCCCCAATCGATCCGAAACTTTGGAAACATACCCGATATAAGGAAGAATCGCCTTAGGTCGTTGTGTGATCCCGTTCGAATAAGAATTTTCCGGACGAAGATCCATAAAGGAATCGGAATATTCAATTTGTGCAAAGTGTGAGGCCCCACCGAATTCTAACTTTGATTTTTGAAAACGGGATAAGTGGGAAGGATTTGATTCCAAATCCATCACGGAACCGCCGATCGCTTGAAACGCGCCGCCCATTCCCGCCTGCCTTGCACCGAAAGAAGTTTGTATAATTCCCTGAAATCCGTAAACAGACGAGAAGCTCAGATACAAAAGTATAATCGGAACCCTTTTAAATAGAAGCCGTTCTATTCCAATATTGATTCTAACTATCAGAATCATTATGATTTTATGAAACATGATTTTCTAATTTGAATACATCCCCTTTTGTTTTAGGATTTTAATCTTTGTAGTAAGTTCTGAATTTTGTTGATCTCTTTAGAAAGAAGCAACGCATCCAATATATTTTTTAAAAACGCGGTTTCGTCTTTAGCTTTGCAATGGATTATACGATCCTCATCCATAAAAAAGGACCAACGAAGCACTGTGATACCTTCGTATTTCAGATTGTGACTGAATTCTGTATGAATGACCGCGTTTCCATCCAAAACTTGAATCCAAATCTTTTTCCACTTTGTTAGGTCGGTTTCAGAGATAAATACTTCAAGATTCATTCCTATCATCTCGGAAGAAACAAACTGTAACAGTCTTAACGATTGAGAACTCATCTCTAAAATTTTCCCATTAGAATCTAAACTACATTCGATTTCAAAAGATTCTGCTTTTCTGTTTTGATTCACCTGTAATCGCTTCAACAATCGTTCTTCCGCCTTTTCCAATTCGTTATCGATATATCGAGCATCGCGAGCCACAGGCACCTCCCGTTGACCTTGTCAAAGGGTCACACAAATCTTAACTCAAGTGATTCTTAACGACTATAACAACGTTCTCAATTCTTCGCATTGATCTATATCAAAGTTGAAAATCTCTTCGAACGTCCTCTATTGATCCGGATCAATGAAAATCGGCAATTAAGGGGCTAAGGTAGGATAAAAGGAAAGATTTAAAATCGTCGTTCACGCGGTATGAAAACACTGATCTCCATAATTCTTCTTATGACGATGTTTCCTCAGATTCTATTTTCTAAAGGAGAAATGCTTTCACGAAGTTTTCTAACACAATCTTCCTATTGCAAATGCAATCATGATTCTAAAATTCAAAAACACGAAGATGAAGAAGACGTCTATTTTAATACAAAGGTTGCTTCCCATTCTCATACTAAATTAAAGACCGAAGAAAGAATTCCAGATTGTCATTCTTCAAAAAAGGGTGAGGCCCACCAATGCGGATGCAAAAATAAGAATGCAGATTCTTTCTTTTTACAGATAAGTCTTCATTCTTATTATCTTTCCGTAACGAACTTTCAATTCAGATTGATTCGGAATTGTTTATCCAAAATTCCGGATGTCTCCGCCGAAAAACTTACAAGCGGACATTTCCAAAGACCGATCAAACCCCCTAAATATCCCGAAGACCTTTGAATCATTTCATCCGTGAAAAGCCCTTGAAGAATCATCTTACACGGATCCAAAACGTTCACAATCGTCACTTTAAGGATATCGTATGTATCAGCTTATTAAGAATATTATAATCATTTTATACTCTTTTCTTGCCATCGGATGTTCTCAGCTCCAAACGGCCCGGAACGGAAATCAAATCGAACAACAATTGATCCAATTGGCTTTATTAGGAGGAACGTCTCAGACTCCGGGTTGTTCCGTAATGTCGACCACCCCGATTTCAAACACCCTCTCCTATGTAAAAAATAGAAGAACCAAGTTTGATATCAACGCATGTAATGTTGAGGACCTCTCCAAATTGGGCTTGATCGCAAATTCCTCCAAGTTGAGTTCCGGAATTTCCGGTCAATCTTCGACGAGTTCTTTTGCTACGAGCGGAGCGTATTCTCTTCCGATGTCGGAAGGGGGAACCAATATCGAAGTGTCATTTTCTCTTAAAACCGGTGGCAGCCTCGAAATCAATTCTTACGGAATCGGGTCCGATTTTGTTTTGAGCGGTCCTTCCTTTCGGGTAAGCGATTCCAAAAAGGAGGAATACTACTCAAGCATGTTAGGCGGGTTTACTACGGTTAGCAAGGGAACCGCCGCTCTCAGTCCACAGGTAAATTACACTTATTGCATAGACTTTCAATATGCAAACTCTCAGCAGTGGATCAACGCCTGGCCCAAGGCTTGTAGCGAAGTCGGCCTTTCCGAAAGAAATTCTATGATGATGTTCCCCGTGATGCAGATGATGAACGTCCCCACCTTTTCCGGTTCCAAGGTCGGCTTTGTTCTCAACGGCGCGACGGTCACTTCGTTTACGATAGGCGGAATCATTTCCCAAATCGATTAACCCTTCACTCTGAAGGCCGTCTTCAAAGGCGGCCTTCTTTTTTTACAAACCCAATGGTAACTCAGAATGATCTATACTTCGAAAATTCTCACTCTTCTCTTTTTATTCTTTTTCTTTAGTTCTCTTTCAGCTCAAGTAAAGAATATATTAGAAGATTCTCATGAACACCACCACGTAGACGCGGAACAAAAGGATGAAAAATCTCACGTTCACGAAGAGAGGGCCGACCAAGTCGCACCCGCAGGTGTGATGGCTCCCCACCTGCATAAAAAAGGTTCTTGGATATTCGACTTTCGATCCATGACGATGCAGATGTCTACTCTTCTCATGGGAAACAAACCTATCGGCGGAATCGAAACTCTTTGGTTTCCTCAATTCGATCCGACCATCGCGATGCCTTCCGGCAGTCTTCTCACGGGAGGATCGAGCGTTCCTCAGACTTCACTCAATGATTATCGTTATATGTCGGTTCCGAAATCGATGACCATGGAAATGTATATGGCAAACGTTATGTATGGTCTCACAGATGATACGATGCTTATGTTTATGCTTCCGGTGATTAAAAACAAAATGGTTATGGAGACTAGCAACTTTGATCGTTCCAATATGTCTTCGGGAGGAGTTGGCGATATATCCTTCACAGCCGCTCATCGTTTTTTCAAAAGAGAGAATCACGATTTCTTTTTAAATTTCGGAGTTTCCCTTCCAACGGGGTCGATCGACGAAACCGATTCGATGCCCATGATGGGAAGACAAAAAGTTCCATACAATATGCAACCCGGAACCGGAACGATCAACTATCTGCCGGGTTTTACTTATACGGGAAAGTCGGATCGTTTTTCTTGGGGGATCAATTCCTCTGCAAATCTAAGAAGCTCCAAAAATCAAAACAACTATCGTTTTGGAAATCGGTATGAAACAACTACTTGGATCGCCTACTCCTTGTTTCAGTGGATGAGTTTTTCTGCGAGAGTTCAGTCAACTCAATGGGAGAATCTTCGAGGAAGGGATTCTTCCTTAGATCCAAAGATGGATCCGCAGAACGATCCGAATCGTCAAGGCGGCAATCGATCGGAGGCTTACTTGGGTTTGAACTTTTTGATTCTCGATGGTCCTTTTCGAGGAACAAAGTTCGGCTTTGAAGCGGGAAGACCGTTTCACCAACATTTAAACGGACCACAGATGGCGGTTCAATCGACGGTCAATCTGTTTGTGAGGTTTCAACTCGAATGACCGCGGCTTATCAGATGACTGTCCTTAACCAAATTTTTTAGAATATCAGTATATTCTAAAAATAAAATGTTTTAAAAGTTCCGTTTTACGAATCTCTTATAGGAAATCCAGAGCGGAACCAAAACCCATCCAGAAAGAAAAAAAGCGGAAAGAAGAATCACCGATCTTATTCCGATCGTCTTTAGTAAAAACGCTCCTGAAAAACCGAGTAGAACCGATGCCTTTGTCTGTAAGACCATGACAATTCGAACCAGATCGATCGGATTTAATAGAATGATCATCAAGGACGGGATTTCCACCGGGTATTCTCCGAGATAAATGCTGAACATAAACACAATCGAATCAAAGAAAATAAAAAAATAGAACCAGATAAGAAGCGCGCCCGAAATGATCAATTCCCCTTTTTTAAAATAAGAAGCCAATAAGAAGGCGAGTGAAACAAAGATAAAGATCAAAATCAAACCGAATACAATCAATTCTAAAAACAGAATCAAAAAATTAAGATCCGAATAAAAAGATAAAACTCCGGGAATTCCAACTCCGACCACGAGCCCGAGAGAAAGTGAAAGTGAAACTCCGTAGTATTTTCCAAAAAAATATTCTGATCTCGTCACCGACTTGGAGAGTAATACTTCCGCGAACGGAATCGAATCCAAAAAGGAAAGTCCTGCGAAGGAGATCGCAAAAAGAGGAACGATGAGTAAGACGATGTTCATAAGACTCGTTATCAACCTCGTTCCGTTCTCGTCCCCGAAGTAGTTGAGCGCGGAGACGGAAAGCGCTAAAAAGCCGGCAAAGACGAATAGCCAACGACTTCGGATATTCTCTCTCAATTCGAATAAAAGGATTTCTATCATTTTGTTTTTAAAAACTCTTGGTTCCAAAATTCCATCAAAGTGGACTGCAGATTTTCTTTTTTATTCTTTGCGATAAATTCTTTCGGAGAATCATCGATCAACAATCGTCCTTCCGCCATTAGTAAAAACCGATCCGAGATTTCTTCTACTTCGCTGAGAATATGTGTCGAAAAGATTACCAGAGCTCCGTCTTCCTTTTTTTGTTTTAACAAATCTTTTAACAGATGGGAGATATACGGATCCAGACTCGCCGTCGGCTCGTCCACGATATAAATCGGCTTCTTTGTGGAAAAACACTGGAGTATATTCACTTTTTGTTTAGTACCTCCCGACAAAGAACCGAATTTTTGATTTTCATATTCTCTTAGTCCGAGTGTTTCATACAACGTGGAAAAATCGGCGGGATCCACCGCTTCTAATCTTTTAAAAAAATCGATCAATTCTTTTACCTTTAGATTTTTTGGAAAAAAAGGAGACTGGGGCATATATCCGATTGCGGAAACATCCGGATCCGTTTTGAGAATTGCACTTTCTTCGATCTCGATTCTTCCTTGGATCGGTTGTACAAGTCCGATCAGACTTTTGAGCAACGAACTCTTTCCCGATCCGTTCGGACCGATGATGGAAAGAATGGAACTTCCTTTTGCGGCAAAGGAGACGTCTCTTACAGCGACCGTCTTCCCGTAAACGACTTCTAAGTCTGTGACTTGGATCATAGATTCACTCCCATACTCGGCTTGGGGTCTTCAAAATCGATCGGAGTTACGATCGGAAACGCGTTCTCGATACCTTGTAAAAAAATCACAACGGGTGATTGATAGAGTATCATCAAAAACGGATATACCGCGACCCAGTATCCGAAAAAGTGAACCGGCTTGTGCGGAACGTCTCCGTATCGATCCCGATTTAGATCGTATCCTTTGTAATCATCCCAGTAGTTTTCTTTGAATGTATTGGTTGTTTGTTTTGTATTGGTGCTGATATCAAATACGTTCTCTTTGAAATCGTTCTTTGCAAAGATATTCTGATCGCTGTTCCCCAATACACGGATTCCCCATCCGTTATTTATGATCTCGTTATATGTAAAATAATTTCGATTTGCTCCGTCGGCAAAAATCGCAATCGTATTGTTTTGAAACGTATTTTTGGTAAGAATACTATCCGAAATTTCCTTTAAGAGCAGCCCGTAAGAACTTTCTCCCCAGTTATTCGCAAAAACGTTATCTTCTATTAGAATATTCTTACTATACATAACCGCGACTCCCGCGGAGTTATGTTCAAACGTATTCTTTCTAAAATCGTTATCCGAAGAGAACATAAAATGCATTCCGTATCGTATATTGTCTCTGGATATGTTTTTTTCTATCTTTAGATTGGATGAGAATTCTAAATAGATCCCGTCTCGATGACGTTCCAATTGATTTCCTTCTATTCTCACGTTTTTGGAAGACCAGAGATGAATTCCGTTTCCGCCCGAGACTTCGTTCTCCGCGTTTCCATTCGAACGATTGTTGATTATCTTACATCCGTCCACTTCCGCGAGATAGACCGCATAGGCGTTGTCTTCGAAAATAAGATTTTCAAAGATACAACCTTGCACTTTTTCCGCGTGGACACCCGCGTATTCGTTCGTATCGGAAACCTCGCTTCCCTTGATTCTTAAATTTTTGATCGTAACTTGATTCGACTGTACATCGATTACGTGTTTCTTTTTTTTCCCATCGATAAACGTTTTGTCGGTTCCTTCGATCACAACGGATTTGTTTACGATGATCGAGGTTTCCTCATAAACGCCCGCCTCGATTTTGATCTTATCCCCGACACTTGCCGAATCGATCGCCTTTTGAATCGAAACAAAAGGACAACGATGACATACGCGGATCTCTTTTGATTCTAGATCTTTTACAAATCCGTTCAAACATAGTAAAAAGAATATAAAGAATCTCGCCAGTATCCTTGGGTCGGATTGAAATTGTTTTAAATCCTTCTTCATTCTATCCTATTATTTCTTTATAGCGGGGACCATGATGGAACCTTTGTGACTTCTTAAATACTCACTCGCTTTTTCAAAGGAAGCAAACGCCGCCAACCCTTTTCCCATGGGAGAATGAATCTCCTGAGACTGAACGATGGTTGCCTCCGCTTCGTTTAACATTCGATTTGTATCTTCAAAATCGGCGATCCAAGAATGAAATCCCTCCGAGTTCAGAGTTTCCTCGTAAGACTGAAGACATTCTATAGAATCGAAATAGTATCTTCTTCCCTTATCCGTCATCAGTTGAGAATGAAACCTCATGTCCACGATGGACATGGAACAATGGGAACATTTCTCCTTTCCTCGTTCCGGGATCACCGGCTCCTTCGAAACACAGGAGACGATGCTCCAGGAAACAAAAAAAAAGGTCCATAATGGATTTCTAAACTTCATTCTTGGACCTGGACTTTTCCCGAATTACGATTAACACAAGAATCGAAATTGCGAGTAACAAAACGATTCCTCCCCAGGAAGGAAAACTACACGCAGTGATGTTCAACATTTCCTTACAACCGAGCAACGGTGGTTGATACGCCATTCCGGGGACGATAATCGGAGCTTCGGGATTGAGATTATGGCCGTAATTGTATTCCCAACGCCAAAAGTCGATCAAACCCACGAGACCGAGCAATACAAAATTGAAAATTCCCAAAAGAACCATATAGACTCTTGGAAAGATCGCGGTAAACAACGCCCCTAAGATCAAATAACCCAAAACATAGGGCATAAACAAAAGTTCCGGAATCGAATCCGAAACGATCTCGTGCATTCCTATATAATGATTTAATAAATTAATATTTTGTAAATCATAGGGGGTGGCGCCGGTCACCTTGTAGATCCAGATCTGCATTCCCAACCCTTCCGGATACTGAGGAGCCCCGAGGGAGATAAACCAGATCGGAACAAAAAAGACCGATATCAAAACAAAACCGACCCCTAAGATTAGGAGTCGGTGAATGTTTGTTAGCTTATTGAAAAATAGGCCTTTCATCATTTAGCCTATTGACTCACTCTGATGTATTGTTGCATCTCTTGGTGAAGAGCCGAACAAAAATCAGTGCAATAGAAAGGAAAGATTCCCGGTTTTGACGCCTGCCATTTGAAGGTCCTTGTCTGACCCGGCATGATCAAAAGGTTCGGCATATCCGGAGCTCCTCCGATCGCAAAACCGTGAGGAATGTCAAAGTCTTGTTCCAAGTTGGTTACGTGGAAATAAACAGTGTCTCCTCTTTTTACTTCGATGATATCAGGCTTGAAGTGGGATCGTATCTGAGTCATATAAACTCTTACGGTGTTTCCCTCTCTCACCACACGTGCGTCTTTTTCATTCTTAACCGCGTAAGGATGTTTGTTCTCTTCGAGCGGATAAATTTTTGCGGCCTTATCCATCAATAGTTTCGCGGGAATCATCTGCGAATAGTGAGGCTCTCCGACCGTAGGAAAATCGGATAAGAGTTCCGCCTTTCCGCCGGAAATATCATAGAGTTGAGCGCTCTGAGGAAGTTCCATTCCAACAGGAAGATATCTGTCTTTTGTAATCTTATTCAAGGCGATGAGATACTTTCCGTAAGGATCCTTAGAACTGCCTCCTACGATCGATAAGTGACCTACGCTGTAATAAGCCGGAAGATGTTGAACCACTTCCCAAGTTCCAAGTTCCCATTTGATGACTTCGGAACTTACAAAACAGGACGTATAAGCAAAACCCTTTCCGTCAAACTCGGTGTGTAAAGGTCCTAAACACGGCTTTTTAACCTCTCCGGCCAAAGTGGATTCATATTTCAAAACTGGAATATTAGAAATTTCTCCTGATCTGTGATCCGGTTTGTCTTTTACTTCCATCAATTTTGAAAAAGAATGCACTGGGATCACGGTCGCCAGTTTCCCGCCGCCCACGATATATTCTCCGCTTGGATCTACGTCTGTTCCGTGCGGACTTTTTGGAGTCGGCATATAATACATGATGCCCGGACAATCCTTAGGTTGGAGCATCTTAACGCCGCTCAACTTTTCTGAAATGGCGGGTTGGTTTTCAGGAAGAAAGTTTCTATAATATTCTCCGCCGAAGTTACTCGCCTTTCCTTGATCCAGACATTGTTTTGCACGCACCCAGTTAAACGCTAAGATATAATCCTTATCGTTTTTAGAAGCGCCGACTTCCAACATTTTGTGCGCCTGTTCGGAGTTATAACTCGTAAAGAAGCACCAATCATGAGATTTATTTTTTCCGCAATGTGATAGATCGTAATTGAATCCGGGAACCAAAACTTGTAATTCGATCGAAAGCCTTCCGCTTTTTGGATCGACCTTAACCATCGTGATCGTTCCTTTGAAAGCGCCCTTGGAAAAATCTTCCACTCTCGCACTACTCTGAGGAATCGGTACGGAGAATCTGGTCGCAGCCATCAAATACTCGGTGTTCTCGGTTGCAAACGGAGACGCGTGATTTCCCGCGGTATTCGGAATTTCGATGATCTCCTTCGTTTCAAAAGATTTTAAATCAATCCTTGCCAACCGCGGAGTGTTATTCGCATTCATAAACAACCATCTGCCGTCTTGTTTTCCATCGGTCATGGAAGCTTCAATATGATGACTATCATCCCAAGGAACATATCCATAAGAAGTTTTTAACATGTTTTTGGTTTCTTCATCATAACCGTAACCGTTTTCGGGAAATACGGAAAAGACCGGAATAATTTTAAACAACCGAGTCGATGGAACTCCATAGACGGACATCTGTCCGCTAAAACCTCCTGATAAAAATGCGTAGACCTCGTCCTTGTCTCCCGGTGCGACGTAAACTCTTTTCGCCGCATCCGACGCAAGTGTAGCCGTAGACGCGCCTCCCTTACAGCCCGTCGCGAAGGCTATCGCGATCAAAAGTAGATAAAGACATCTAAAGAATATCAATTTTATCTTCATGTGAATTCCTCCTATTTCTTACTGTCCATTTTTCTAAAATATTCAAGAATCTCTCGTGCTTCACTTTCCTGTACGTTTTGAAAAGTCATCTGAGTCAAGTGTTCCGCAAGAAGACCTTGGGCGATCGGATCTTTCTGAGTCATCTCGACGGGATTCAGAATCATGTTCATGATCCATTCAGGAGTTCTCCGATTGGTAACCCCTGCTAATGCGGGCCCCACTACTTTTTCTTCGAACTTATGACAGGCGCTGCACTTTGCTTCGAACTGTTTCTTGCCTTTGTTTGCAAGAGTTTCATCCAACGCCGCCAACGAAACCGAAGCCACGGGGCCGATTCCCTTTGAATTTTCGGAGGAAGCGGAGCCTTCTTCCGTTTTGTCCTTTCCACAAGAAATTCCGAATATTAAAGAAATTGCGATTATGATCGTCATTTCTCTCGTTATACGTCCAAAATCCTTTTTAAAAGATAGAATCTCCATTTGGTTCCTCGCTCTAACTTGAATCCTTCCCGCAAGTGAAAACATCCGATCCACACGTCGCAGAATTGTTTTCTGATTATACTCTCTATCCGTTTTTCTCAATTGATCCAAATCAAGTGGCGATAAAACAATACATTGACAATTGTCATCGTATCCCTTTTAAAAAAAGAATGAAACTAAGACAGTAAGAGTAAGGATTCTTACAAGCTGACAAGAAATAGAAAGAATTTATGATTCTATTCTACGCAAAGAGGAATACGAATTGTGTTACTGAATATATTCGAAGAGATCGGAGACCAAGAGATTCTTTCCATTTTTTCCAAAGGGAAAGTGGAACACTATAAAAAGGGCGAATTCCTTTTTCACGAAGGGGACAGCCCGACTTCTTTGGATCTATTGACGGAAGGAAGGGTACAAATTTTTAAATACGACGGGAATTCAAACGAGATCACTATGAATTTCTTTTCACCCTATTCTCTTATTGCCGAGCTTGCGATCATCACAGGAATTCCCTATCCCGCCTCGGGGAGATTTATCACAGACGCGACAGTGATACGACTTCCCTTGTCTTTACTCAAAAGTGAAATCAAAAACAATATCGCTCTCAATCACTTACTCGTGCAGTCCTTATTTCAAAAAGTACAGGCATTGAACATGACGATCAATCGAGGTCTTACTATGGATTCGATGCAGAGGGTCTCTCATTTTTTGTATCATCTTCCCGCCGACTGCCCTCCTCTCAACCACGGCCAAATCGCATCTATGTTGATTCTTAGGGCTGAAACGTTTTCCAGAATTCTCAGACAATTGAAAGACCTTCAGATCATAGATTCGGAAAGAGGACAAATCAAAATTCTCAACAAAGACGGACTAAAACAATTCCTCTGATATACTTTTGATTCAAATCAATGAAAATATGATGGATATAACTTAGAATAATATAATGAATTTATTTTTGAATTTAAGAACGCACCTATGGGCAAACGCCTTTCGCCCTTTTTTTCTCGCGACTTCCATCCACGCTCTTGTATCGATCCTTATATGGATTCTGATTCTTTTTTCCTTTTTAAAACCTCCATCGATCACCGGATTGATTTCGTTTCATTCCTACGAAATGGTGTTCGGCTTTGCACGGGCGGCCATATTGGGATTTCTCTTTACGGCCGCTCAGAATTGGACGAAGACGATATTGATCCGAGAAAGATCGCTCCTTGTCTTATTCTCTCTTTGGGTTTTGGGAAGATTCAGTTGGATCGACATCCCGATTCTTTCCAACGTCGCGTTCTTGAGTGATTTTGTTTGTGACACGTTCGCCTTGTATCTGCTGGCTCCGACGTTAATGAAAAAAGGCCAAGAACACAATCGTGTAATCGTGGTTTGTTACACGTTATTCGCCTTCGCTCACGGTCTAGCGATTCTTTCCATATTGGGAATCCTCTCTTCGATGTTAACTCTCCACTGGATTCATATCTCGATCTTTTTAGTTTTGATTTTTATCATTTTGATCGCGGGAAGAATCCTCCCTTTTTTTACGACGGTCGCCGTTGCAAACTCCAGTCCGAGAAGAATCCAGAGAGTCGAAACCCTAACGACCTACGGCTCCTTTCTTTTTATCGGAATCGAATCTTTTCTTTTTTGGTTTCCGAAATTACAAGTCGTAGCCGGATTCTTTGCCCTCGCGTTTACCGGTTCTCAAGCCCTTCGCTGGTTTTTATGGGAACCATGGAAGTCCCGCCGTACACCGATTTTGTGGATATTATACTTATCCTATTTCTGGCTTGTCCTTGGACTTTTTTTCTACGGTCTTTCTCATTTCGGAGTGTTTCCAGTTTCCCTCGCCTTTCATATCCTTACCGTTGGTTCCATCGGAGGTTTTATCTATGGAATGATCACTCGCGTATCTTTAGGTCATACGGGAAGAATCATATTAGCGTCTAAAACGATCCTATTCGGTTATATTTGTATCACCTTAGCGGTATTCGCTAGGGTTCTCTTTCCCCTTTTCGGTTTTGCTAATATCGGATACGGCGCTTCGGCTTTTCTTTGGATGCTTTCTTTTGCGGTCCTATTATTCAAATATTGGAATATACTCATAGAGCCGAGAGTGGATTCTCCAAATAAATAGAGAATTTTTTAAGAGATAGACCTTTTGACTCAAACCAGAACTCCCTCTTTGGAAGAGCGAATTATAGCGAAAAAGAATTTTGACCCCTAGAAAATAAAATGCCTAGGACAGCTATAAGAATGGAAAGAATAAGATTCATTCTTCCAAAAAAGGCGGCTTTGCTTCGATAACTTTCCCAAAGACGAGGATTTTCGTGGACTAACTTTTGAGTCAAAGGTCCTAAGAAGAAGTCGTGAAAAATAGAACTGAGTATCAAAATAGAAAAGAGAAGGATCTTTAACTTGATCACTGAAAACGGTTCTTGAAATAAGGAGAGGACGTCCATAGGTCGATATCCTCTTCCATAAAGAATCGCGGACCCGCTTAAAAAAGAAACCGCAAATAGATAATATGCGACTTTCCTAAATTGTAGGGCGAGTTCGTAAAATAGATTTGTTTTTATGTTTGCATAACTCTGATTTTTCAAAACGGGTCGAAAGACAAATATATAAGCCAACATTCCACCGATCCAAAAAATCGCAGAGAAGATATGTAAGGACAAAAAGATAAGATACGAAAAAATGTTCACTTCACAAAATTCTTTTCCATCCTTGAATTCGCAAGAATAGTTTCCGAATTGGACGGGTTCTAACCGATGATTTTTCTCAACAACGCACGCCCGATAAATCGAAACTTTTCTCCCAAAGGAAATCTTCCTAAGTTTGTCTTTACCACACCTTTCGTAAACCGCGTGGCTTTAGAATAGTCGATTTTTACCTCGACCACTACGGGTTGACCGGTTTCGGATATACGAATCGCTTCTTCGATAACGGAGGCGATTTGATCGTTGGAAAATAAATGCAGATAACCCGCCCCCGTACCGGTAGCGATTCCTTTTAGATTCATTTCCCCCAATATGGTGCACGTTTTTCTTCCGTAAGGGATTTGTTGTCCTTGAGAAATTTGTGAGAGTTCTCCATCATAAAAAACGAATATAATCACTCCTATATTCTGGGAACTTGCGGTAACAAGTTCCAAACCGGTCATCAAAAACGCTCCGTCGCCGACGATACCCACCACCGTTTTATCCGGGTTCATCAACTTTGCTCCGATACTCGCGGGGACGCAGTAGCCCATACAGTTGAAATCGGTAGGTGATATAAATGTTTTGGTTTGATTTACCGGAAAAAGCTCAGCCGCAAGAAACGTATGATTCCCATCGTCCACGACTAGGATAGAATCGTCGCTTAAACGATTTCTCAGACCTTGAAAAAACAAGGCCGGATTGACTCGGTCTTTTACGTTGTGCTGAGACCATTCGTTTTGATATTCTTGTTTCTTTTTAAAAATGAGTTCTTCTAATTTCTTAGAATCCTTGATCTGACTGAAATTCTCCTTTTTAAGTTCTTCTAATAAAGATGTAAGAACGTCTTTCGCGTCCCCTAAGATCGAAACTTTCGCCGGATAATTTTTGGAAAATACGTTTTGATTGATATCGACGTGAATCAAATTTTCGGGAACTTTCATACCAAAGCTTCCGGTTGGTATTTCCGAAAATCTTGTTCCGATCGCAAGCAAACAATCGCAGGAAGCAAAGGCAGCCTCTCCGGCTGGAACCGAATATTCTCCGAAACCCATACCTGTATGATTTTTATGACTCGCCGGAAATACGCTCAACCCCTGAAGAGTTGTAGCGACAGGAGCATTCAATAATTCTGATATTTCAATCAATTCTTTTACGGCGTCCTTTGCTCCCCAACCTACAAAAATTCCCGGATGACTCGCGGATTTTAGAATTTGAATCGCCTCAAAAATTTTCTCCGATTCGACCTTCGTTTGAGAATTGGATCTTTGATACAAAGGTAAAGAATCCACTTCTCCCTGAAAGAGTTGTATGTTCACCGGAATTTCAATAAAAGTAGGACCACATTCTTCCGTAGTCGCGATACGATAGGCCTCATAGATCGTCGGAATGATTTCCTTGTAACTTTGAATTCGAAAGGCTTTTTTTGTGATCCCTTCCAATATTTTCAATTGATCGATCTGGTGCAATTGATAGCTTCTTCCGTTATCGGTTCTTACGCCTCCCGATAGAATCAACATCGGAATTCCGTCCAAATACGCTTCTCCGATGCCGCTTAACGCGTGAGTCATTCCCGCTGCCGGAACGATTACGATCGTACCGATCGAGCCTGAGGTTCTACTAACCGCGTCCGCCATAAACGCGGCTCCGCATTCGTGAGTTACTAAGTACGGTTGTATACTTTTCGAGTTGTTCAGTTCGTCATAGAGTTCGGTATTATGAACTCCTGGAATTCCGAACGTCGCTTTTACGCCGATTTGCTCCAAAGCAAATACTACGAGACTGGCTCCGGATCTTTTCATTTGGTTTCTCCCATTCTAACATCCGATCCCTATGATCTTTCGAGCGGCTGATCTTGCGGTGATAATACAACTTCCCAAGAAGGTGCCTTCTAACGCGCCTTTCCCGTGAATACCTCCTCCGCCGAAGCCCGCGGCTTCTCCCACTGCAAACAATCCTTCAATCGGTTCTCCGTTTACATTCAAAACCCTCGAATCCAAATCCGTCTGAATCCCGCCCAAAGATTTTCGCGTTAGGATAAATTCTCGAATCGCGATGAGCGGCACCGCATTCTTATCAACAATTTTCTGATATTTGCAGGTTCTCACTCGATCGCCGCTATAACTTCTCAGTTGGGCGATTCTTCTCAATTGATCGTCGTCGTGATACTTAATTCCTCGAGAAAGCATCGAATCATAAGATCTAACCGATTCTTCTAATATACTCGGATTTACAGAATGATCTTTTGTGAGTCGATTCATTTGAGCGGCCAGGTCCGGAATCGAATCCGCGACAACGAAGTCAGAGCATTCTCGAATCATCGTTTTTACTAATTTAGAATTTCCGAATAGAATCGTTTTTAGAAATTGAAAGAATTTTTTGTTACGAATTTCGTCGTTGTATTCGGCTCCGGAGACCGCCAGTTCTTTCACCGCGATCTTCCAGTTCAAAATCTGCCATGAATATTTCTTATCTTGTTTGCAAACCTCTTCCACTAAAAACTTTGTGTCAAAGCCGGTTATCAACGGAATCGGACCGATTCTTTCCCCTTTTGAGTTTAACCAGAGAGCGGATTTCGGAGGAA
The DNA here is from genome assembly GCF_001729245.1 of Leptospira tipperaryensis. Taxonomy (NCBI): domain Bacteria; kingdom Pseudomonadati; phylum Spirochaetota; class Leptospiria; order Leptospirales; family Leptospiraceae; genus Leptospira; species Leptospira tipperaryensis. Next base: position 97,357 of record NZ_CP015218.1, on the reverse strand, counting down.
CTAAACTGAGGCCGTGACCTTCCATACTAGGATGCGGATGATGTACCCCGGCGGCGTAGTTCCACATCTTATCCAAATGAGTTATCTTTCCGGATAAACCCTCCACTTGTGTATGGAGATCTCCGATTGCAAAAGGGTGAGAGCCGTTGAGCATCACCTCGGGCGGTGTTCCCATTTGTTCAGGCCAGTTTTTTCTGATCAGGTTTAGATCGCCGGCGATCCCACCCGAAGCTACTACTGTATGCTCCGCATGAACGACCAGCTCTTGACCCGTTTCATTCTCACGAGCGATACAACCGGCAACACGGCCTTGAGACGTAAGAAGATTCGTGACTCTATTAGAAAAAAATAATGTAAGGTTTCTGCGATTTTTATGGTTCAGGAGATCATTGACCAAAGACTCGATCAAAGCGTGACCGGTTCCCCAGACCATATGAAACCGAGGAACGCTGTTACCCGGCCGAAACAATCCCCTCTCCACCCAGTGAACTACCGGAAAAAATCGAACCGAATGTTTTCCAAGATAACGATATATATCTTCGATCGATTGATGAACGTATTTTTCAGCCCATTGTTTCGGGAGCAGATCCGTTTCGGAATAACCCGCGGTGGCGCACCAGTCGCCAAAGGCGAGGGAAACGTTGTCCTTGATTCCAAGCCTCCTTTGAACTGGAGAATTCACCATAAAAATTCCGCCGAAGGAAAGTTTAGCAAGGCCGCCAAAATGTTTCGGAACATCTCTATCGATGAGAACTACGTTTCGATTTGCATCTAACAAGTCGAGAGCCGTTACGATTCCCGCCAAGCCGCCGCCGATGACCAAAACGTCGGTGGAAACAGATCTGTGTTTTGTTGCAAGGTTTTCCATGGGGCCCTTTACAACTAAACCACAAAAGAGGTCTTAGCTCATTGATCTGAATCAATTCGGACCGTGTCGCCAATCCGAGCGGGTAATAACTGAAGTAATATAAATGATAAGAATATTAATTTTCCGTAATGCCTACTTCCAATTCGTCGAACCAATCTAAGAATTTTTGTACCTGGTCTTTCTGAAAGAGTGCGCCGTGTTGGGGAACCATCATATCCACTTTGAGATTTCGAATTTCCCGGATCCATTTTTTCTTGGCTTCGTTAGATCCCATCCACCTTTGATGAAACTTCTTCATATATTGAGTGTGCCTATCAAAGTCGGAAACAAACAGATCCGTATATTCCGGAGGTAGCAAGGAGGCGCCGACATCCCCGCTGAACAAAATTCGAGAAGTAGGATCGTAGAGATTGAAGTTCCCGGAGGAATGAAGATAATGAGCGGGAATGGCGCGTAACGTATGATTTCCGATGACAACGTCCATCCCCTGATCGGGGATCTGAATAAACGTATCCTGTTTTCCTCCGAAATGCGGAACAAAACTGGACCACAACCAACTCAGATAACATTTGAGATCAGGGTTCACCTCCAACCAAAGCGAAAGAGAAGAAATGATATCCGGATCCTGATGACTTGAGAAAATTTTTTTGATCTGAGTAGGATCGAATTTCTCACAGATCGCAGAGAAGACCTCGGGAAAAATTTCACTCCCACCCGGATCCGTAAGCAGACCTTGACCGGAAGAAACGATAAGATACTCGTTTGTATCGATGATATAACCGGGTTTATCGGGATCCCTCGCGATTACAGACCAGCTATAATCTTGATTGGAATAAATCGTTTCCATTCTTTTCATATTTCCATCCATCCAAGATTTTTTTTGCTAAATTTTCGATCGAGTCGATCGCCGCTGAAAATTTTTCCGCAACGTCTCCTGCCTTCGCTTTATCGACGCCGATGTATTCACTTTCAATTTTTGCCTGAAGGCTGATCACCTTACCGTCCAAACATTGTCGTATTAAATTTTTACTTCGGTTTAACATGGTATTCTGAATCGAAAAAGTAGCCTTTTGAAAACCAGATTCTTTTGTTTCAAAAGATAGTATCATCCGGGCCAGGGCTCCGGATTTATTTCCGTAGTTCTCGATCTTTTTTGCCTTTTCAAAAGCGATTCTATTTTTGACTTGATGACTCGCCTCGCGACTCAAGGAATACATGACTTTTGTAAGTTCTTCGGTGATCGTCGTGGTTGTTTTACTAAAGACAATGATCTCCTGAGCGACCACTCCGAAACCTTTGGCGGCGCTCCCCGCTCGGGAAGACAATATGATGGAATTTAAAGCCTTCACTCGGATTCCGAACGCAAGTGAAGAAATTGCTTTTACATCCTCGTTGATAAAAGCCGTTTTTCTAAGTAATTTTTTTTCCATTCTGTTTTTTAAGTATTTAAGACAATTCTATTTTTTAAATATTCAAATATTGATATACTATCATAGATCAGACGTTGTAGAAAGGAAAACTCTATCTTAAAAGTTTCATATAAAAATCCGTAAGTGCGTCCGGCAAATGAGATGGATTGGGAAGAATCCGATACGAACTGTGCCCAAGCATGGCGGGAAGATACTGTTTAGCCTGTTTATCGATCGCGAGCGCGTAAAAACCGACCTTGCATTTTTCACATTCTCGAATCGCCTGTTTTACGTCTTCGATTCCGTAACGTCCTTCGTATCGGTCATAGTCGTTCGGTTTTCCATCGGATAAAAGTAGAATCCAACGTTTCGAACTCGTTTCTTTTTGGATCTGATTCAGCGCGTGCCTTATCGCGGGACCGATTCTCGTATAACCGCTTGCTTGAACGGCCCCGATCTTATTTCTCGCTCTCTCCCAGGAGTCCTCGAATTTTTTGATCGAAAAATAATCGCAGTGATTTCTCGTTCGAGAAGAGAACGAATCGATTTGAAATCGATCTCCGAATTCGGAACAGAGCTGACCGAATAAAAGAAGAGAAGTTTTTTCAACATCCAAAATCCGTTTATTTTCCACGAAAGAATCCGTTGAAAGACTCGTATCCATCAAAACGAGAATCGAAATGTCTCTGAGCATCTTTCTTTTGGAAATATAGATTCTTTCGGAAGGACTTCGAAAGGAAAGAATGTCCGTAAAATAATCCACGATCGAATCCAAGTCTAAATCTTCTCCGTCTAACTGACGTTTGACTGCGGTCCGTTCGTTCACAAATCGATTGAAACGGGATCGAAGCGTATTCAAGGTCGATATGTTTTCCGAAAGGGCTTTTGTTGAAAAGATCGGATCTTCTTGAACGAGCTCTTGCGGAAATACGCTACAGTATTTTTGTTTGTATTTCTTTTTAGATGCGTCCCATTCGTCGTAGAGAATCGATTTTTCATTCGGTCTCGCGTCCTGAATATCCGGAAGTCCGGATCCGAATAAGAATTCGGTTCGAAAGATAGAATGAGTCGGATCGTCGGAGCGGACGGTATTTCTTAAATCCAATTCTTGAAGAGCGTCTTTCTGTTCCGAGAGTTCGTCGGAACCGTCAAAGTCTCTCCAGTTCCCGTTAAATTCTTCGATCGTATCGACCTTTTCAAAATGATGCTGAAGAGTATAATCTTCTTGTGATTTTTTATCGATTTCAATCCGTTCGATTTTTTCCCTCGCGATCCCTTCCACTTCGGTGTCGATCGTATCCTTTTTTACAGAGTGCGCGTTTGGAAGAATGGAATCTTTTTTCGATCCCATCTCCGGAGGAGCCGACATCCACGAGCCGTACAAAAACGAAAAGTCGGATTTATTTTTAGAATTTTGAATATTCTTTTTTTGGAATGTTTCCTCCGTTTCGATCGCCGAGGCCACCATTTCCATCGAGTCCGGATATCTTTTTTTGAGATTTTCCAGAACAATAGGATAAGATTCCCTTGCTTTTTGTCGAGATTCTTCTTTTCCCTTATCTAAACCGTCCTTCCAATTCAAACGAAGACGCCTCTGTTCGGTTAGATATAATATTCTAAATATGTAAAATTCTAAATTTTTTATTTTGTCCGAAGAGTGAGAATACTCGCCGGGAAGAAAAAAACGATTCTTTTGGAAACCGCCTTCTCTTTCAGCGGTTAGAATCTCTATATTTTCTCCGGTAATGGCTTTTGCGAGAATAGAAAGCCGATCCTTAACGGAAGTTAGAGTTAGGCGGGCTTCCAACGTATTCGAATTTTCTTGGAATCCGATCCATCGTTGTGTGAATCGGAATAGATGTTTGAATGTAAATTCTTCCCAGCCCACTGGAGATTACAGCAACAAAGAAACTAAATCTTTGAGAGCGTTTACGATATCACGATCGTCCGAAAGAGGTTGTACGATCGCCACTTCGCAGGACAAACGAGGAGGAAGTCCGCTTACGATCATCTTTGCGGCGTCCACGAGCAACCTCGTCGAACAGGATTCCGTAAGTCCCAGCTCCGTTAGATTTCGAATTTTTTGTCCAAGCTTGACGAGTTTGGCGGCAAGCTCCGATGAAATTCCGCTTTCACCCTTTACGATTATCTCTTCGACATCCGATTTCGGATAATCAAATTGTAATGCGACAAACCTTTGTCTTGTCGAAGGTTTTAATTCTTTCCAACCTTTTTGATAACCGGGATTGTAAGACGCAACGAGCATAAAAGAATCGGGAGCTTTGATTGTCTCGTTTCTTCGATCCAAATAAATTTCCCTTCTATAATCGGTAAGAGGATGAATCGCGACGATCGTATCCGGTCTTGCCTCGGCGATCTCATCGATATAAAGAACGGCTCCCATACGAAGACTTCTCGTGAGCGGTCCGTCCTGCCAGATGGTTTCGGTTCCTTGAATGAGATAACGTCCTAACAGATCCACCGCAGACGTTTCTTCATGACAAGAAACAATCAGCAGTGGAAGTTTCATTCTTGCGGCCATGTATTCCACAAAGCGAGATTTGCCCGAACCGGTCGGCCCTTTGATCAGAAGGGGCAACTTATTTCTATGTGCGTGTTCGAATGTGACGACCTCGTGGCCGGTCTCCTTGTAAAACGGCAAGTCAACCGCATCACGCGGTTGTTCCTTGTCTTCGGTATTCGGAGAATTCTTCATTTAAACTTTAAAACGATATCCCCCGAAGAATCTTCCGCATTCAACGCTTCGTCCGTCGGCTGACCAAAACGGATGAAGTTGATGATAAATGCGATGATTCCCGACGTAAACAGAATGGCAGCTAACGTGAGACCTAAAAAGTGAACCTGAATCTCTTTTTGAACCACTAAGAAATCGAGTCCAAACTTACGTTCCAGATAAACCTGTGCGATCCCGGCGACCGCAAAAGCGCCGGTCATTCCCAGCATACCGATGTTAGACGCCCAAAAAGCGTAGAGCCCCATCGGATTGTTCCAGAGTTTTCTTCCGGTCATAAGAGGCATCGCGTATGTTATAATCGCGAGTACGATCATAGCGTAAGCTCCCCAAAACGCAAGGTGTCCGTGCATCGCGGTGATCAAGGTTCCGTGAGTATAAAGGTTTACTTGCGGTAAAGTATGAGCAAATCCGAGAAACCCCGCGCCCACACAAGACATGACCGCGCTTCCGATAGTCCAGTATAGAGAGATCGCGTTTGGATGATTTCTTCCGCTCTTACGATACATGGAAATTGCAAACATCGCCATCGCCAAAAACGCAAGCGGCTCGAGCATGGAAAAGAATCCACCGATCCATTTCCAATATTCAGGAACTCCGATAAAGTAATAGTGATGTCCCGTTCCTAAAATTCCGGAAAGAAAAGTCAAACCCACGATGATGTAGAGCCATTTTTCGATAACTTCTCGGTCTACTCCCGTCAGTTTGATGAGAAGAAAAGAAAGGATACCGCCCATGATCAGTTCCCAAACTCCTTCCACCCAAAGATGAACGACCCACCATCTAAAATAAGAATCCACGGTCTGACTGTTAAACTGAATCATACCCGGCAGATACAAAAGCGCCGCAGAGAACAAACCGAAATACAGAACGAGTCCCGTTGTAGAATTCTTAGTTCCTTTCCACACGGTCATTCCAATGTTAAAAAGAAATGTAAGAACGTTTATCACTACGAGATAATCGAGCGGTCTCGGAATTTCTAAAAATTTGCGTCCTTCCCAGATATTAAAATGAAATCCTATGATGGAAACGACTCCAACGATGATTAACGAAATTAACTGGGCGTAGGCCAATTTTTCGGAATAGAGTTCTCTACCGGATTCTTCCGGAATGATATAATGGGCAGCTCCCATAAAACCGGTGAGAAGCCAAACAACCAATAGATTGGTATGTGTCGCCCTTGCCGTATTGAATGGAATCCAATCGTGTAATCCGTCAAATCCCATCCGCGCAAAAGCCATTAGAAATCCGTAAACTAACTGTAAAGATAAAAGTAACATACAAGTTGCAAAAAACCAGTAAGCTATTTTCTGAGATTTATATTTCATGATCGCTCCACTTATGAATCCTTTTCGTTGATTATCTTAACTGAGATAAATACTTTGTAAGATCTTTGATTTCCAATTCACTCAGAGGTAACTTCGGCATCGCGGTTCCCGGTTTGATCTTCTGAGGGTCTTTGAGCCAATTCTCCAGATAAGCGGTGTCGTATTTATTACCGACCGCGTCCAAGGCCGGACCAACGTTACCGCCCGAGCCACCCACTGCGTGACAAGCTGAACAGATCTGTTTGAATTTTTCAGGAGGAGCTATTTTCGCCGACTCAAGATGGACCGTTTTTGTTTCTTGTTTGAAATCAGGTTTTGGAGGAAAGCCTTTTAGATCCAATTCTCCATTCCATTTTAAGAATGCGATTACGTCGTCGATCTCCGCTTCCGTAAAAGAATATTTGACCATCTTTCTTTCACCCGGATACATCGCTTCCGGATCTTTTAAGAATACACGAAGCCATTCGGGACCTCGTCTTTCATAGGCCTTGGTGAGTTCCGGAGCGTAGTAAGCCCCTTCGCCTAAAATCGTATGACATCCCATACAATTATTTTTTTCCCAGATTTCTTTTCCTCGAACAACGCTTGGAGATAGATTTTTATTCGAATCTTGCGAATATACGTATCTCATAGAATCAAAAGTGAGAAATAAAAATACGACGGAAAACAAAGCGGTTCCGAGTAGAAAAAATAATTTTGCCTGGAACTTAGTGAGCATGTTTCATTCCCTTTCCCAATGTATGATAGATCTCTAAGATTTCTGTTGAGAAATCTGCAGGCGGGAATATTAACAGAATTTTAAATTTTGTCCTTGATCTATATCAATTTTAGACTATTTTACTATACTCACCTAGTAAACAGCAAGGGCCAATACTTAGGAAATACAATGCGAACAACAAAACCAATTCCTAAATCCATCCGAAACAAACACTGGGCGGAGATTCAAAAGAAATTTCAATGTGATATCGATTCGCTCGCGATCCGAAAGGTTTATCAAAAGAAGGATCGAGTCTACAGCGCGAAGGATCCATATTTAGGTTTTTTTGAAGTAATCACCGGAATTTTCAAAGTGTATTCTTTGGATCTCGATGGGAGAGAAATCATATTAAAAATATTTTATCCCGGAGAATTCATAGCGACACAACTCATCTTTCAAATCGAAGAGCCTTGTGTTTATCCTCTATTCTGTGAGACCTTAAACGGAGGAGAATTGAATCACTTTCCAAAAAGGGAGTTCAAATCTTTTCTATTTAAGAATGTGGAGGCGCTTTTTCTTTTTTCAGCGCTTTCTATCGAACACGTTAGTTACTTTCGAAGTAAAGTATTGGAGAATCAGTTATATTCGGTAAAGGAAAGGATTCTCATTTTTCTAAAAGAATCCGGGGCTACCGACGAATTTATATCTTTGCCGATCACCAAACAGCAATTAGCCTCCCTACTCGGGACAACACCCGAGTCTATCAGCAGAGCCTTTCGAATCCTTCTGGAAGAATCGGCAATTGAAGAATGTGATAATACATACCATATACTCCCCCAAGTCGTGCCCTCGGCGAACAATCAGTCATCCGACCCGAAATTTTTTCGTAACGACAAACGATTCGCTCAAAAAAACGCGTAACCTAATTCTAAAAAGACAAAGGTAACGATAGAGAAGCGAGCACAGTTTCCACCGGGATGTCGGAAACTGAATGATCCATAATATTCGATATTTGAAATGTACCCGAATGCTTCCGAGCGACAAAATCAACGATCGTTAGTCCGAGTCCTGAAAAGAACGTTTCCAACGGAAGATTTTCATAAACAAAACCGGTCAATCGATAGAAAGGCTGTTTGACCAAATGTTCCTTTTCTTTTGGAATTCCGGGAACACATTTCGGATCGAATTCGTTTTTAACAAAAAAATTCAACATTCCATTTTGAATTTTATCGTACATTAGGATTTTTGCATTTTTCCCCGAATACTTGGCTGCGTTTACGATCAATTCCTCCAATATCAATTGGAATGAATTGATATCGATTTGAATTTCCGCCGAATCCGCTTGAAGACTATGATGATATGAGATTTCAAGAGACTTATCGATTAAAAAATCATTCATCTTTGAATTTGCATTCTCTACTATTTTCTGAATCAACTCATAAAAATCGGAAAGAGGCATCGACTCCTTTGCCTTCGGGATATCTCGGTTGAGGATCTCCATACTTTTTTCCAAACTTTTTAAAGTATCTTGAACGGAATCATTATTTTGAAAAAGAAGATCGGCTATCTCCTTAGGCAAAATACAATCGTCTCCCTCGAAACGAGCCGAGGTTTCCAAAATTTTAATGAGACTTACGATTGCTCCAAACCCGCTCCCACTTAAGAAAGTTTGCTTGATATTATTCAACGTTACTTTGCTGATATCGATCGTTTTTTCCAAATCGGACGTCCAAGATTGTTTATACAATATCCAATCCAATTGCGCCCGAAGCCTGGATTCGCTTTCTTCCTGAAATTTATTCTCTGCTTCTCTCTTTTGCTCCAGTTCGGAAACCCGTTTCATGGATTGTATAAAAACCTGAATGTTCAATGGTTTTATCAAATAGTCCAAAACGCCGAGTTTCATTACTTCGACAATCGTTTCCGGAAGACTATTACCCGTTTGTACAAGAACGATCGGATCCCCTAAAAGGTTCTTGATTTCCTTTATAAAGTCTTGGCCTTTGATCGAAGGCATTTCAAGATCCACAATAAAAGCGGAATATTTATTATTCTTTGCGGCTTCTATCGCTTGTAAACCTTCAGAGTATCCTTCCGCAGATATCCCGAAGATTTCACAAATCTGAAGCATCAAGTCTCTGATGTCATCATCATCTTCTAAAATAAGAACAGTATTTTTTAAAGCTATATGTTCCGGAACGAGTGAGCCGAGTAGGCTTGAGTTGGAGTGAACATTTTCTAAGTGTATCATCGGATCACCTTCTACTTCAAGAATTTATTTCCTTACGATCAATTGAGTTGACGGAGCATTAGTATGCAATCATACGAATGAGAAATTGCGACTTAGAAAGCTTATGAAACGAAGGCAGTTCTATTTCCATTCGATACTTTCCGCGAGAAAATATGTCAATGGTGTAATTTCAGAATCAATGAAAGATAAAAAATTAAGAACTATTCTTTTTCTCGGATTCGACTGAGTGACTGGAACATCTCAATTGAGGTTTAAGAATGCGTTCATTGAACATCCTGCTTCGAAGTGACTTTTGTCGACGTATATGAAAATGATTTTTGTTAGTAGGAATTCGACGGAAATATACGTAGCATCTTGCAATAGACATTGATTTGGAGAATATCCAAATGTAGAGGATCTTATCTTGCGTCGTTGCGCTCATTCATTGAAACAATTCGTTGATCGCATTTAATAGTTCAAAAGGCAAATACGGTTTTTGAATAAATATAGTTCCCTTTTGCTTATTTTGAAGAGTCTTTTTGACTTCTTTTTCAATATACCCGCTCGTGATAAGAATCTTCATTTCAGGTTTTAAAGTAAGAATTTTTAAACAAAGATCCTTTCCGCTAATTTTCGGGATATCCAAATCGGATATAACTAACGATAACTCATTTTGATGTTTTTCAAACTTCTCCAACCCGTCCTTACCGTTCTCGGCTGTAATTACTTCATAACCGAATCCCGAAAGAAACTCTTCGCTAAATTCACGAATAAACTCCTCATCCTCTACCAATAATATGGAACCGATTCTTTTTGTACGAAAATCGCCTATCTGATCTTTAAGATCTTCTTTCTGAATCGATCTAAATTCTTGAACCGGAAAATAGATCGTAAACGTAGTTCCAATTCCAACCTTACTCCGGATATCAATGAAGCCGTAATGATTCTTTACAATTCCGTAAACTACCGAAAGTCCTAATCCAGTTCCTTTGCCCGATTCTTTGGTTGTGAAAAACGGTTCAAAAACTTTCTGCATAGTTTCTTCGGTCATACCGGTTCCCGTGTCGCTTACCCTGACTCGGATATAGGATTTTGCACTTGCCTTTGGAAACTTTTGCTCAACAATTTCCTTTTCCACCTCCTGCGTTGAAATCGTCAACACACCTTGCTCAGTCATTGAATCTCTGGCATTGATGCAAAGATTTAAGAGCAATTGATGAACCTGACTTGCATCTGCGGAAATAATAGGAATATTCGAAGTGAGACTTATTTTTAAGATGATCGTTTTAGGGAGCGTGTCATGAAGAAAGCTGCCTATTTCATTGACGACATCGTTTATCAAAATCGACTTATAACTAGTGTCAGCCTTTCTTGCAAACGTAAGTAATTGTTTTACGATGGAGGCCCCGCGATCGGTTGCATTCTTGATGACATTGATACTATTTACCAATTTACTTTCGTCGGACTTCCTTAATTCCATAAGGTTTGCGTGTCCCATAATTATACTAAGAATATTATTAAAATCATGAGCAATGCTGCTCGCAAGAGTTCCCAGGCTTTCCAACTTCTGCGATTGCCGTAGCTGCTTTTCAAGAGATCTTTGTTTTGTTTGATCTAAGTAAATTCCGCAAATAGCGATGACTTCTCCGTCCATCACAAACGGATACATCTGAAGCTGGATATCCACTAAACTTTCGTCTTTTTTCTTCCTGACAATTGTGGTAGGATCCGTAACTCCTAACGCAGCCGCCTTCAGCAAAGTCTCAGACTCCGTAATCTTATTCGGAGGGATAATAAAATCGTCTAGGTTATTTCCGATCAGTTCATTGGCTGAGAACTGAAATATTTCTAAGAACATCTGATTGGTTGCCAAGACCAGATTGTCTTTGTCGAGCATTACGATCCCTATAGGAGATAACTCGAATAACAACCGGAAGTAAGTCGACTGCCGCTTACTTTCTTCTTCGGCCTTTTTCCTTTCAGCAACTTCATGTATTAAGAGATCGTTTTGTTCGGTTAATTTTGCGTTTTGCTCTTCCAACTTCGCGACTAAACTATGACTGTATTCACGAAGAATAGACTCGGTTGACTGAGTGAGCGCGGGAGGACTTCGTTCTTCAAAATTTTGGCTTATGGATTGGATCGTTCGGATTAATTTACTTAGATCGGAAGGTTTTCGAAAGAATGCGTCCGCGCCGAGCTTCATTGCAAATTGTTCCTCACTTGCCGATGTATACGTAGCGGTGTAGAAGATAAATACTATCGAATTATAGTTTTCATGCGTTCTAATTTTCGAACAGAATTCATAACCGTCCATATTTGGCATCAAGATATCGGAAACGATTGCATCGATTTTACGTTCATCTAATATTCTTAATCCCTCCGCTCCGTCCAAGGCTTGGAAAACGTTATATCCTTCAGCTTCCAAATATACTCGAAGTAATTTTAAATTGGAGAGTATATCGTCTACGATTAATATGTTTTCAATGAAGTTCAGTTTCATCTCTTTTAGGACTCATTACTCATTGTAATGTTTCTCAGCTGACTATATAATTTTCTGGTATCAAAAGGCTTTACAAAATAAGCGTCACAACCTGCTTGAATCGCTTTTTCCCGAGTGTAAAGTTCCGGATAAGAAGTTAACGCAACGATCGGAACTCTCATAACAAGCTGATTTCTTTTTAAAAATTGTGCGATCGTGATTCCATCCATTTCAGGAAGGCAAAGATCTATTAAAATAAGATCGGGCTGAAATTTTTCAAGCAACGCTAAAACGTCCTTACCATTCTCTAAACCGAGAATCTGAGAACCTTCATGTTCTAAGACGCTCTTTACCAATTTCATCTCAATGGGATTGTCCTCCACAATCAAAATTCTCATGGAACAAGGAGAGGCGGTAATCGAAGCATTTGTCGGCATTCCATTAATCCGTTAGAAATTTTGTAATCAATCCTGGAAACTTGCGAGTATCAATCGGCTTTGTTATATATCCTTCGCATCCGGCCTCATAGGCTTTTTTATCGTCCCCAACCATCGCGTAAGAAGTGAGAGCTACGATTGGAATCGATTTTGTCTGATCTTTTGACTTTAATAATTTCGTAAGAGTCAGGCCGTCCATTCCGGGAAGTTCTATATCCATTAAAATCAAATCGGGAAGCGATACGCCAAGCTCGGTTATAGCAGCTTCCGCCGAATTGGCTTTGTGAACTTCAAATCCAGCAGCCTCCAATACATTAGATATAAGTTTTATATTTATGAGGTTATCGTCGACAACGAGTATCTTATTTTTCATTGAGATTCGCCTATAAATTGTGTAGGTAGTCTAACGTAAAATTTGGATCCTACTCCCATTTTACTTTCTACTTTAATTTTGCCGCCCATAAGTTCTACGAATCGTTTTGTAAGCGCCAAACCTAATCCAGTGCCCTGATACTGACGACTCGAACCGGTATTTAGTTGCTCGAATTCACGAAAGAGTTTTCCGATGTCGTCCGATTTGATTCCAATACCAGTATCATTTACTTGAAGATCTAAATACTTACCGTCAATTTGATTTAGAATAACGTCCACCTTCCCCTGCTCATCGGTGAATTTAACCGCATTTGAAAGTAAGTTAAATAGTATCTGTTTGAATCTTTTTCGATCCAGTGAGACATCGTGAATGTCGGATTCGAGAGTTAAGTTTAACTGAATCTTTTTATTCTTGGCGAACGTATCAATTACCGAAAGAACCTCATCTACAACTTTCTTAACGGGGAACGATTCTATAAGCAGTTCCATTTTTCCCGATTCGACCTTTGAAAGATCCAAAATGTCATTAATGAGATTTAGCAAATGTTGGCCGCTATCAAGAATATCGGATAAATATTCTTTTTGCCGATCGTTGAGGCTTCCCGGTTTCTCGTCTAAAAGGAACTCCGAAAATCCGATAATACCGTTTAAAGGCGTGCGCAATTCATGCGACATACTAGCAAGAAATTGACTTCGCAGACGATTTGCATCTTGTAATTTTTGCTCGAATATCTTGCGATTTGTGACGTCTCTTATCGTGCTCGATATAAACAATCCTTCTTCTGTTTCTAAAGGGCTTAAACTAATTTCAACGGGGAATTCTGAACCATCTTTTCTTAAACCATGTAACTCCAAACCGGCGCCCATAGAACGGACCTTTGGATTTTCAAAAAATTGATCTCGATGTTTCGGATGTATTTCCTTATATCTCAATGGAACAAGAATCTCAATTTTCTGTCCTAATAACTGATCACGATCCCAACCGAATAGATTCAACGTTTGAGAATTTACTAAAACGATATTCCCTTCTCGATTGACAATGACCATCGCGTCCGGAGCAGACTCTAATAAATCTTTAAACTTCTGTTCCGCTTTTTTCCGATCGGTAATATCGCGAACCGCACTCATCACCATCGTACCTTCCTCAGTCTCGATCGGGCTTAAACTAATTTCAACGGGGAACTCCTCGCCAGTCTTTCTAATCCCGTATAATTCCAGTCCGGCACCCATTGTCCTCGATCGAGGTTGAATAAAGAATTGGGAACGATGTTTCAGATGATCCGATTGGAAACGTTGAGGGAGTAAGATTTCAATGGATTGACCAATGAGCTCTTCGCGCCGATACCGAAAAGTTTTCTCAGCCATCGAGTTAATCAAAATAATCTTACCCGTAATATTCACCATTACGATGGCATCCGGCGTTGACTCAAGGAGGTCTCTAAATTTAGATTCTACTAATTTAACGTCTCTTAATACTTTTAGAGCCGTTACGTCCTTCTTTGTTGAAAGAAAATACTTAAATTTATTCTCTTTATCGTATATGGCTTTGGTCGAAACACTCACATGCACTAAGGATCCGTCTTTTTTTCTTCTGACAGATTCATAAACGACAAGACCGTCACGGAGCACTCTTTCCTGAATTAATTCTTCTTCCTTAAGGCGATCCGGAGAAGTCAGCAAGTCGGCTAATCTTTTTTCCAATACCTCATCCCGATGAAACCCAAAGATCTGTTCAGCAGCCTTATTCCAAAATACTATAAATCCAGCCTTATCTGTAACTATAACGGCATCCGGAGTCTCTTCAAAAAAGGTATTATACAATTCAAAATCCATGTAACCTCGTCTCCGTAGACATAAATAGCTACCAACAAATGGAAAACTATCTTAACTCGAAATTAAAATAAGGAAAGATAATTTAAGCGAATTGAAAGTCAATAAATTCAAGAATTAGAAATTTTCTAGTTAGTCTGATTTCAGGGAAAATAAAGAACTTTCCTTCTAAACTTGTATTGATTCAATCTGGCAACCCAATCCTTTTTCCGGAACAACCTTTTTAAAAGATTGATTAGAACTCCATAAATATGGAATGTGATTTCTTCGTTGGATCCGCTTATAATAAGATTCTCATCTGAATCTATAAAACTGCCCGGAGTATAATCCAGTATTTTGCCGTCGCTTCATCGGAACTAAATATTCTTACCGTTTTATATCCGCACTTCCGCCGGTTTGCAAAGCCTCCGTTTTTCATAAAATAAAACTACTTTGGAAGATTCCGTTGAATTCTGCTCCGCCTTGAATTTACGAGGCCAAGGAGGCATAAGTCCGAGATCCTTAATGCTACCGACTTCAGTCTTGAATCTCTTACGGCAATCAATGTTAAAAATTTAGGGGACATGCAATTCGATACGGAGTATTTCCACTCCAGAGGCAAAGAAATTTATTAGACAATAATTTATTGTATTCTATACTCGATTCGAATGATAATAATTAGAACATTGGAATTTATTAATGAATGCTCATGATTGCCTTTATGATCGAGAAAACTATTCAAAGTTCATGCCAAAATATTTTTTCTTAAGAGACGAGACGGATGCCTCAGAAAAAGGGGCCATTCATCTTGCGCCAAAAGAAGTGGATATTCTATTCAGAATCAGAAATCATACTAGCATTGAATCTTTTTTTTCCGGAAAGATACTCAGAATTTGGAAAGACGAGACGGCGAAGGTAAACCATACCGAACTACTAATAAAACTGTCGAACTCCAATCTAATATTAATTTTTCCTGAATTTCGTTTTAAGCCGGAGACGAAAGAGTTACTGGTATATCTTAATTTAATTTCCGGAAAAGAATTCAGAGTAAAAGATGCAAATATCATAAAAGAGATTTATCTCAATAGCTTGAGTCGGTCTTCTTCATCCATTCAAAATTATATCCTAACATGTGAACCGTATCATCTTGGTGAATTAAATCAAATTTCCGATTTCCTCACTACCGAGACAGAGGGAACATTTTTAAGGGATTCATTTGACTGCAATCGCTGGATCCACTCCTTTTGCAATAGGGAACTGATCAAAGATGACGTTTATGCGGATTGCGTTCGTATCATCTTAGAAATGATTCATGAGAATGAACAAGTTGTGGTCACTAAAACCGTAGGCCTTTTTCACGTTTCCGATCATTTAGCAAGCGACGCCTTTGAGGTAATAAAACACTTCTATTTGAAAAGATTGATTCCAAAGATTATGACGACGGATCCGGAAATCTGGTCCAAGATTTTAGAAGCTCGAAAAACGTTTGAAATCGATTTAGATTTTGAGGGGTCCTTTGAAGAATTGGAGTCAACTCTATTATCACAAGAGTTGTCTATCATTAGTAAACTGATGTTAGATAGAAAAGATAAAATAGCCGATTTTCTAATTTTAGCAAATTATATTTCGCAAAAGAACGACAGTGAACGAAACATGGGCATCTCTGCGCAGGAGGTCCAATCAATTAAACTTCTAAAAACAATGATGTCGATGAACATAGAGAGCTTATCCAAATTTGTTTTGATCGACTTAGAAGAAAATCGAGAATTTTCCTACAAAGTAATTGAACAATTACGTAAAGATCCGGAATGTATCGCGGACGAATGGTATGAGGGAAAACGAAAAGTAAACTGCATCTTTTACAATAAGCCTAAGAACGTAGAAGGTTTACTTGATATTATGATAAATGAATTTTCCTACAAAAAAGACATTCTTAAATGCTTTTTATTCGCACTTATTAAAAATAAAAAGAATTTCCCAACTCTTTTTTCTAACCCAAAATTTCACAAAAAACTTTTCCAGTTACAATTCTTGTGTTTTGAAAATAATCTCTCTTGGTTTGGGAAAGTTCTTCACTTTATCCATGCTTACGGCTGGTTAGAATCTTCTCTAGATAAAGAAGTCTCTCGTATCCAGTTTGATCAGATAAGTAAAAAAATGGATTATACGGAAACTCGGAAAAGAGGATTGGAAAAGATAAAACAAAAGTGGGTCCAGGACCACTTTCCTTTAAAAAATCAAAAGACCGATTTGAACGAGCAAAATCAACCTATTGCAATTCCGTAATATCGGAATCTATACCTCATTTCTCCTTATTAATTTTGCTCGGATTCTTTCTTTTCCTCAAAATTTAATTTCTAAACCGAGCGACCTAAATTGAACAAGCAGGGCATATTTGACAAGATGGTATAGCCCGAATCGATACTTCCAAAGATTGTATCAAACTTCGATTCTTAAATTACGAACAGAATCTGAGTGATTTTTTATAATATCTAAACTCCTATTAAATTCGATTTCCAATTTTTCAGATATTTATTCTCCTATAACTCTGCCACAAATTTTGTAAAATTTTAACGATCGAGATATTTAAAATATAGCTATAGGGATCCTTTATAGGATACGAAATGTTTATTCGAAATCTATATTTCCTGAAAGTTCAATCGAATAATATTTCATAAAAGAATCGCTTTACATCCCTGAATCGATTTTGATCATACTCGATGAGAGGAGTTTCAAGGAAGCGCTTTTTAATTTAAAAGTAAAGGGTAAATTGAGGATTTTGCATCTGCTCTCATTCAATAACTGGGAAATAATTTTATCTTTTCATTCGCGTAAATATCAGTGCATACATATCCACTAAATTTTTTAAACCTAATTCGTGCCCTTTAACTTTCAGCCCAACGTTCTCGGATCTCTAAAAATTTAGGCATCACATCCAAGAAGATAGGAATTAAACTAGGATCAAAGTGTTTTCCGGATTCTTTTTGTATATGAGCGATTGCGTCTTGAATTTCCCAGGCTTTTTTATAAGGTCTTTGTGTTGTGAGCGCGTCGAAAACATCGGCTAACGCAACGATACGAGCTTCGATCGGAATCCCCTCCCCTTTGAGACGGTTCGGATAACCGGAACCATCCCATTTCTCATGATGATTCTGAGCGATCGTTTTCGCTAACTGCAACAATCGAGAATCGTGATCTCCTATGATCTCCGCGCCGATGGCGGGATGTCTCTTCATGATTTCCCACTCATCGGGAGTAAGTCTACCTTGTTTTTGTAATATGTTATCCGGAATTCCGATTTTCCCTATGTCGTGCATAGGAGACGCATGCAAAAGGTCTTCCGCGCATTCCTCGGAAAATCCAGCGGCTAATGAAAGAATCTGAGAATAATGACTCATCCGAATCACGTGCAAACCCGTTTCGTTGTCTTTGTATTCCGCTGCCAGACCGAGTCTTTGAATGATTTGCAATCGGGTTTCTCGAAGTTCATCGTTTCGAACCAACGATAGATGGGTTCGAACCCTAGCTTTTACGATCGCGGGACTGATAGGTTTTGTAATATAGTCGACAGCCCCGGAATTAAATCCGTCGGCTTCGTCTTCTTCGTCTGCCATTGCGGTTACAAATATAATAGGAATCCTAGATGTCTCAGGCTCCGCTCTAAGAATTCTACACGTTTCGTGTCCGGTCATACCGGGCATCATCACATCTAACAAAATGATGTTTGGTTTTTCCGACTTCGCGAGTTCAATTCCTTTATAACCGTCTTTTGCAAAATACAATCTATAATCAGCGCTTAGGATTTGCTTCAATACCTGAAGATTTGCGGCTTCATCATCGATGATTAGAATCTTCGCTTGCGAGTTTGTTGTTATGCTCATTTATCTTTTGATTCCCGGAATTTTTAATAACGTTGAAAATTCGAATAATCTGGATTGCGCCTCTTCAAATTCAAACTGATTTACATGAAAGATAAATTTCTCAATTATATCTTCTTCTATCTTTCCGGAAACTAGAGTTAGTAATTCGTTAATGTGGTTTTCTTCGATAGTTCCTCTATCAAAAGCGTCGAAAATCTGGAGAAAAAGAACCCTCATACGTTCTATATCCGATTCATCCGGAACATTCAGTCTGGAATTTTTGGGACTTTTGATGGAAGTCGTTTCACTGAAATTTAATACCTTTGCCAATTCGCTTAACAATTCGGAAAGTTCTATCGGCTTCGCTACAAATCCATCCATACCCGCTGCCTCCGCGGCATCCCGATCTTCTTGAAAAACGCTAGCGGTTAGTGCGATGATTGGAGTTTTTTTTCTCTTTTCTTGCGTTTCCTGAAAACGCATGATCTTGGCGGTTTCGAGACCGTCTAAGCCGGGCATTTGAACATCCAGAAAGACTACGTCGAAAGTTTCCTGGGAATATTTCTTCACCGCGTCTTCTCCGTTAGACACTGTCGTCACCGTATGTCCTTCCTTTGTAAGGAGGAGCTTCAAAAGTTCGGTATTCTTTTCAATATCATCCACCGCCAAAATTCTTAATTTTGGGTAATGATAATTCAGAAATTTTTCATTTTGT
Source organism: Leptospira tipperaryensis (assembly GCF_001729245.1). NCBI lineage: Bacteria > Pseudomonadati > Spirochaetota > Leptospiria > Leptospirales > Leptospiraceae > Leptospira > Leptospira tipperaryensis. The sequence goes on along the minus strand of NZ_CP015218.1, from coordinate 78,398 downwards.
GTCTCAAAGTTCGGATTTGCTATTAATGGTAGCGTAACGTGAAAATTACTTCCCTTACCCAACTCGCTTTCCACCCAGATCCGTCCCTTCATAAGATCCGTTAACTGTTTACAGATCGTAGTTCCTAAACCGGTTCCTCCGTAGCGTCTAGTCGTTGAAATATCGGCTTGAGTAAAAGGTTCAAATATTTTGCCCAAACGATCGGCCCGAATTCCGATCCCTGTATCTTTGATCGAAAAATGTACGGACGCATCTTTCGATTCTAGTTTGAGAGTTACCTTTCCTTGCTCTGTAAATTTAATTGCGTTTCCGATCAGATTGATCAGAATTTGGCGGATCCTCAAAGAATCTCCGAAAAAAAATTCGGCTAGATTAGGATCTATAATCACTTCAAAATCAAGATTCTTCTTTTTCGCGTTCAAACCAAAAATGGATTTGAGTTCGCTTATCAATTTGCGAAGAGAAAACGTATTATTCTCAAGTTCCACGGCGCCTTTTTCAAGCTTTGCCGTATTCAAAATATCATTCAAAAGACGTAATAGAGATTTTGCGGATCCTTTAATGATTTCTAAATGGCCTATTTGTTCTTTTTTGAGTTCGCTGGAAAGTAAAACTTCAGTAAACCCTATGATTGAGTTCATCGGAGTTCGAATTTCGTGACTCATATTCGCCAAAAAGGAAGTTTTTGTAATTGCGGCAAGTTCGGCTTTTTCCATAGACCTTCGCAATTCTTCTTCCATGTTTCTTCTTTCCGTGATATCTAAGATGACTCCGTCCAGAAAGAGAACTTCCCCATTGTCTCCGAAAATTGCGCTTCCGTGCTCCCAACACCATTTGATCTGTCCGTTTTTATCTAAGATTCTATATTCCAAAACAAAAGCTTTTTTATTCTTTACTGCTTCATCGACCGTCGCCCAAATTTTTTCACGATCTTCCGGAAGAATCGAATCGATAAAATATCGTTTTGGATGAGGTTCCGTAAAATCGGCGACCGGGTAGCCGGTTAACGTTTCCACTGCGTCGCTCATAAATATAACGCTCCACTTTTCGTTTAACAAACATCGATACGTTATACCTGGAATATTTTTGATAAGAGAACGCTTTTGTTGTTCGCTTTGTTTTAACGCATTCTCCATCATCTTCTGTTCGCTGATATCGGTTACAAATCCGACGAGAATATCTTCGTTCGGGAGTTTCGCATAACCTACTGCCAATCGGATGGGAAATCTGTCTCCATTCTTCCTGAGCCCCATCGGCTCCGAATCCGTTCCAAGAAATTTTCCAAATTCTCCCGAGAGTTGATTGAGTTGTTGATTTCCAAATAGATCCGGTATAAGAATTTGAATTTTCTGACCTATCACTTCAGAGCTTTCGTATCCGAATATCTTTTCTGCAGAATGATTAAAATCTCGAATGTATCCCGACATATCGATGGTAAACACACCATCAACTGCGGTCGTAATGATGGCTCTCATTCTAGTTTCGCTGGAACGAAGATTGTTTAGCAATTTACGATAACGCAAAAATGCGTTTACTCCAAAAGTAAACGCAGTAAACGATATGGTAGTAATCGAAACGGCTAACGCTAAGAACGTCGGATTGGATGGATCATTCGAGAGGATCGTTTCGGGAGTTCCAATAAATCGCGCGGCGAACATTCCGGTGTAATGCATTCCTGAAATCGCCAATCCCATCACTGAGCCCGCGATCATAGTCGGTAAATTGGGTCCTAACTTTAGATTGAGCAAACCGAAACGTATCCAAAGAGATAAGATCGCCAAAACGATTGCGACCAGAATGGACAACCCGAAAAAGACAGGATCGTATCGTAATAAAACGTCGGTTCTCATCGCCGCCATACCCGTATAGTGCATGGCTCCGATTCCCGAGCCGACCAAAATTCCCCCAAAGATCAATTCGATCCACTTGATCTTTGGTCGACTCACATAAGCAAGCGCGATCATCGAAGCAATCAAACTTGGAAAAATTGATACGATCGTGAGCGTCTTATCGTAAGATACGGTAGTACACAATTGAAAGGAAAGCATTCCGATAAAGTGCATGGACCAAATTCCACAGCCGAGCGCAAGACTTGCCGCAAAGAGAATGAGAAATTTACTGCTTGGATGAAAAGATTCCGGTAGGGATTGTCCTACCATACGCAACGCAATGTACGAAGAGAAAATGGCAACAAGAACGGAAAGAATAATCAGAATGGGATCATAAGAACTGGGTAAAAATGAAACCGATGTATCAAATAGAAAAAAATTCTGAATTAAGACCATAAGCAAAATTAGGTTCCCAAAGAGAGAAAGCGTTGGATACAAAGAAGAGATTCAATATTTCAAATGATAAATCGCGTTTCAAATTTGAATTTGAGAATTTGGGCACTTTTTGAAAATTCTGAAAGACAAAAAGTAAGGGCTTTCGCTTATTTTAAATGTATAAATAAGTTAGGAAATTTAAGCAACAGAAAACGCAATTATCCCTTAATATACATCGTTTTTTAAATTCTATTTTGGGATATTTCTACTAATATTTAAAGATAACGTCTTATATTTTTCGCACTTTTAAGAATGAAATAGAAGGCTTTTCTCGCCGATTGAGATTTTGATCAGACAAATTTCAAAAAGATGAACAAACGCCGTTGAAGCCTTTTCGGATGAAAGTCCGCTCTCATCTTAACTGCTGCTCGCCTCCGTTACGTAGCTTGGACTAAATGGAAACTAAAAAGTAGGCTGACTTTAGAGAAGTTAAAAGAGCCAAGACTTCAAAGCTAATGGATTGATCACATGAGAAAAGCTTCTCTTAGGTTCTCATTGATGCGAAATCAATCTTAAGGGCAGTGTCCGACTTGGCTAAGAAGAAATTATTTCGCAATAAAGAGCAAGAGTGAACTACGAGCGGATTGAAAAATCGAAGTCATTATGACTGGTCAGTAAAATTATCCGAGCGCATTTTTACCAAAAGGAACGACAAATATCTGGATCGGGAAGGTTATAATATCGAAAATAAAAGCGGGTGGATATAATAAGTACAACAGAATGTTAGGTTTTTCGGTTCGTTCGCCAGTGATTGTCGACAATTCAATTAAAAAATTGTATTTTCCGTTTACTGAAACCATTCTTTGCTTTATTAGAGGTTCAAAAGAGCGCGGAGACTTTTCATGAATGAAAATGTAAATTGTCTTAGGTATCTTTACTCTTTGCATTGAATGAAATTTTAGAGTTTTTTTTACTTTATCGCAATCTTGTTTAAACTCATATCGATCATAACTTTTATTCAATATTTCATGGTAACAAACATCATCAAGATCCTTCCTAGGTTTATTATAAGTTACCAAACGAGATAATCCATCATCCGAAATAGAAATCGACTTAGGAAATCCAAACTGCAAATATCCATCCTCGTAAATATTTTGGCTCATTTTGCCGTGAACGAACGCATATTCATTGTTAAAATAAATAAAGCCTTTTCTACCTCCAATGTAATAATATTCATCATTACTTAGTTTAGGCAGTCTTAAAATGTTCTCCTTTATCGTTTTATCGCAATAGCTAAAACTAAAATATTTCGTAGAGAGGCAATTTTGGTAATCGTAGGCTTGATCTAAATTCGGCACATCAAATCGAATGGTCTGATTGTTTAAGTCGCTTAGCTCAGCAATTTCTTTTACTTCGAACTGTTTTGTCACGAGTTCGGGGATAGTTAAGTAATTCAATCGCATTGTCATGCAAGAATAAATAAATATCGGAAAAACTATTAAGATTTTTTTTATTTTCATATTTTTTTTGAAAATCGCAGAACAATCGTGTCTTTAAAGTTTCGCACAAATGAAAACTTACGAGAAATTCTCCTCAGACGAGCAAGCCATAAGCTTTAAAGTTTTTAATTCTTTTAACTTCTCCATGTCAACATACTTTTTAAATGTAGGCAAAGCCCCCCAAGACACGCTTACCCAACGTAAGAGTCGAGTTCCCATTTGGAAACACTCCGTAACCTTTGTTCGGTTCTACCATTATTTTGGGTTCTCTCTTTGAATTTGCTCGTTACAAACTCAATCAGCAAGGAGAGCCTTCTCAGTCATTCTTAAATGTGTGAAAGATTTAGGACGTTATCCTAAAACAACTAGCAATACCAGAACAAATGCGCCCGTTGCAATTTCCTTTAATATTTACTTAATTTCATACTCTAACTGAGCTTAGTACTGAAATTTTTGCAAAGATATCGCCTAACAAAATTTTCTCGGCACTCCCGATCAATATAGAGCAAGGCGATTGCCTGCAATCTAAACCATTCTATTCTTTCAATCTAATTCGAATGTTATAGATACAACGGCAATTGAAGTCACCAACCTCAGAAATCGCAGTATAAGAACATTGAACTAAATTTACTGTTTCCAATTCAGTATTTAGTTCTTCCGCAAATAAGATCGGTTCTCCTTCCGTGATCCGCTGTGAAATATGTAATGTTAAATCTTTTCGTATCCGAGCGTTTGCTTCCGACCGGGTAACTACCGAACACTTGGCTAATAATTTGTCATTGAATATTGAGGATGACTCTTTGACGTTCACTGAATATGCTTTATAAAAATATTCTTTTTCACCTTTACATTTTGTTTCATGAGAACCCGAAATGACCCCGTTTAACTCCGTTATCATCCCAGAATCATGACCTAAAATAACAAGGGTAGTGCCAAAAAACGAAGTAACGAAATAGACTCCAGCGGAAACCACAGACTGGGTCGCAGCTAAAACTGATATCGTAATATCTGCCATGAAACCACGAAAAGTATACTTATCTCTATTTACATTCTCGAGTCGGCGTATCATGGCTCCATTATTGCAATTATCTACATATTGATTTTGCTGATTTTCGGAATCAATTTTACTCCCTACTAATCCAGACCAAAATCCCAAGCAATTTGCACTTAATAGAAATCCGAATATTAAAAGAGCAAATCTATACATAATTTTTTTCACTACGACCTCAAATATAAAAGGCTTCATAAACTTTGGTGCTCGACGAAACAGTAATATTAAAACCAGGTTCGGACGAGATTAAACAATCGTTAGCATCACTTAAATAAAACCAATTAAAGCTCCTGTCAGAATTACTATCCAAAAGGAAATCATAGAAGTATCGTAAAACTTATTCAGAAGCCAGTAATATACATAGGAAAGGCCAAAAACAATTGCGACTGCAATAAATATCACAAACGAAAATTCATCCATAAAGAGAAAGCTCAAGACAAAATAAATGCCTGCATAAATAGCTGCACATCTTCGAGGGTTACGAGTTTGAATTAAAATTTTGATTAGCACACCCAAAAAAGCCACTTTGATTACGGTTGCGTAGTTCCTTTGAAATCAATTTCAGCCAACTACCGCTCCATCGTTCTTGTTCTGTGCTTCTTTCCTCTGCAGATTTTAAGATCTTACCGATTTCCCGATTCGCTTCCAATACTTCAGAGCTACCGTTCAAAGAACTTTTGGTTCGCATCTCTTCGTAAGCTTTCAAAATCCTCAATAGTATTTTGTTTAGTTCATTGCGAGTCATAGTATTTCAATGTTCGTGTTCGTAAAAATTCATTCATTAAAACTTTACGTTATAACCTGAAATCAATTCTTATCTATTTTCATTGTAAATACAGTCTTCTTAAATACAATCTAAAATACGAATATGAATTATCACTCCTTGTTCTAAGATCCTTGGTTTTGGGCTTTTGTCGTGGAAAATATTCTTTTGTATCTTCTCTGGAAATTCCCACCAGAGCAAGGCACTTTTGTTTTTAAAGTCTTAAAAAACAAACTTAGAAAATTCTTAAAGCTTAAACAAAAAGGCAGGCCAGGTTTACGAGAGTATTGGAAGCTTTACTATCAAATTAAAGATATGTTAAAGAACAATATTAATTGGGGTGCCTCCAGAATCCATTCCGAACTTCTTTTATTAGGATATTCAATATCCTTAACTTCGATAAAAAGGAAACAACCCATTTCGAGGGAATTGGAATGTTTGGTTAAATTTAATCTCTCAAATCAAAGAGTATACCGTTGCAATGGATCTTTGTAGAATTCAAACCATGTATGGAAAAACTCTTTACGCATTAGCTTTTATTCATGTAAGTTCGAGAAAGATTGTTCATCTAAATATTACATCAAATCCTTCCAGAGATTGGGTTCTGCGACAAATTCGGGAAGCAAAATCTCTTTGCAAAGAATTTGAAATTCTTCTTCGGGATAACGATATACTTTTCTCAGGAAGAAGAATTCTTCTGGGTTTGGAAGCATTAGGCATTCAATCTCTTCACACGCCCATCGCTTCTCCCTGGTGCAATGGAATCATGGAACGTTGGTTCGGTTCTTTTAGGAGGGAATGTTTAAATCATATTCCGATCTTTTCTTTGGCTCATGCACAAGCCATTTCATCGGAATACGTCAACTATTACAACGTTTGGAGGCCGCATCTCGCTTTGAACAAAGACTCACCTGCTGGAAGACCAATTTCTTACCCTTCTTCTACCTCCAAAGTCATCAAACGAAAAGTCCTCGGAGGAATTCATCATCTTTACTAGCATTCCGAGGTTGACTTTGAAAAAACCGCTTAACAAACATTAGCTGTGACACAAAACGATACTTAACAAATGGCAGTTTTGGCCTACGACACAAAAACAATCACCAATAATCATTAATTATTCTTCTAATAACGTTGTGTTTCGCACCTGTATATGTCTCTAACAACTCGCCATTCTTCATATGAAAAACAAAGAAACTTTCGCCATTTTCAAACTTTTGCTCACCGTTTAACTTTCCGTTTTTGAATTCTAAATGAATTTTTAAAACACCAGTAATATCGAATTCCTTATAAGAACCCTCCAGCTTTTCATTCACGCGATTCTCTACAATCCAGCGTCTTTTAACTCCGCTAAAATACGCATGTTTATCAACAGCGCTTGGCCTCTCATCGTCTCTATTGCCAATGACTCGACGATTATTGACATCATTATCATTATAATATTTAATAATATTCTGAATATTCCCTGAAGGATCGAAAATCTTTCGAATCTCAGATCCATTCAAGTAGCTGATTGATTCCTCTATAACTTTTCCTTCTCTATTAAACTCTTTTTGTACAACGGTATTATCTGGCATTTTTTCAGTCGTTACACAAGTTCCTCTACTATTAAATTCTGTACATGCTTTTGCAGGTTTTGGACATGCAACCAAAAACAAAAACACTATTCCGACAATAGATCCTTTCTTACTCACTTTATTGGCCTCCATCCCCTACTTAATAAATAATCATTATATGATTTCACAAGTTTTTGTGCATCAAATGTTTTAGCGCTAACGCTGTCCGCCATTGCAGAACCTAAGTAGTTCCTGTAATCATTCGAAAACTCAGCCAACTGTTGCAATGCAATCTGAGAATGTTTGAGCGGAGAGTCACCTTCAATTGCATCGAAATTCAACTCTCTACGAAAATTAAAGTTCGCGCCAAAATCTCGATTTTTAATGCCCGCAGTTAGGTCTGCAAGCTTACTCATATATGTATTGTATTTCTCAGTCCTATTAGCCATCATTTTATCGAGATCCAAATTATTACCCTCCAGCTGAGAATACTTGAGATACCTTTTTGTATCGTTTGGATCGTCACTTTCACGTAAACTATCCAATGTACGATTTCCTAAAAGTATCTTCATCTCTTTTTCGTTTTCTGACTTGGAAACATTAATCAATTTTACATCATTTTCGAAATTCGATTTCTCAATCTCTCCATCATGTGCAATCAGCTCTTCATAAAGTGGCCCTGTTTTTGAATCTGCAGCTAAATCTTTTGCAGCAGTCCCGCCCTCAATACCGGCACCTAATATCGATCCTGCAGTTCCTTTTAATAAATCTGCACCTGCCTTTACAAATTCTTCCAAAGTTTTATCTTTCAATTCCTGATATTGGCTAAAATCTTTTTCGATTGATAACCTTGCTTCCGAATATCTGTTTACCATATTTTCATAACCGTCAGCGTTGTGGACCAGAATCGCAACATCCGATACAAAGTAAGTGTGAGCGTTTTCAACCTGGAAGTTATACACAGTAGTTTGTCTTAGTTCAATCTCGATTGAATGAAGCGTTAAGCGTTCTTCGTTTGATAAAATAGATTTGTCGCCTACTTGCAGTTTTTCTGCTTTAACCCAACCTTTGCCATCAATATAAAATGGATGCGTATTTGTTGTTTCAACCGAACTGCCGTTCTCATAAGTCAGTTTATAAATTTTATCCGTTTGGCGAATATAAGTCTCTGATACTCTATTATATTCAAACTCATCTTCACTCTCATCCCAAGAAAGAACCTGGTCTCCAACTTGGATCTCCTCGATCTTCTTCGTTCCTGTCTTCGTATGGACCAATGTCCCTGCTGTAAAACAGGTACTGATACTAAACGCACCATTCTCATCCAATCCACCATTGCCGTCCGTCGCATAGCCCATCACCGCTGAAAGCTGTTTAGCAGATCGTTGAAAAAGCCGCTCTGAGACTGACCTCCCATTGCAATGTTCAAACCTTCGCTACGAAGTTGTTCGACTGCTTTGCTTGTGCTGTCTTCCCAAAGCTTCTGACTCGCTGGACCACCTTCGATGGCTGCCTGTTTGTTCGAATCATACAACGAGATCAATTCGTCATGACCACCGTCTTTCGTCATCAGAGTGCCCATCTGCTCTGCTGTGATCACACCACGTTCTACTAAAACGTTACCGTATTTGTCGGATTTGGAGATGCTTGAAGAAAAGGCCAGGGCGGCTTTCGGGGAAAAGATATTATTGTTTTGGAATGTTGAGTAGGAAGAAAGAAAAGGCTTTGAGTAGCGTTTCCCCGAAACCGGGCTCTCAGCTCCGGTCAATAAATTGAAAGATAATATCGATATGAAAAGTATTACTCTAACTCGCAATTTATTGACCACGCTTCCATCCCTGCCGCGGGAGTTACAAAATTCATTTTTCTCTTAGAACGATCTTTCTTTTATCAAAAATCGTTCCTTCGCACCGCCGGTGCAGTTGAGTCGAATCCTCGAAAAAATTCTCTAAATTCAACTCCTTTTGAAAGTATGTAAAAGTCTGAACGGGCGACAACTACTTTCGTATTTCTTCTAAATTTAATTTCGATATCTACGTTACAGGTTGCTTGATTGGTGTTCAGCTAATTCTTGATTCAAATAAATACCTTCTTGAAGAAGATCATTCGGATTTTGAATCTGTTTATTTGAATACAAAACTTCTCATAGATATCTTTAGAGCGGCTTCTAACAATTACTCTACTCTTTGCGTGTAATTTCTTTTTCAAGGATTCAAAGTTATCATCACCTTCATTCGTGCCACAGCTGCGCAGACCTAACGTTATCTTTTTTATAGAAACGGGGCCAAATTCCGAATGCTTTTTTATTACGATATAATCTAACTCTCCGATAAAAACAATACAGATGCTTCTACTTGAACTTTCCTTGCTTCTCAACTGCATTTTAATCTTTCGATCCTTTTCGGATTTTAAAAATCAAACCCAACATTCCAACCAAATTTTAATTCTCAAATTACAGTTAACTGCATTCAAACGGAAAAACAAAAAGTTTCAACCAACACCTTTTGAAAGACTGAAACTTGTGTTACTTTCTTACTGCAATTTTGATTGGAAAGAAAATTTAATTCTTGTTTCTCCTGCAACTCTCTTAGAATGGAAAAAGAACAAACTCAGAATCTTCTGGGCAATGATTTCAAGAAAGAAAAAACCGGGAAGACCCAATATCCCTTGGGACATCATTAAACTCATTCGCAGGGTCGCAAAAGAAAACAGAATCTGGGGTGCCACAAAACTACACGGCCTTTTACAAAAATTAGGATACAATTGCTCAGAACGAACGGTTTCTAAATACATCCCCAAAAGACCTCCTGATCCTAAAAAACAGCTTTCTTGGAAACAGTTCTATTCCCTTCATTCGGACACAATGATTGTTTCCGATACCTTTACTTCTTACTCGGCAAATTTTAAAGAAATCTTTCGCGTAGTTTTCTTTTTACATGTTGGGACAAGACAAATCCTTCACTTTGATATTCATACAAACCCAACCACGAATTGGATGAAGAGCGTTTTGAAACTCGTAATTCGAAAACAAGCAAAGTCAGGAAAGAAGATTCAATATTTCTTGTCTGACAACGATCCCATATTCGGGAAACGATTTAGTAAATACTTAGAAAGATTTGGAATCAAACACAAAAAGACAACCCGTTATTCTCCTTGGCAAAATTGTTACGCGGAGCGTTGGGTTAAGACGTGCAGAAATGAATTTTTAGATTATTTCATTCCAATCAATCAGTATCATTTGGAAACGAAGTTGGAAGAGTTCATTCATTTCTACAATCATCATCGAACCCATCTCGCTCTAAATAAAGACAGTCCTGTTCCGTCTCCAATCCTGAAACCGCCTGCAAACGGGAAAGCGGAGCTAATTGCAACACCCGTTCTTGGCGGTCTGTATCATACTTATTCTTACAAAAACGTAGCCTAACGTTTGTAGTCTATTTTGGAAAAGGAACTCGTGTATTTGAGTTAGGAGAATTACGTCCTGATTCTTTTTTTAGTCTTAAATAATGGTTCAAAAACAAATACATTCAGTTACTTGAATGTATTTTTTCAATTTTTCAGAAATAATTTGAATGCGAAACTATGAAAAATCTCAGAAAAAATCTGCTATTGTATCGATCCGCTCTGTGATTTTAATTTATGCGAGGCTCAGTTATATTCGTCCTGAGTTCAGTCAGTTGTACTTAGATGAGTTTAGTTTTTTAAAGAATGCGAATCTGTTGGGATTCGAAGATTTACGGATCAACTTTTTAAGGACGAAAGTGGTGAAATCCTTTGACTCCGATCCGGTGAGGATTGGAGGGAAGGGATATTAAGGATTATTCGTCCTTAAACAATTGATCCGTAAAACGGGAATCTGCGACAAGGCGACTTTCCAAAAGATTAAAACCGACTCTTCGGAAGTAAGGTTCGATCATCTTCATGTATTGTTTTTTAGTTCTTACGAATGCGTAGGGATCTTCAAAGTAGATTTCTTTTTTCATTCTTATATAGTCGTCTTTTGTGGGAACGGAGAAATAGAGATACTTTACAATTCTATGAAGTTTCTCGAAGACCGGTTTGAGATCTCCCTCGATATACTGTACAACGGAATTGCAAATTCCAAGATCGAAAGGAAGATGAACAAAATAAGACAAATCTAATTCTTGAACGGTTGTGTTTAAGACGGAGATGTTCCAGGCGCGGATCCATTTTTGCGCGATCAGTTCGTCGAGCATCTGCTCCGAAGGATCGATCGCGAGAACCCTTCCGGGCTTGAAGATCTTTACCATCTCTTTCAAAAGAATCCCTTTTCCAAAACCGAAGTCAGCGATCGAGTTTACGTTGATCTCCATCAAATTGAGGATCGATTTCGCATAACGTGCGTGTTCTTTTGCGTTAAATGTCGCGTCCACGTCCGTCCCGGAACCGTAGATGTCCCTCCAATACGCGGTTTCAAAAGGAAGTCCGTTGGCTCCTATCGTCAAACCCTCGTCCTCGGAAGATTCTTCTTTTTTGCCTTTTAAGCCGAACTTTAGTTTTTCTTTATATTCCGATAAGGAGACGGCGATCTTTTGACCTTTGGAAGTCGGATTCTTATCTTTTGAATTTTTCTTTTGGTTCCAGATGGACTTCAAGGGTTCTGTTCCGGACTCAACGCAGAAGATGTAAAGATTCCCGTCAGAAAACGATTGAGCCCCTTCTCCCCATTCTTAGATAGAAGTTGAGAATTTGCTTTTTCCACCTGGATCTTGATCTGCGTATTTTCCTTTTCTCCGCTTATCACTTTTGTAAGAAATCCAGTAATCAGAATCTGTTCTCCGGATAGAAAAACATATTGTGGATTCTTAAACTTATATCGTTTTAAAAGATCTCTCTTGTCCGCGAGCCAGACTTCTTCCAAAAAGAGATAGTCCCGATTCTTCCATTCCTTCGGTTTAATAGAAACAAGTCTTTGTTTGGAATGAAAATATACGTAAGACGAAACAGCGGGGCTTGCAAAGATCTTCTCCTCCGCTTGAATCACTTCCCTACTCTTTAAATTTACAAGATCCTTCGTAAACGCGCTTAATTTCGTCGCGTTGATTCCGGTCGTAGGTTTCACCGAAAAGTATGCGGAAACAAGAAGAGCCACAAACAACACGGCGCTCGCTCCGATCGTACTCAGTTCTTTCTCCGACTTCAAAAGAAAACTTCCTACGTAGAGGATGAGAAACAACGGACCCAGGTTGATCAGATAATTCCAACCCAGCTTATAAAAACTCTCGAATGAATTTTGTCCGTAGAAGTCTACGTTGACCAGAATCGTCAGAAGTGCGAGAAGCACTCCTAAATAAACGAGCAAGACGAGTTGAGGAATGTTTCTTCTTTTAAAAAAGACGGACTGATGTTTTTTTCTCTCTCTGATTCCCACGGTTCCGGCTTTGATCACAAAGACGGTCATTCCAAAAAGAAACACCGAGAAATGAGAAAAGAAACTTCCTAGAATACAAACCACGAGCAAGAATATGTCGCCCAGAGTTTCCATTCTAAATGCAAGAAAGAGAATCAACAGAAAGGCAAGACTGAACAACTCAGGATAAAAATACAATGGTATCGAAAAACTAAGTGGAGTCAGAGCCGAAAGATAACAGATCAAATAATGATTCGGTTTCCATTTTTCTCTCTGAAGAGTCAGGCCGATCACGTGAATACAAAATGAAAAAATAAAAGCGGAGAGAGAATAAAAAGCCGTGGTATAGTTGAGCCCGGTGATCGATTTCCAAAAATCCAGAATGAAAAAGGAAAGCGGAGCTTGATCGGAGAAAAATTTTCCCTCTTCCGTAAGAGAACGAAGGTTTGCAAGAACGCTCATCGCTTCCGGATTCAGAGGTTCTCCGAACCAGTTATAAAGGACGGAAAGCACGACTGAAAGGCCGATCGCCGAGAGAAAAAGGTAGATTGGGTTGGCTTTGTTGCTTCTTTCTAAATCCATTGCGGGTCCGTAGGGTTTTTGCGGAAATCAGAGCAAGGATAAAAATTGAGGTGAAATTCTACCAACACATTTTGAAGTAACAATGAGAACCTCGAATCGGGACAGAATTCATGGAAAATAAAGATCATATCCTTTACGACAAAGCCGGGAAGCCTTCCAAAGAGCCAGCCTGGATCTTCCGAACCTACGCGGGACACACAAACGCGAGAGAATCGAACGAACTCTTCCGAAAAAACCTCTCCAAAGGTCAAACCGGACTCTCCATCGCCTTCGACCTCGCGACTCAGTGCGGTTACAGCTCCGATCATCCGATCGCAAGACCCGAAATCGGGAAAGTCGGAGTTCCGATCAACACCCTTGAGGATTTTAGAATTCTCTTCGACCAGATTCCTCTCGAGGAAATGAACACATCGATGACGATCAACGGGACTTCGATGTATCTTCTGTCTCTTTACGTCGCCCTTGCCCAAGAAAGAGGAGTGGACATCGGACTCCTCCAAGGAACCACACAAAACGACATCATCAAAGAATACCTCGCAAGAGGGACTTACATCTTCCCACCCGCACAATCCATCCGTGTGATCGTGGACATGTATGAATACAGTTTGAAAAACATTCCGAAATGGAATCCATCTAACATCTGTTCGTATCACTTGCAGGAAGCCGGCGCAACTCCGGTGCAGGAACTCGCCTTCGCTCTCGCAACCGCGATCGCAATTCTAGACGCGATCAAAGAAAGAAACTGTTTTACTCCGGACGAATTCGAACAGTGCGTGGGAAGAATTTCGTTCTTTGTAAACGCGGGAATTCGTTTTGTGGAAGAGATGTGCAAGATGCGCGCCTTCACCGATATGTGGGACGAGATCACAAGAGATCGTTATCAAGTAAAACAGGAAAAGTATCGTCGTTTCCGTTACGGGGTTCAGGTAAACTCTCTCGGTCTCACCGAAGAACAACCGGAAAACAACGCCTGGAGAATTCTCATCGAAGCGTTAGGCGTCACCATGAGCCGGGACGCTCGTTGTAGAGCGCTTCAACTTCCCGCTTGGAACGAAGCCCTTTCTCTTCCAAGACCTTGGGATCAACAGTGGTCTCTGAGACTTCAACAAGTTCTCGCGTACGAAACGGACTTACTAGAGTATCCCGATCTATTCGAAGGTTCTAAAGTAGTAGAGAGCAAAGTAAAGGATCTCAAAGAAGAAGCCTACAAAGAAATTCAAAAAATTCTGGATATGGGCGGAGCGATCAAGGCGATCGAGAACGGTTATATGAAATCGCAACTCGTCAAATCGCAAGCGGAACGTCTCGCAAAGATCAACAACAACGAACTCATCATCGTCGGAAAGAACAAGTGGACCGAAGGAATCGAATCCCCTCTGATGACCGACCAAGACGGTGGTGTTTTCAAAGTGGATCCTAAGTCCGCGGAAGAAACTCTCAAAGTTTTGGCGAAGACAAAAGAAAAACGAGACGCGAATCAAGTAAAGACCGCTCTTGCCAATCTCGAAGCCGACGCAAAAGCAAATAAGAATCTGATGACCGCTTCGATTGAATGCGCCAAGGCCGGAGTTTCCACGGGAGAATGGGCCGACGTTTTAAGATCCGTTTTCGGAGAATACAGACCTTCTACCGGAGTCGAGGGACAAAAACTCAATCTAGAAACCGAAAAGGTAACGAGAGTCAGAGGGAAAGTCGAGGCCTTCTTAAAAGCAAACGGTTCTAGACCGAAGATCGTAGTCGGCAAACCGGGGTTAGACGGACATTCCAACGGAGCCGAAATGATCGCGGTTTCCGCAAAACACGCGGGCTTTGACGTGATCTATTCCGGAATTCGTTTAACACCGGAGGAAATCGTTCAGACCGCCGTGGAAGAAAACGCGGACGTGATCGGAGTTTCGATCCTTTCGGGTTCTCACCAAGAACTCGCGGAACAGATCTTCCAGGAATTAAAACACTACAAAGCGAACATTCCCGTCGTTTTTGGCGGGATCATTCCTCCGGGAGATTTCGACGCTCTTTTAAAACTCGGTGTCAAGGCGATCTTTACTCCGAAGGATTACGATTTGATGGACGTGATGGAAAAAATCATCGATATCATTTCCAAAACCGTAAAAGCCGCATAACGCGTCCTCTTCGGAAATGTCTGTGAATCCATCTAAGACAGAACTCGCGGAACTCATCGAGGGTGCGCGAGAGGGAGAAAAATTTCCTCTCGCGAAACTCATCTCCGGTCTAGAAAGAACCGACTCTTTTGAATTCAGAAAAAATCTTTTTGAAGAACTCTACAATCGAGGTTTGACCGGAAGAAATTCTTTGACCATCGGTTTTACAGGAACTCCGGGCGCGGGAAAGTCTTCCTTACTCGGAGAACTCGCGACTCAATTCTTAAAAGAAAAAAACGAAGAGACGATGGCGATCGTTGCGATCGATCCTTCGAGTCATATCTCGGGCGGTTCCCTTTTGGGAGATCGAACCAGGCTTTCTCTTCCGGCGAGAGAAAAAAGAATCTACTTTCGTTCCCAACCGAGCCAACTCGAACTCGGAGGAGTCAATCCTTACACGTATCACGTCATACGTCTTTTGCGTTGTTTTTTTCGTTATGTCTTTATTGAAACCGTCGGGATCGGGCAAAACGAAATCGAAGTCTCCAAGCTCACGGATCTTTCCTTTCTCGTCTTGCAACCGTTAGGCGGGGATCAGGTTCAGTTTATGAAGAGTGGAATTATGGAAGTTCCGGATTCTTTTATTTTGAACAAATGTGACGAAGAACAACTCGCGAATTCGAGCTATCACATGTTGATTACAACTCTGGAATTCTTAAAAGATATGATGCCGGGAAAAAATCTTCCTCCCGTTTTTAAAACTTCCACAAAAACAAAGGTCGGGATCGTAGAACTTCTGGAATTTATTCGAAAAGCAGTTCCTTCCGGAGATCGTTCGAAAGAAACTCTTCTTCAACTCAAAAAATGGATCAAGAACGACTACGGAAACTTCGGTCTAAGATTGATCGAAAATCTTCCCTACTCCAGCTCCACAAATTTTGAAATCTTAGAATCTCTTGCCCTGGATGAAATCAAAAGACATCTGAAAGCCTGAGTTCGCGTTGTCGCTCTTTCTGATTATCAAGGGCTGCTTTGAAAATTTCGGATTCGATGTTTCGGAAGTCGAAAGGCAACGATCGAAAATTCTTTCCAAGCGGGTCCTCTGAATTCTTTTTATTTTAGAATTTGGATCGGCCTTTCATCTTTTCCAAAATCTGTAAGTGTGGGAACTCCTCCGTTTTCAATCTACGGAAAGAATCTCCGGAGGTCGTTAAAAAGAGCGAAATGGTAAGAGGCTTGTAGGAACTCTTACAGATTCTCTTTTCGGTTTTAGAGAGAAGCTCTTTGTTTCGATACGATTTTGCGGTCGATCGTTTTGGATTTTGGCGGTTCGATTTTTTGTTAGATTCCCGTTTTTAGAATTTTGAAAAGTTGGAATCAAAGCTTTGTTCGAGTCGGATCCTGTCATGTCCTTCAAAACTCGTTTTCCACTTTTCATTCTTGGTTTGGCCTTTGCGACCGCCCCTCTTTTTTCTCAGTCCGCCTATCCGGTATTAGGCTGGGAGACCGTTGAAAAAGAAGATTATACAGAGATCGTTCCTCCGTCTATCGATGAAAAAGTCCGGAGTTTTCAAGGAGCCTTGATCGCGGGGAATTGGCTTTTTTGGCCCGCGATTCTTCCGGGTGAAAATGGAAAAGAAAGTCACGGTTTGATTCTGCGAAATCTTAAAAACGGAGATTCGAAGCGAATCGATTTCGGAGAACCGGTTCGAGGTTTGGCTTGGGACAAGGTTAAGAATCAAGTCTATGCGAGATTGAAAAAGGAAATCGCAGTAATCGATATCGATTCTTTCGAAGTCAAGAGAAGGGTTCCATTCCCCGCGACGAACTCCGGTTGGACGTCCATCGGTTTTTTTCAGGAAAAACTTTTCGGGATCCAGGGAAACACATTCACTTTTTATGATAAAGAAAACGGAAACGAGATCGAAAGTAAGAACGTTCCTATTACAAAAATCGCTCAGGCTTATGCCTGCTCCGATAAGGAAATTTTTCTCTGGAACAACGACGGAGATTCTAATCTCCATTCTTACAATCCGATTCTAAACTCCATACGAGATCGTTTTTCGGTTAAGATCGACGGAAAACTGGCTCCTAAGTTGGCCTGTCGAGGAAACGACTTCGCGTTGATGGATCCGGATAAAGGATATTATCAAAATCTAATCAAGATCGGAAACCAGTTTTATCCCGTCGTCGCTGGAAACCAGATTCTCAAAGGGAATCTGAGTTATCGTTTTGCTCCGAAGAAAGAAAAAATTTCATTCTCCATTACGGTTACTGCGAAGGAGAAGGATTCTCCGGAATCCGAAATCGCGGTTGCGATTCCTCCTAAAGAAACAGCATCGCAGATTCTAAGCGAAGAATCCGTTACAAAGTTCGGCTCCTTTCAGGAAGACGCGCAAGGAAATCGAACTCTGTTTGTAAAAATTCCCACCTTATCCGCTGGTCAGTCTTGGACGGAAGTCGTCTATTCCGCGAAGATCGCAAGATTCAATCTGGACTCCGGACTCTCCAATTTCAAAACTTCTTGGGAGGATTGGAAGGTCGATCGGAAGTGGAATCAATTCTTAGAAGATAAATCGGTCTATTTGATCAACGATCCAGGAATCACTTCCGTTCGCGATCAACTCAAATCGGAGACGGCAAGTGTGGAAGGTTATATCCAAGCGGTCTATAAACATATCACGAAAAATCTGGTCTACAAACAAGACGGTCGTTTCGACGCGGCGCCCAACGTTCTTCAAAACGGTCACGGTTCTTGCACCGAACACAGTTACGCTCAGATCGCCCTCTTGAGAAGCGCCGGGATTCCTGCGAGGCTCGCTTGGAACTGGCTTCCGGTTTCTACGAAGGTGGAACTAAATCATAAGATTGCGGAAGTCTGGCACCCGTCCTTCGGTTGGATTCCGATGGAACCTCTTTCTTCTCCGAGGACAAGAGCGGGCCTGACATATGCAAAACATATTATATTCGCAGTTTTGAATTCTCCTTCACATTCGATTATCAAAGGCGGAGACGTCTTGTCGAATTTTACAAAACCTTCGGGTGGCGCTTCCAGGTCCTTGGAGATCGAGTTGTCTTCGGATGATTCGATTTCTTCGAGAAATCTTTTGGAGAGTGATTCTTCTTGGGAAGATTCTTATCCTAAGGTGAAACCGATTTTGAACAGAGTTCTTTTGAGAGGTGAGGAGAGAAGCGTCGAGTAATGTTCGTGGGGAGGTGAGGGGCTCGAAGTGGGTTCGAGTCCTTGAGGGGTTGGGGCGGTTTGTTTTTGCGAGTTTGGGTTGACGTTAGGCGCTGTTGGGCTGCAGGTGATAGGGGAAAGTGTCCGTCATTGGGTTTGGTTCGAAGTCCAGTTCTCGTGAGATGAGATTTTGTCGTAAATCGAGCGTCCAGATCATTCTGTAGGACCCGTGAAACTTAGGAACTCCTTGGTTTAAAGTTTCCACGACAGAATCTCCGACTCCAACGTCGTCTAACCAAAGCATATAATTAAAAAGATAACACCTCGAAACCCCATGTGCGACCGCAAGAGCCCCCAAAACAGCCCAAGCCCCGGTATTCACTCGAATACTCATCTTCTTCATTTTCCCGACGCCCCGATTGTATTTAATCTTCCCCGCTCTCCAATGCAATCTCTTCAGACAACTCACATACTTCGTATATTTCCTTAAAAGATACGGGAGCTTTCTCCGAAGAATTCTCTTTTCATCGGCGCTTAACACATCCCAGTAGGAAAGCGGAATCAGAATCGAGTCGGTTCCTAACTCACCTTCGATCAACGCAGATTGAATCTTATTTTCCGAACTTAAAAAAAGAATATCCATACCCGGAACGGTTCCCAATCCACTTCTCGACGATTCCAATTTTAGAATTTTTTTTCTCACCGGAAACATTTTTAAGACCTACTTCTCCTTGACATTGGAAATTTCTTTCTTACATTACTTCCTCTATGAATCTTACAAAGATCCTCTTGCTCACCTTTCTTGCCCTACCGATTCTTTCCGAAGGCGAACATCCCAACCATGCAATCGGAGAATCCCTCCTCAAAATATCAAAGCGCGCCAACTTACCGGACGCGGCAATTTCCGGAAACGGATATAAGGCAGTCGCCTTGGTCGGAGACGTGGACGGAGACAATGGACCCGGCACGTTAGGATATATTAAGAATATGCAAGAAGTGACAAAGGTTCTTAAATCTCGCGGAGTACAAGTCGCCGAATTTTATAGCCCGCGAACACCTTGGGAACAAATCAAAGAGGCAATCAAAGGTGCGAACATCGTCCTCTATGCGGGACACGGAATCGGAAGTAATCTTACCAACTCCCCTTTTCATCAGAAATACGTGGGGGGATTTGCGTTAAAGGGAAAATTTGTTTCCAATGACGAGGTGGAGAATTCTCTAAAGCCGGCCCAGGGCGCGGTGGTTCTCTTTCTCGGTGCTTGTTTCACCGCGGGAAACATGGCTTATGATATGGGAGTCATAGACGCTGAGGAAACAAAATATAGAGTTTCTATGTATTCGGCTCCATTTTTAAAGGCAGGCTTTCAAGGATATTATGCGACATGGGCGCCTTGGACGGCGCAGAGTATCATCGCGGATCTTTTTACGGGAAAGAATTTCGGAGGAGTCTATGACACACAGACAAAACTCTCCGAAGTTACAAAGCTGGATCATCCTGAATTCTCCGGCGGAAAACTTTTTTATCATAGGGGCGTTCAAGAAGCCAAAGTGATTTTCGACTACGCATTCGCCGGGAACCCGAACGGAAAACTTTCCAACCAAACGACCACTGAAGAAACAAAACCCGCGAACAATCCCGTTTCTTTGACTCCGGAGGAACAAACCTCCAAAAACAATGCCCTCATCAAGGCAGCATATAAGAAGGATTTGAAAACGGCGCTCCGTTTGTTAAGCGAAGGCGCTGATCCGAATACGGAAAGTAAGGGCTGGAGAATTCTTCATCTTTCCGTTTACTTCGATCTTCCCGAACTCACAAAAATTCTTCTGGAGAAAAAAGCGGATCCGAACTACCAAGTGGACGGTTACACGGCGCTATCATTAGCAACCGCTTATGAACGAACTGCGATCATACCGCTTCTCGAAGCGGCGGGAGGAACAAAATCCAGATCCGCTTCGAGTAAACCCAAACCCTAATCGTTTATTTTAAGAGTTTAAACGCGTGTGTCCAAGACTGTGATAAGAATCCGGGGATACACCAGAGAATACAAAGCGGTTCGATCGCACGAGCCGCTTCGACCTTCCCCATATCTTCCGTTTCCCAGCCGAAAGTATCCAAGATTTCTTTTGTTTGTTTTTTTGCGTTCTCTTCATTCCCGCAGATAAACATACTCGGTTTTCCACCTTTCAGTTGAGGATCCACCATCAAAGAACTACCGACCGAGCTGAAACACTTTACAAAATTCGCCTTCGGATATTCTTTCTGGATTTGCTCCATAAGAGATTCGTTATACGATGTAAAAAAATTCAAAACTCCGTTAACAGGCGCTTGATCTCCGATCGGATTTGTAGTATCGAGGATCGTCTTACCGTCTAAGGAATCACCTCCTGCAAGTTTTAAAACTTCCTTCGCAGCGTTTCCTTTCGAAGCTAGGACGAGAATTTCACCGAACTTCGCGGCTTCCGCAAAGGAACCGACCGAAGCTCCCTTGTCCGCCTTGGACAACCAGTCTTTGAGTTTTTCGGGATCTCTCGTTCCGATTTTTACTTCCGCTCCATACTTAAGGAATCCGTTGGCTAAAGTCTGCCCGACAATTCCTGATCCTAAAATTCCGATCTTCTTTCCCTTCATAACGTCTCCGTTTTAAAATCAATTTTTTTGTAGAATGGTTACAAACAAGATAAACCGATTTACCCGCCGCTCTTCGAGCGGCGGGTTCGATTCTAAAATTACAAAAGCCTTCTCACTTAGACGCCCTTATATCCGATCCTCGCCCCGAGAAAGACTCCGTTCTTATAAAAAACGAAACTTCCAAATTTGGAAAATATTTGTTTCCTCAAAACGGGAGGCGTTTGAATCTTGATCCTTGGAATTGGCAGATCAACCAAATTCTAATCTATAATATTCTGAATTCAATTGAGAATACAACTTTGACAAGGAGTCAAAAATGAAAAAAAAGTTCCATTCTGTAACCGCGATTCTCGTACTCGCGCTTTCACTTAGTTTCCTCCCTACTCTTCTCTTCGCAGAAGAAGACGCGCACTACATTCAACCGGACGATTTTTTTATCACCAAAGAAGAATTTAAGAATCAAGCTTGGATTCATGTTCATCTCGCCAAACAACTAACGCCACCTTCTCCTAAGACTAAAAATGAAGCCGAGTTTTTGCAAGTTCACGACGGGAATAAGGTATGGACGAAGTTCTTTTACTCAACTGAAATCGCAAAACAAAACGATCTCAAAATCGGAGCGATCGTAATTATGGCCGATCTTGGAACAGAAGACGGTTACCGCGCCGTAGAAAGTAAAGAAGAAGCGCGCACTTGCCAGTGGTTTATCGCGAAAGTAACCGATGTTTCCGATCTCTACAAGGGAATCATTACCGTTTCCGGCGGTTATAAAATCAAAGTCGATGGGATTCGTGTTCCTGTAAAAACGATTCACAAAGGAAAATAACCCGTCTTCAAAGGGATCGTTTCTCTAAAAAGCCGGGCTTTTCTCGGCTTTTTTACTTCCTGCTAAAACGACATCTTCTTCAAAACCTCTTCATTTTTAGCTGAAAACCGATTTTTTAGAACCTTTCCAGATTCTTTTTTTGGAAAATTTCAAAACTTTTCTGCAACAAGCTCCCATCATCCGGCTCCAACTTTCTACAATAGGAGCTAATATTTCAATGGCAATCATTCTTACATTCTTCTTTGCACACTGGTTTTTATCAGCGTTTGCTCAGTCCTTCTTTCTTCACAGATATGCCGCTCACGCGATGTTTAAGATGAACAAGTTCTGGGAAAAATTCTTTTATATTTTTACCTGTGTGGCTCAAGGTTCTTCCTTTTTAAATCCTCGCGCCTATGCGATCATGCATAGACAACACCACGCTTACAGCGATACGGCAAAAGATCCGCATTCTCCGATCGCTTCCAAAGGTTTTTTGGATATGATGTGGAAAACGGCGCTCAACTACGAATCGATCTTGGATGAAAAAGCGAACGTAGAAAAAGACTTTCGAGGAAATTATCCCCAGTGGCCTGCGATCGATAAGCTCAGCGATTCTTGGCCGTTTCGTTTAATCTGCGGAACTCTTTATACGTTATTCTATCTTTACTTTGTTCCTGCGGGTCAGTATGGGTGGTATCTTTTACTTCCGATTCACTGGTTGATGGGACCGATTCACGGAGCGATCGTAAACTGGTGCGGACATATGTATGGTTATAGAAACCATAAAGAAAATCCGGATCATTCGATGAACACTCTCTTCGTGGATTTTTTGATCGCTGGAGAATTGTATCAGAACAATCATCACGCGCATCCAAATTCTCCGAACTTTGCATTTCGTTGGTTTGAATTGGATCTAACCTATCAAGTAATGAAGGTCCTACATCTTTTGAAAATCATCAAAATCCAAAGAGCGGTTTGGACCGAAAAAGGAAAAAAAATTCTCCGCGGATCCGATGTGATCGTAGATCCGTCTCCCAGCGTAGCCGCTTAAAAATTGCTCCTATTACAAGCCCGCCTTCGGCGGGCTTTTCATTTTATAACCCACTTTCTTATTTAGAACTTGTTCCGAAACAAGAAGCCGCTTTTACAACTCGCAGTGGTTCGTAATAGAAAACGCTGGAGTTCCTACAAATACATGGTATAGCATAATGAACGTTTTAACAGACTTCTTTTGTTAAATTCTTATTGGAGTTCCCACACCCTGAAGACTTTTAGGGTAAGATCTTAAATCAAATCTGGGGATCGAAACATCTTTCTTGGTGTCAATGCACCGATCGATTCTTCCGACAAACGAATTCACCGAAAAAAACTACTTGTAAACGGACTTCAAGTCGGTCTGACATAAAACTAGGGAAAAACTTCGCCTTTGCACGAAGACCAAAAGTAGGAACTCACACTTTCAAAATGGTCTTTCAAAAAGATCCTATTCCAAATTCTCCAGATCTTTTAGAACTTCTTCTTCGTAATTTTTTTTGAGGACTTCGAGAAAGTTTTCGGGGAGAGAGATCTTATCGTTTAAGACGAGGGAAAACAATTCGTTTAACAATTTCTTTTCTTCAAAACCGGTAAAAAGCCATTCTAAAAGTTCCAGAGCCAGATCCAACTTTCCTTCGGAAGCGATCATCATCCTAAATTCCTTTTTGATTTCCTCCGTCTTTCCGGCTTTTAAAAAACCGCGAATCTTTTCCGGATAAAGATTCATCAGAGTTTGTTTTTTGGCGTTGGGGGTGAATACAAAATCCTTTTGATCCGGCGGAAGATGGGAACGCACCGCTTCTTCCGCGAGGTCCGGGGAAACATTCAATTCTTTTAATGTTTTAAAAATGACTTCTCCGAGTAGAAAATCCTGGAAAGGATGAAACGGAAAACCAGCTCCCGAAGAAGGATCGGAACTCATTCCTTTTCGATCTCCACTTGTTTGCGGACCTTTTCAAACAAGTTCTCCAATTCTCCGGGTGTAAATTCACGGGTCGGCTCAAAAGAACAAAACACGGCTCTGTAATACTTATCCTTATGCACGAGATAGAATCCGGCTTCTTCCATTATGGTTCTGAGTTTGGTTTCTCTGGAAGCGGTGACTACGATCGTCACCGAAGACAACTTGCTCTTTCTGTGATCGATATGAAAATAACAAAGGGCTTCTTCCGGATCCAGACGATCGATTTCTTCTTTGATCTCGTCGAAGCTCGTTACGTCTCTCGGCCCCTTTGGATCTCTATAATTGATCAAAACCCTTTTGAAATAATGGACCTTATTACCTTCCGGAGTGATTTCTACGCCGTTCAAGACCCTTCTTTCGTCCGCGAGTTCTTTCATCAAAAACTCTCCCCTACCCCGAGAACTTTCTATATCAAAGAGTTCGGAGGAAAAATCCCCTTTTTTTACGTTCTCGTTGATCTGAGAAAGAGTGTATTTCATCCCGGGTTTCATCTCGTGTTTGAAAGACATCTTAAAAAACGGATTTACTACTTCATTATGTAATTCTAATTCGATTTCGGCGTATTTTCCCTGTCCGTGTTCCACGATATTTTGCGTGGCCTCGGTTGCGATGATCCGGATCGTATCCGGATCCAATCCGGCTAACGACGAATAACGGTGCACGAAATTTTTAATCTCGTATAGGGTTCCCAAACTTTCGTCGATCCTTCCTCGGATCTCGTTCTCGACGATTTCTTCTCGAAAAATTCTCGCGTAATATCTTACGCTGGCCATTCCCTTTTTTAAATAAGGGGACTGAGCCGTGTTTTCGATTTGCCGTTTGAGTTTTTTGTTTTCATCTTCTAATTCTTGAATTCGTTTCTCTTCTGGGGACATAAAGCTCTTTATTTCTGTAACGAGATTTTCACATTCCCGATCTGAAAACCGGGGGATTTCTAAACTACCTTCCACTGCTATGGGTTCAAGTGATAATTCACTTTCTATGCTGAAAAAACAAATTGAGCCCGTTTACACCTTTAGAGTTTTTTTTCGAACAGGCTCGATCCCATTGAAAAAGTTCTCAACATTTTAAATCGAATGAGTTGAGTTCCATCTCGAACCCGAGCGAGTCTTTTATGAGTTTCCGACAAAAAATATTTTTAATCCTCAGCGCAAGTCAGTTGTTCCTTGTTCTCATTCTCGCGTTTACTTTCATCCAGATGATCGACCGAGTCAAGAACGAACCTCAGGACAAACGTGCCTTCGACAAATCCGTAGACTTTCAAAAAGAACTCAGGCATAAGGAAGAAACGATTCGTTTTATGCTGAAGGAACTAGAACGAAATTCGAAAACACTTTCGATCTTAGAATCCGGTTCCAACAACCGCGCTCTCTTGGATTCTCAAAGAGAATACTTTCTCGGGATTATGAAACAATACGACCTCTCGATCTTTGAAGTGATCTCTTCTTCCGGAAAGGTAGTCTATCGTTTTCACAGACCCGCGGATTTCGGAGACGATAAGTCCAAACAGAAGATCGTGCAAGAAGCGCTTAACGGTAAGATCGCATCCACTCTCGAACTCGGTCACAGCGGCCTCGGACTTCGTGTAACGTCGCCTCTGCGAAACGGTTCCTTGGTGTTAGTGGGACAAGTCGTGGATCAAAAGTTCACGGAGAATATCACCGGGTCTACGGACGTCCACATGGCGATCTATGAAAAGGACAAACAGATCTCCGTCTCCGGCGATCAAATCCAAAATTATCTAAAAAATCATCCGCTCACCGTTCTCAAAAACGGTTCCCGTTTCGCCTTTGACGGAAAGTATTACTACCTCACGAGAATTCCATACGAGAACAAAGGCCTTACCAATCTTGCACTTGAATTCGTTCTTATGATCGACGAAACGGAACTTCATACAACGACTCAAAATCTCTGGATCTATTGCGGTCTTTTGGCCCTTTCGATCTTTATAGGAATTCTTCTCGTATCGTATCTTTTTTCGAGAGATATCATCAACGCCGTAAAAGCGTTGAACTTTGCGATGAAAAATCCTTCCGAAGACGAAACGACGATCATCGACTTAGATCGTACGGACGAACTCGGTCAGATGGGAGAGGTTTTTGTTCACATGAAAAAAGAACTCCTGGATCACCAGCTTTCTCTGGAAAGAAAGGTTGAAGAAAAAACCCAGGAGCTTCAGGACACTCTGAGCGAAGTCCAAGCCTTAAAAGAAAAACAGGACGGAGATTATTATCTCACGTCGCTTCTCATTCAACCTCTGACGGCTCTTCGTTATTCCGATGAAAACACAAAGATAGAATCCATTCTCAAGCAAAAAAAAGAATTCCAGTTTCGTACGAAGAATTCGGAGATCGGAGGAGATCTCTGTTCCATCCAAGAAATCACTCTGATGGGAAAGGATTATCTCGTGATTCTCAACGCGGACGCGATGGGAAAATCGATCCAAGGCGCCGGCGGAGCGTTGGTGATGGGAACCGTGTTTAAGGCCATCATCACAAGAACCCAACTCTCTCGTTCCAATCAGAAAAAAACTCCTGAGAAATGGTTAAAGGACTGTTATACGGAACTCCAGAACGTCTTTGTCACGTTCGACGGAAGTATGCTCGTTTCCGCGGTCATCGCGTTATTCGATCAGGAAACGGGAGCCTTGTATTCGATCAACGCGGAACATCCTTGGATGGTTCTCTACAGAGACGGAAAGGCGAATTTTCTCGATCACGAACTTCTCCTCCGCAAGATCGGTTTTACCGAAAACGCTCCGGAGCCGATCATCCGAGTTTTTAAACTCGAACCGAACGATTTCGTTTTTATCGGTTCGGACGGAAGAGACGATCTCCTTTTAAAAAGACCCGGATCGGAAGAAACGTTTATGAACGAGGACGAAACCCTATTCTTAAGATTGGTCGAACTTGCAAACGGGGATCTCGGAGATCTGGAAAAGCTCCTCCATCACGCGGGAGAAATCACAGACGATCTTTCCATTATGAAAATTGCATATAAAACCGAAGCCGAACTTCCACTTCAAAAAATTCCTTCCGCAGGAGACGAATACAATCGCCTTGTAAAGGAAGGAATTCAGGAAATTCGAAAAAAGAATCTGACGGTCACCCGAGAACTTTTTGAAAAGGCGCTTGCGATCAGCGACGCGGATCCGGGACTTTTCAAACAACTCGCGAGAATTTGTATCAACCAAAAGGATTTTTCCGCGGCGGCGGGTTATTCCGAAAGTTACGTGACTAAATTCCCGTTCGATAACGAATTCTTATATTACACTTCTTTTACGTTGCGGAAGATCAAAGAATATTCGAAAGCGATCGAATTCTCCGAAAGACTTCGTTCCCGCGAACCGGAAAATATCCGCAATCTAAAACATCTCGTGGAACTCTACAGACTCGTCGGGAATCGTTCCAAGTTTCGGTTTATCATGACAAACTTAAAGGCCCTCGTCGCGGAAAAAGAAGCAAGAGACGAAGACTACGATCAGGATATTTCTTCGGAAACGATCTTGGTTTAACACGGACTCCTACGTTCGATTCTTCCCGATCCGTTTTTTGGAAAGAATCGAACGACCTCTAAAACAAAAAACGTCTCGAATACAAAACGTCCTCGGATCCTCGGGGAACGCCCTGTAAAAAATTCTTCTTTCCCAAAGAAGTTTCTCGCGGAAAGCCGCGTCTTTTCCAACGAGAACAAAAGATCGAAAGGTCCGAAAAATGGGTTTCTGTTTTCAAACGGATCTTGTATTTGGATCATTCAATGGCTTTGGAGAGATTACAGTCTGTCAAACGAGTCCTCATTTTAGGAAAACGAACCAAGTTCGAATTGGATTTGGAAGAATGGGGTTCTCACGAAATTCTTGAAAAAATCTATAAACTCCAGAACGATTCTTTTTCCAAAATTCACGAATCCCATCTCAGACAGGTCTCCAATCGAGAAACTCTCATACAACTCTTTCCCGAAAGCACCTTTATCTTTCGTGAATCTATGGAAGAATTTCCGCCTTCCTCTTACGACCTCGTAATCGCTCTCGGAGGCGACAATCATTTTACCTATGTGGCGCATCACGCAGTCGATACTCTCGTCCTAGGATGTAATTCCGACCCTCCTACGTCCGTGGGCGCCCTCCTTTCTTTTCACGTCGAAGACATCCAGGACGCCCTGAAAACCGGTTGGAAAAACGCAAGGATTGAAGAATGGCCCTTAATCGAAGTTAAGATCCATTATCCGGACGGAAGAAAGGTCAGCACTCTACAGGGAATCAGCGAGATTTCGATCCGAAACAACAGCCCCGATCTTACGAGCCGATTTTTTATTTGCCACGGGAAAGAGATGGAAGAACAGAAATGTTCCGGGTTACTTGTCTATACGGGCGCGGGTTCCACGGGTTGGGTTATGTCCTGTGAAAACAAGGATACAAGTTTTGACAAACAATCTCCCGTTTTTAAAGTCTATTGTAGAGAGCTTCGGAAAAAGGAACACACCCGCTATACTCTGGACCATTTTACGGTCACGGATAGTTTTAGTTTAATTTCCGAAATGAAGGGCGGAATTTCGATCGATTCACTTGCGGAAACGATTTACGATTTTCCCCCCGGCGCAAAAGCTGATTTTAAACTCTCTGAAAAAAAATTACATGTAGTGGTTCGTAAATTATGAGTCAATTGAACATCAAAACAAAAGAGACATCTGCGGGAATTTACGTTTATTCACTCGATGGGAGACTGGACGAAAGCAGCTTTTCAGATTTTAAAAATGAAATCATCGATCCTCCGCATCCGGACGTCGTGATTCTCAACCTCGCCGAATTAAAATATATTTCCAGCTCCGGAATCCGAGCCATCTTCGAACTCAGAAACAAACTTTCAAACGAAAGTAAAAAACTGCTTCTGACCGAGGCTTCCGATAAGGTCATTCAGATCTTCAACCTTCTGGGTTTATGGAAACCTTTCACACATCTGGAATCCGAAGCGGAAGCGATTGAAGTCGCCAAAAAATAAATCCGATCTACTTTAGATAAATTGCAATTACCCCGGACTTCGGTATCGAATTCCCACCGTGAGGCCAGTGACTCGTGGGATTTTGATAGTCCTTTGTAGTTTCTCCGGGATGTTGCACCGAAACAAATAATTCCTTTTCATCGGGGGTAAACCAGAGCCCTGTGAGTTCGGCTCCGATCGGGGCCGAAGCAAATTGAAAGGCCTTCCCCGATTCCGGTCCCGTGGTCGGAATTACAAACATTCCGTTATTGCCAAATTTCTTATATACGGAACGATTTAGATTCTTCTGAGAAACGTCGGTAACCATCCAAAGATTTCCCTGTTTGTCAAACGCGAGATTGTCGGGAGCAGCAAATCCGGATCCGCGTCCACCTGCGGCAAAAACCTCAAAATCAAATTCTAATCCGGCGTGATTCCCCGATTTTTCCTGGATTCGTACGATTTGTCCGAAAAGATTTCCGTGAGAATCGTTGTTCGTCATTGCGATAAAAACGGTTCCGTCGATCGGATGAATCTCGATGTCTTCCGGCCGATCCATCGGAGTCGCTCCGCAAATTTTTGCCGCGTCCCTGCAATAGACAAGAACGTCAGCCTGGGACGTAAATCGTGCCTTACCGTTTTCTAATTTAGAATTTCTTAATACTTCATTAGTTTCCAGATCCAGAGAAATCCAAATGCCTTTTTCAAAATTGGCCGCGTAGAGAATCCCTTCTTCCAAAAGGCTCGAGTTCCCGGCTCCCAAAGATGGATCATAAGAATTCTTTGATATATATTTATAGACAAATTGATCCCTCGCGTCGTCGCCCATATAGACGACGAGTTTCCCTTCCGGCGAAAGAACCAAGGCCGCGTTTTCATGCGAGAATCTTCCGAGCGCGGTGTGTTTTACGGGAGTGGACTTTGGATCAAACGGATCGACTTCGATCACCCATCCGTAGTGGGTTTCATTCGGAAGTTTACAAGGTTCGATCACCCACTCCACGTTTTCTTCGCAAGAAAGAATCGTGTTCCAGAATGTCGTTCCTCCCGCGCAGTTGGCAAAGGTTCCGAAGGCACGATTGGTATTTCCAAGCGCGGGACTTCCCGCCCCGGGCCCCGTCAGACGAAACTCGGTGAGGCCGTTGATTCTTCTTCCGTATTTTGAATCCGGAGACATCTTCCATTCTCCGTTCTCTTTGGAGACTCTCAAAACGGAACCGCCTAACGCATACAAATACTGTTCGATCTGTTTGTCAGTTCTTAGATTCGGTCCTTGTTTCTGACTATCATAACCGTTTACGTAGTATTCTAAAACTCCGAGGGTTTCGTGATTGTTCCAGAGAAGTCCGCTGTTCTTCTTTCCGTTAAACGGAAGATAACAATTGAAGTCCGAATTAAAACCGAAAGTATCTCCTTGCGGATTGATACGGTCTCCGAAGAGCGCGATCGTACTGTATCTATATCCTTCGGGAAGGATCAAAGAATCTTGGTCGCTCGCGGAGATCGGTTTAAACTTAGGAAAAGAATTTTTGACCGATGGAATGGAAGGTTTGTTATGAGTGCGTTTGCCGGAACCAAAAAGGCTGCCGGACTTTGCAAGAGCGAGCGCTCCGATTCCCTTCCCTAAGTATTCTAAAAACTGGGATCGAGTCAGTGTCATACGTCTAAGTTTTCAGAAACTACAACGATCGCCATCCTGAATTTCTCGATCAGTTCCTATTTTATCTGGTTGTAATAATCGGAAGGAATTGGAAACTATCTGACAGAACTTGATTCTTTTCCTTTCATGAATTCATCTTCCTATTCAACTCCGTTTTATAAAATTCTTTTCGTACTCGGATTGGGTTCGATCCTGTTCTTTCTTCCTTTTTATCTCGTTGTCTCAGGAGAAAATAAACATCTAGATCAAGTCTATCAGAGCCTGAGAGAACCGGGCGCGACCGTATTCGGAACGTTAACGGAATCCGTTCGAGTGGAAAAATCAGGCAAACGGGCTTATCTCGTTTCTTATCGAGTTCCGGACGAATCCGGAAAACTCCACGAGATCACCGAGCAAGTGGATGAAAATCTCTACCAAAGACTTAGGGTTGGAGATAGTATCGAAATACGCAGAAAAACTTTCGAGACCTTCGGTAAGATCCGAGTTTTAGCAAGAATCAAAAAGAATTCTCTTTTTATAAACGACTTCGACTTTTTGGAAATCTTCGCACTGACCGGGCTTTGCTTTTCGGGAATCCTGATTTTGACAGGAATCTATTATCGAATTTTTAAGGGTCGGGCAGCTTGATAAAGAACGGATTTTCTTTCTTAAAAATCAGCTGAACCTGATACGGCTCCATTACGTAACGAGCCGGATTCATATCGTAGGAAATATAACAAAAGTATTTATCATATATTACGATATACATATATTCTTTAAACTTGATATGCTGCATCTGATTTTTGATTCCGCGCATCCAGATAGAATCCGGTTGGGCGCGTTCGTAACGAATGCTCGATGCATTGATCTGTTTTAGATATTCGCGGGGGGTTTCCGGCTCTCTTCTTCTGAGTTCCAGCTTGAAAGAACGGATAAGATTGTATTCTAATTTTGCTTTTTCTAACGCGTCGACGTCCGGGATCGTTCGGAAATAGTATTCGTAGTATTCCTTGTCGAGGGAAGCCGCGTTTTTGTGGGAGTCCCCGCTTTCTTCCGGGGCCTTTGAAATCGGAGCCGATATGGGAGCGGAAGGTTCCTCAGCATAAACGATTCCCGAAAGAATCAAAAAGGTGAAGAGAAGTTGTACCCGAAATCGGTCCATAAAACGCACATTATATGTATCGGACCGACTTCGGAATTCCAAGCTTTTTTTCCTGATTTTTAAGAGGCGCTAAGCTCCTCTAAGGTTTCCGTCGTCCTTTTGAGATACTCTGCAAACTCCGCTTCTCCGAAAATTTTCGAAGAAAGAAGGGCCATATCGTAAACGGTACGAGTCAGTTTTGCCGCCTTTTCGGGGTTAGGTCCTTTCGAAAGCGCGAGAATGTTTTTCACCAAAGCCGAACGTGTGTTGAGAACAAGCGTATGATTTTTTAGAAGATCCATCGGCTTTTGACCGCCCATCAGATTCATCTCGCTCAGACGTCGCAGGTGTTCTGGAAGAAGAACAACCGCAGGAACTCCCTCCGCCTTGAGAGGTTCTGCCTTGATTTCCAATCCGTCGCGTTTGAGGGTCTGTTCAAAACATTCTTTCACACGATCCGCTTCGGTTTTGTTTTCGGAATCGACTAAAGTGGAAGCGCTTTCCTTGTCCACGACTCCGTCAGCGAGTTCGGAATCCACTCTTTGAAACTTCATCTCGGAATTTTTCGATTCGATAAATTGGACAAAGTGAGAATCGATCCTGGAATCTACGAGAATCGCTTCCAGACCCTGAGACTTGAGAAGATCCATATAAACGGAAGAAGTTTCGGCTTCGTTTGCGTAGAACACCTTTCCTCCGTTCTTTTCTTTATTCTTCAACCAATAGTCTTCGAGACGAACCACGTCTCCGTTCGAAGTTTTAAAGAATACAAGATCCTTTGCGGCTTCGTAGAATTTGTCGTCCGTAAGCATTCCGTATTTTACAAAAATTGAAATCTCTTCCCAATTCTTTTTGAATCCTTCTTCGTTCTTTTTGAATTCCTCTTGAAGGCGATCCGCGATTTTTTTTACGATATGCGCCGATATTTTTTTTACAAGAGGATCGCTCTGAAGATAAGATCTCGAAACGTTGAGGGGAAGATCGGGGATATCGATCGTTCCTTTGAGAACCGTTAAAAACTTAGGCACCAATTCGTTCGCGTCGTCGCTTACAAAAACGTGATTACAATAGAGTTTAATCCCGGATTGATTTACGTCGAGCTCGTGTTTTAGTTTAGGAAAATATAATATTCCCTGTAAACGAAACGGATAGTCCACGTTGAGATGTACGTGGAAGAGAGGTTCTCCCGAAAACGGAAAGAGGTAGTTGTAAAACTCTTCGTATTTTTCTTTTGTTACGGAAGCCGGAGTCTCCGACCAGAGGGGAGTTTGTTTATTTGCTTGTTCGGTTTTTACATAGATGGAAACGGGAAGAAAATCGCAATATTTACGAATCAGTTCCTTTAACTTCCACTGATCCAGATATTCTCCGGAATCTCCGTCGAGATGAAGCGTAATCTTGGTCCCACGAGTCGCCTTATCGGAAGCGCGAAGAGAAAAGTCGGTTCCCGATTCGCTTTCCCAAACGACTCCCGTCGATCCGTTTTTGTAGGACTTGGTTTCGATAATCACCTTCGAAGAAACCATAAAACAAGAATAAAATCCCAAACCGAAGTGACCGATGATCTCGGGTTTGCCACCTTCACCTTGAAATTTTTTGACAAATTCTTCGGCGCTGGAGAATGCGATTTGATTGATGTATTTCTGAACCTCTTCGGAACTCATTCCGATTCCGTTGTCTTCGATCGTAAGAGTTCTTTTTTCCTGATCAAAATCGAGATCGATTCTATAATCGGTGCCGCCCTCGAATTCCTCGGAAAGTGAAATTTTTCTTAACTTAGTAATCGCGTCGCTTGCGTTGGACACGAGTTCTCTAATGAATATGTCTTTTTCGGAATACAACCATTTCTTGATGATTGGAAATATGTTCTCCGTTTCTACGGAAATTCTTCCTTTGATTTCTTCGCTCATTTAAGTTTCCTCCTTTAATTTTTTAACGATCGTCTTTGCGATTCGAAGCAAATTCTTTTTTCCATCGGAGTTTAATCGATGGGAGATTTCGACAAAGTTGGATTCCGTCCGGGAAATGTTTGCCAGAAAGGAAGCGTCCGGTTCAGAGATCCCCTTTGACAGCAGAGATTGCTTTAATACCAAGCCTCTTTTGATTCCTACCAGTAAGTCAAGCTCTTTTAAGATCGGGACACCCGTGAGTAAAAAGATTCCCGGGATCCATTCCAAAAAGCCGTAAGTCGTCTCCGGTTTTTTCCAACGGATCCAGATCGAAAAAGAAATCGCGAGAAAAAACAAAAGACCCAATGATACAAATAAAAACCGCTTCGAAGAATGAGATGAGAATTCTTCTTCCCTCTTTTCGTCGATCGGAATCTTTTTCTTTTTGGATTCGCTCAACACTTCCACGGACGGGAATTCTAAATTTGCGGTTTTATAACTTCCGGAATCCGGATCGAAATAGACAAAAACTTTGGATTCTTCTTTCCAAATCCCTTTTTGAGTCATCGGAATTCCGTATTCAAATCGGGCCGTGGAATAAAATCCGTAACCCGAGTTTTCCAATTCCGTAAATTTCCAAGACCTATGTGTGTCATACAACGTTGCGCGGGGAAAACAATTTTTTCCGGAGTTACATGTGGAAGAAAAAGGATCGGTGATCGAGGAAAGATTCCCTTCTCCTTCGACGGTTACAGTGAGATAGAGAGTATCTCCGACGGCGATTCCGTAGGGATCGTTTTTGATTCTCACCTGAGTCTTAAACTTCCCCACTCCTCCGCTAAAATTTCCTTCGTATTTCGGAAGAGGACGAACCGCGATCTGATTCGGAATCGTAGAAACCGTCTTTACGTTAAAGTAGGATTGTAGTTGTCCTTCCAAGGAGAACGTGGTCTTTCCGAGATAAAAATCTCCGGGACGAAGGGGAATGAGAGAATAGATTTCCTTATTGTAAACGGCGACGTCATAGACGTTTCCTTCGTATAAAATTTGTTCGGGAATTTTTACGGCGACTCCCGAAAGGACTTCGCTTCTAAAATAAGGAAACTGAATCGAGTCCGCGGGATTACGATCGAAGTAAGGTTTACGGACGTCGCGATAATAAAGCGTAAAATACCCGATAATCGGTTCTCCGACCCAGGCTTGTTTTTTACTCGTCTGAAACAACACGCGAAGATCCGCGTTTTCCGGAAGGTCTTCTCCTTCAAACTGAAAGAAACGATCGAAAAAAGATCCGCCTCTACTCTTCGCGGTTTGTGTTCTCGCGAGGACCTGCACTTGGACGGAACTCGGTGTGAACGTTTTACCGTTGACTTCGATGCTGAGCGGAGGAAGAACGAACGTTCCTTGTTTGGAAGGTTTGATTCTAAACTTCAAAAGTCTTTTTCGAAAGACTTGAAAATTGATGATCGTTGTATTCTCTTCGACGCCCGCGTAAAAGACGGTCAGGTCTCCGTTGGAAAAAGAGTTTTGAGGGATTGTGTATTTGGAATTGAGATCCATCTCGAAGACCGCATAGGATTCTTCTCCGATTGGAAACATGTTTCGCGTAACGTAGAATTTGATTTCTTCCGCGCCGAGCGCAAACGTTAAGAAAAAAAATAGGACGAAAAGAATTCGTTTCACCAGAAGACCTCTCTGTCCCGGCTCTTTCTGCTCTTTCTTCGGATCTGATTGAGATCTAAAGAATCTAAAATCCTTTTTGCTTCCTCTTCGGTTAACTTTCCTTTTTTATCCCGGGGAGATTCTCCGATGACGTCTCCGTTGGAAGAAGGATCGTTCCGATTCTGAGGCTGATTTCCTTTTTGTGAAGGAGAATTCTTTTGATTGGGATTGGAAGAATTCGGAGACGTGTTCGGAGAATTTTGTGGAGGAGGATTTTGTCTCAGATATTCCAAATTTTTTCTGGCTTCTTTTAAGTCCGGATTGAGCTTGAGTGCCTTGATGTATTCTTCCGCGGCTTTCTTTCGATCGCCGGCGCGCATATAACTGTTTCCTAAATTAAAACGGGATCTCCACTGCAATTCGGGCGTGGGTGAATTTGCGGACTTTTCAAAATGACGGATCGCCTTGTCCAGATTTCCGGACTTGAACTCGACCGATCCCCGATTGAATTCAAGTCGGGGATCCTCAGGAAAATAACTTTCGGCTTCCTGATATTTCCTCAAGGAATCCACGTATTCTCCCTGATTGTAGTGGTCCAGGCCTTCGCTGATCCGATTTCCGCCCGGATCGAGTTCGACCGCCGTCAAAGGAACCGAAAAAACAAAGAGAATCAGAAATATAGAATATTCTAATATACGAATCCTTCTCACGCAGCGACCTCCTTTTTTCTTTTGGAGAATAAGAACGCTTCCACAAAAACCCAATCCAAGAGCATACAAAGAATGGCCGCGAACAAAAATTTACCCGAGCCTTCCGCCCGTTTGAGATCCTTCTTTCTGGAATAGAGATTTTCCTCCAAGGCACGGACCTCCTTTTGAAAAGACTCCAGCGAGGGCGGATTTGTTTCCAAAGAATACAATTCTCCGTTGTTCTTTCTCGCGAGTTCTCGTAAAAAAGAAGGATTCATCTTCGACTGAATGACTCCGGGAACGTTCGCGTTCGGACTCAAGGTTCCGTCCTTCAAAAGGTAGCCGCTCAGTCCCGACTCTTCATCGCTGTACGCAATCGGTCCTCCCTCCGGCGTCCCCGTGGCCCAGATCTGAAAGTTTGCGGGAAAGGAAACAGCCTCCGGATCGTTTTGATCCTCACCGTCCGTCACCAAAATAAGAATTCGATTGCGAAACACTTTCTCCGAGTTTAACAGATCTTCCGCTTTTTGAAAGGCCTTCTTTAGATCCGTTCCTCGATCTCCCACCATATCCACGTCCAATCCTCGGACATAATCGGAAAAAGCCGCCACGTCCGAAGTCATAGGACAGTATAAAAACGGACTCGCGGCAAAGACGATCATTCCAAAACGATTTCCCCCAAGCGACGGCAACATCCGCAAAAGGATTTCCTTAAACTTGGCAAGCCTGGTCGGGGCGTTGTCGATCGCCTGCATGGAAAGACTGACGTCCACGAGAAAGAGAATATCGACTCCTCGAAAGGATTCTTCTTTTTTCTCGTCCTTATAATCCGTTTTCCATCCGGCAAAAAAGATACAAATCAAAGTGATAAACAAAAGAAAAATTCTCGCGGAAACAAAAGCCGCTCTGGGAAAAGAAGAAGTCCTCTCCAAACCGGGATACTGGATTCTCCAATTGGAAACTTTATAAATTAAATATATTCTAATACTGGAATATATGGACCAGAGCGCCAGGACCGCATAAAAAATATTCTTTAGATACGACGAAAACTCGTGACTCATACGTAATACCTAAAGACAAACGATCGAAAAATCAGATCCAAGAGCAATACGGAGAGAGCGCGATAGAGCCAGAGTTCGTATTCGGTTTCTCTTACTTCCTTCGGAGGAGCGGCGAGCGGATCCTTTTCCAGAGAATCGATGGAAGCAAGAACCTCTTTCATCTCCTCGGGGTCTTCCGCGCGAAAGAACTGGCCTCCCGTATTTGCGGAAAGTTCCTGTAAGATTTCAAAGTTGATCTCGTACGAACTGTCTTCTTTTCCGATTCCTATCGAATAAATTTTGGCTCCGATATGTTCCGCGAGATCGGTCGCGGTAACCGGATCGATCTTGCCCGTATTGGAAACCCCGTCCGTGATAAGAACGATAACTTTGGAGCGGGCCTGAGAGGCTCGTAGGCGATACGTAGAGAGAATGATGGCGTCTCCGATCGCAGTTCCCTGCTCCGCTACGGTTTCTTCCTCGATCGTCCCCAGGATCTCGTTTAAGGACTCGCGGTCTCCCGTAAGAGGCGCCTGCAAATAGGCCGCTCCCGCAAAGACGACAAGACCAAGGCGATCGTTCTGTCGTTTTTCAATAAAACGACGAAGGAGCTTTTTAGAAACTCCCAACCTCGTTTCGGGAAGAAAGTCCCGGCTTCTGGACATCGATCCGGAAACGTCGAGTGCGATCATGATATCCACGCCTTCTTTTTCATCCGGAAGAAAGGTCACTTTTTTTCCGGGACCCGCGAGAGCGACGACGAGAAAGGTCAGAGCGACGGGACGGAGCAAGGGAAGAAGAACTCCGAGTCTTTCCAACTTTGAAAAAGAACCTTGTCTTCTTCCCGGAAGACGGACTTCCATCCTCTGAAGATACATTCTTCTTTGATAATATATGAATGCCCAGATCCAAATCGGAGCGAGGAATAAAAGAGCGTAAGGATATTCAAAATTCATGATTTATCCCAGGTCTCTTTCCAGTGGGAGAATTTTTCTTCGGCGTCCTCTTTTGTGAGAAAGGCTTCTCCGGGTTTGAATTTTTTTTCGGTTAAGAATTTTCTCCAAGACTGAAGTTCTCTTTCTTCGAAAGGAAATTGATCGTATAAAAACTGAAAGAGTTCGGCTTCGGTAAACGCGGAGGTTTTTCTTCCGGAAAGGTTGGC
Source organism: Leptospira tipperaryensis (assembly GCF_001729245.1). Lineage (NCBI taxonomy): Bacteria > Pseudomonadati > Spirochaetota > Leptospiria > Leptospirales > Leptospiraceae > Leptospira > Leptospira tipperaryensis. The sequence continues at coordinate 40,398 of NZ_CP015218.1, read as the reverse complement.
CGCCTTTTCCCGAATATATCCCGATAAGAGCCTTGCAAATTCTCGAGCGGAGATCGGATCTTTTTTAATAAGTTCTCTCAGACGAATTTCATAAACTTCCATTCTTTCGAGTTGAGGTGTAACCTGTATGATCGCGTCCATCGGAAACGAAGACTGTCTCGCATACAATCGATACGCATAAATTCCAAACGCGAGGAGAATTCCAAAAAGAGTTAGAAACACGAGCAACCTTCCCAGATACGATCCGGAAAAACTCAAAGGAGGAATGATATCGGAAGGCCCCGTGTCGGATTCCGCGAGCGCGGATTGTACGAGAACTTTCTTTTGTGAAGATTCTTGTTTTCCGTTGGAGAGAGTCCAGGAAACGGGGATCGGAAATTCTCCAGTCGCATAAAAAGAAATCTCGAGTGCGATTTTCGTGTCCTTTTTTTCGGAAAGAAGAACTTCGAACCAGGGAAGATCGGAAACTCCTTCCGCAAAGTGAATTCCCACTTGAGGAGCGATGATTTCTTTGATTTCTCCGGGAGACCACTTGAGTTCGTAACGAACCTTTTGTGCGATCAAAACCGTTTCCGGAGAAAGTGTCTCCGCGGTTTCGCCCAAAAGTGAGGATGCAAAAATTAGAATCCAAGAATATACAAATATTTGAATTCGTCTTTTCATTTGGAAAAATACCGTATGATGTTTTTCGAATCCAATTCGGATTTTGTCAGATCCAGTAGAGAACCCTGAAAAAAAGAATTCAAAGTTTTTGTTTCATATTCCGGAGCAAGCGTTCTTCCAAAAAGCCCTCCGCTTTTTTGTTCGGGATCTCTCGTATAAAAAAAGGAAAGTATGGATTTAGGAGGTTCCATCTCGATCGGATCGCGGAAACGAATCGCGTGCAAAGAATAGAGTTTTTTCAGACTGGAATATTTTTTGAGAGTTCCGATCCCGATGAAGTCGCTTAACAAATATACTTCCGCGTGTCTGTGAACCCGGTTTTTTAGATATCGAAACGGGAGAAGAGGATCGGAGGTTCTTTCGACCAATTCTTTCTTGGATATTTTTTGAAGCGTGGGAAGAAGTTCGTCTCGGGAACGAAGAAAGTCGGTTTCCCATTCTACCTTGTCGCTAAAGAGAATGATCTTGACTCGATTTCCTTTTTGAACATAGAGCAAGGAGAGGAGCGCCAAAACCTGAAAGGCGTTTTCGGATCGCGAAAATTCTCCGGAACCGAATTCCATAGAACTGGAAACGTCGTAGAAAAGGATCGCCTGTCTTTCTTTTTCTTCGTAGAATTCCCGGACATAGAGTTCTCCGAAACGGGAAGTTACGTTCCAGTCGATCAGACGAGTGTCGTCGCCAAAACTATAGAGACGAACGTCCTTGAAGTCAAGACCCCTTCCTCGTTTTGAACTTTCCGCGCTTCCCGCTTTTTCCCGAAAGGATCGCGTTCTGCGACCCAACTCGAGGCTCGAAAGAATGGATAAGAATTCTTTACGAATCATAAAGTATTTAAGGAACCGGAGTGGCCTCAACTACGGTTCGAATCAAGGACTCCACGTCCAATTCTTCCGAGATCGCTTCAAAGGTAAGAAGAATTCTGTGTCTTAGTATTTCCACGAGAGAAACTTTGACGTCTTCCGGGATCACGTATGTCCTTCCGTTGAGAAGCGCATTTGCTTTAGAACTTTTTAATATACTCAAAGACGCTCTTGGAGACGCGCCGTGACGGATATAAGGAATGAGTTCCGGAATCGTTCTTTCCTCGGGTCTTGTATTTCGCACAAGACGAACGATATACGACTTGATCTTCTCTTCGATAAAGACGTTATCCAAAAGCGAAGACAACTTTAGAATGTCTTTCGAAGTTACTACTTTTTTGATTTTCCCATTCTCAGTATTCAGACGTCCGTGTTGATCGAGGATCGCGATCTCTTCTTCGAGAGCAGGATAACCGACATTGACCTTCATAAAAAATCGATCCATCTGCGCTTCGGGAAGAGGATAGGTTCCGTCCTGATCGATCGGATTCTGAGTCGCGATTACGAGAAAGGGACGATCGAGTTTATACGTTTTGTCTCCGATGGTGATCGTCTTCTCTTCCATACTTTCGAGAAGAGCAGACTGCACCTTTGCCGGCGCGCGGTTGATTTCGTCCGCGAGTAAAACTCCCGTAAAAACGGGACCCTTTCTGGTTTCGAACTCGGTAGTCTTCGGATTAAAAACTACGGTTCCTACAAGATCGGCCGGCAAGAGATCCGGAGTAAATTGGATTCTTTTAAAATCCAAATCCAACGCGGAGGCAAGAGATCTCGCAAGTAAAGTTTTCGCAAGACCGGGCATCCCTTCCAAGAGGACGTGCCCTTGACAGACCAGACAAACGAGAACGTTTCGGATGACCTCGTCTTGTCCGGTAATTTCTTTACTTAATTCTTTCTTTAGAGTGTCCAGAGTGATTCTGGCAAACTCGACGTCTTCTCCAGAGAGGAGATCTTTTTCCATAATGTAAGAATCGGAGAACGTAGGATCTGCTTCAAGCGAATTCCCTCGTTACGCGCTTTCGTGCTGCCGGAATGAGTCCTCTCGACAAGAACCCGGGCGGCGGTCCCGGTTGATTTCCGAAGGGAGTCGTATATAGGAAAGTCAATCAAATCATTTCGGTTCTGTCGGAGTTCCGACAAGGAATCTTAGAAAAAACTTCCTTGCGAGATTGGATATTTTGTGATAGAGAAAAATTTCCCGATTCTTTCCCGCCGCCTCTCCTCCTCCACCCAATCAGGGTGGGGCCGCGACCGTTTTACGGAAGATCCGTCGGAACTACGACAGGGTTCAACTTATTTCTTCGCTTCCCAGTTCCCGGAGCTATTGTTTCCACGATAAGTTCCCGAGATCGAACGCCCTTCCAAAACTCCAATGTATTTCTGGGAAAAAGGAACGTTGCTTCCTATCTCCGAACATTTTATTCCCGAGCAGGATCTTACAAATTGAATCTGATTTCCTTTTATAAAAGGAGCTCCTACCGGTTCCCATTTTCCCTTTCCCCAATTGGAGAATTTTAAATTCCCATAGAGGCGACCATTCTTACCCCCGAAAAGTTGAAGAACCCCTTTGTGAGGACCGACAGTAAGTTGATAAGTTCCCACAAAGAGTTTATCGTTCGCAGAAAGTTCAGCGGACGTCGTAGGATTTTCTTCGGGAAAGAATTCGATCTTTTCGACCATCTCCATTGCGATCTCTTGATCCGGGTCCTCTAACTTTACCGTATTCTGATCTAAAAAAACAAGAGTGCCTTGGGTAAAAGAACCGTTGTAAGTTACCTTTGCAGATCGATGCATTCCCGATCCGCAGGTTCTCAAGAAAAAACCTAAAACAAAAAATAGAATGGCGGTGGGAATAAAAATCGTAAGGTCCCGTTTCCAAAAAGAACGAGAATTGGTTTCAGTGCTCATACGATATTATCGGAGAATTCGAAAAAGCATTCACGTCTGAAAACAAAAAAGCAGAAGTTCACCCTCTGCTTTTTTGATTCTTAGATCGTATTTTTTTCGATTTTTGAAAACCGACACGTTCTTCCGACGAGACGGATAAAGTCGCACGTAAACCGTTTCGAAAAAGTCCACCGAAATTTCACCCGAAGACGAACTTCAAATCCGCTTCAAGCTTTTTTCGATGGAACCCGTTTGTCGGAACAACAAATACAGAGTAAAAAAGAAATGGACTCTATTTACAACCCTGCATCTCACCCATCTTTTTATTTTCGTTCCCGTTGATGTAATACGTCTTACCGGAACTCACCGACCAACAACCGTTCTTCTTGTTTGTTCCCGGCATGATCGGACCTTCTCCGAGTTTCGCTCCGCTTTCATCGTATTCGATCGCCTTGGACTCGCTCAGGATCTCGAATTGTTTTGTACCATTCTTATAATACGTAAAAGGAATGTCGGGTCTGTAACTCGCCTTGAGCTCGTTAGTCGCCTCGTCTATGTTCATGATCGAAAACTGAAGTTTCCCCTTTCCAATCAATTGTCCTTCTTTGTTGTAAGCTTCCGCAGAGGACATCATAAACTCGTTCATCATCTCGCCTTTGTAAGCCGGATTTCCGTTGCTCCAGTTGAATTTCCAAACTCCCTTACGAGTGTGTTCTCTCTGGCCTTCCGCAAAGACATTTCCATTTTTATAATATTCTTTCCAGTAACCGGAACGAAGCGCTTTCTTTTCTTTCGGATCTTTTTCCTTTTCATCCGCCGGCGCCGGTTTCGGTTTATAACCGCCTTCCATCTGAATGGAAGCGTTGTCATAATAGGTTTTCCAGATTCCGGTTTTCAAATCGTCCTTGTAGGATCCTTCGCTCTGAACCGTACTTCCGTCCTTATGATAAGAAGTTTCAGGACCTTGTTTGATACCGATGGAGTAAGTGGAAACTTTTTTCTTCGCGCCGTTTTGTCCCGGTTCCGCATAGTATTCGGTCCAGACCCCGTCTTTCTGATCGTCCTTGTAAGCGCCCTCTTCGTCCATCAGGCCTTCGTTGTTTTTCTTCCAGTAAGGACCGTTCTTCTTATCGGCCTTATAAAGAGTGCTTTCAGTTTGCACTCCGTCTCTTTTGAGTTTTTTCTCTTCGCCTTCTTTCAAACCCGCAACGTAAGGAGTATCGCGAAGCACTTCTCCGGTTTCATACAAAGTTTTCCAAGAACCTTCTCTCTTATCGTCTTTATATTCTCCGGTGCGGATCAGAACGCTGACTTTTTTCTTAGTCGCGGAATCTTCCTTCTCTTGGTATTCTTTCCAAGCTCCGTTCTTCTTAAACTTCTTGATCTGATCCGGCTTCAAACCGTCCAGTTGTTCCGGAGTACAAGGTTTGCCGCTGCAATCCGTGACGACCGGACCTTCGGCTTTCATATTGAATGTATCTTTGTATTTTTCCACACGAATGTTTGGCGGAAGGATTTGGATTTCCTGATCCTTGCCTTTATTTTCCACGCCCGGAATTGTAGAGCAGGAAACGGCAAGAACCGCGAGCAGAGACAAACAGAATAGTTTCATGATGTTCCTTATGAGTTTAAAAACTTCTCCCAAACGTTAAGGAAGCGAATCCAAAAGTCAAGAAATTCCGAAAAATTACTTTGGATCGAGGTAATAGTGGAGAAGAATAAAACGAATGAAAGGACGATAACAATCCAAAGAAATATGACCGCTGTCCGCGTACGTGTTACAAGCGTAATAAGAATCCTTGCTCATATCGATGAGGGGAATCCTCGCCTTTTCGTGCATCGGTCTTACGATCTCAAACCAAGGTCCGGGAATATTCAGTTCGTCTAAAACTTTTTCCATCGGAATCGAAGAACCCGGTTTTACAAACAGGGCTCTCCAGTTTTGTTCTTTCAATAAGTTAAGAATTTTTTGATAAAACTCGTATTGCATCGCCGAAGGCGCATAAGATGGATAAATCCATCCCACAGTCTTTTTAGCGGATTCTTGAATTTTGCCAAAATCTCTTTCGACAAAAGCACCGGCAGGAGAAATAGAATTTCCTTTGTCGTTTTTGAGAGTCGCGATCGTCATCGATTTGAGCATATCCGCGATTTCAGCGTTCTCGTTCTTCATACGTTTGAAGACGTTACCGATATAAGGTTTATTATAACTCACGCCGAAAAGAAAATTTCCGAAGTAGTAGTTTACGTTTTCCTTACCCAAGGTCCAAGCATATTTAAGAATAAAGACCGGATCAAAGCTGTTTGCTAAATTCGATTTTTTGAATGTAGTGCTGTTCTTATTAAACTGAAAAGGATCGGTTTCTATCACGACGAGATCCGGTTTAACCCCGCCTTTTGCGAGTCCTTCCAAGAAGTAGAGATAATAAGCGGGAGTTGTGACCGCCGAGGAAAGATTGTAGATATCCCAATCCGGATAAAAAGCCTCAAGATCGGAATTTTTAAAGTAGAGCATCCGAGAAGATCCCATGAGAACCATGAGCTTTTTCTTTTTGGAAGAATCCTTTTCGTATTCTCCATTGGTTCCGTATTTGGAAACGATCTCTTTTAGAAGTTCTTTTTTTACGTCGTAGTAGATATAAGTGAATTCTTGTTTTACGTAATCTCTTACCGTGTCGAGGAAGAAGAGTTTATCAAAGAGAAAGATTGCGAAAAAGAGTAGGACTGGATACCAGAGGAAAGGCTTGGACTTCAAGAGATTCTCCCGGGCGAATGTGTTGATATGAAAAGAGCCGGTAAAGACACCGGCTCAGATTCTTTGAGAAGCGGGTAGCTGTCAAATGAAATCAGGCAGTTACCATGTCTTTCTGCGAGAACTGTTTGCGTTTCTTCTGAAGTTCCGCAAACCATTCTCCCGCGTGCTTATGATAAGCGACGAGACGCTTTACGAAGATCCTTCTCTCAGGCATCAGCACTCGTCTTGCTTCATGAATGATTTCTTCCACGATCTTTGCGTGGAATGTAAAGTGACTGCAAAAAAGATTAAAGTAATCTCTTTCCGAAGTTTCCCAGGGTCTAGAAGCAATATCAGAGAAATACTGCTCTAACTGTCCGATATCATGGTCAAAGTCTGATTCGTAAGGAGAATTGACGACTGCTATGGTATCAGTGAGATCTGTGAGTGTTTGAAAGTAACTTTCTAAATCGAGTAGTTCCACAGGTAAAATCACCTTTCCTATAGGTTCCTTTTACCATCTTTTTTAGAGGCCTTGCCCGCTCAAGATTTTTTTAAGTATTCTCTCAAATGTTTTCCTTCTTCTTCCCATCCCTCAGAGGCTGCTTCGATCCAAACGTCATACTTATCGCCCACGGGATAGCCCGAATTCGTTACAACGAGCTTCGAAGAATTCTCATTCAGAGATTGAAACTCGAGTTTTAACTCGATCTCTCCGGCCGGATGATCCTGCCAGAGCAGTATCAATTCTTTAAGAGGGACTATCTTTTTATAAATCCCGTTTGTTGTGAGGTCTCCCTCCATTCCGAGTTTCCAAGTCCAAGCGAAGTTAGCTCCTTCTTTCGGACGTCCGGTTACCTTATCGGCCAGCCAGTGGATCAACTCTTCGTTGACCGTCACAGCGTTCCACACTCTCATCAGAGGATAGTCGAACTGAAATTCTTTTACAACACTTCTCGTTTCCATGCTTTCCTACTAGTGAAAATCTTTATAAAGTTTTTTGAATAGAGTTCTTTCTAAAAATGCGGGCGCAATATTACGCAACCATTTTAAGAAGAATCCGGAACTGTCCATGATCACCAATCTGGATTCCGGATCTTCGACAGCATTTAACATTTTAAGAGCCACTTCTTCGGGAGTTTTAATTTTCCGGCTCGGGTAATAACCTTCGTTCAGAGGGTTTCCGTCTCCGTCCAAACCGCTTGCTCTTAGTTTTGTTTTTGTATAAGGAGGACAAAAGATAACAAATGAAACTCCTTGCTCCGAGAGTTCGATTCTCGCCGCTTCCAGAACCGCGTGTAACGCGGACTTTGAAGAAGAATAAGCGCTCCTTCCGGGAATTCCATAAAGCCCGCTCACGGTTGACGTAGCGATCACCGTTCCCACGTTGAGTTTGATCTGAGGAAGTAATCTCTGGATGAGATAGATTGGACCGAAAAAATTAATATCAAAGGTTTTACGAAAGGTTTCGATTCTCGTTCCGTCAAAACGGGAATGGGTTGTGACTCCGGCGTTTGCAAAAAGCACGTCGATGCCTCTGTATTCTTTAGAGATTTTTTTGATCGCCTTATCGATTTCTCTTTCCGAACTCAAGTCCGTCTGAATATGTAATAACTCGGCGGGAAAGGCGCCCTTGCGTTTTAAGAGTTCCGGTTGTGTTCTGGAAAGATTGATGAGCTTACAATCGATCTTGGAAAGCGCGGAAAGAATCGCTTCTCCGATCCCCGAAGAACCTCCGGTTACAACGACGGTCTTGCCTTTCCAATAATCGGGATTCATTTCAGAGCAATTTATCCGTGAGAAGAAAGGGTTCAAGGATTTTTTCAACGAGAATAGATAAGATTCCGTTACGCCTAACCTGAAAAGAAAGAGCTTGTTCCACGTTTCCGTTCAAGATTTCGGTAAGAATGATTCTTCAATCAGACCCACTCGCAAAAACTAAGAAGAATCCCCGCAAATGTTATGCCCCAAAAACGTTATAGAATTGGGTTTTACAAAACAAAAGCATGTATCAAAATAGAACGTTAGCCATTCTTTCTTTTTCCCTATTCTTTTTAGTCTTCTCCTTTACGTTTTGTAAAGACGATTCTTCGGAGGATAAAAATCAAATCGGGATTGTTACGGATACGACCGAGTCGGATTCCGAAATGGAAAAGACCTGGATCGCGTTTGCAAACTCGGTGGAACAAAACGACCACACTGAGTTTAAAAAATTATCCACAAAACAAATCGACTGCATGGACTGCCTTCTCAGCGAAGAAGAATCCTTAACGGATTTGAATCCGATCGCAGCGTATAAAAGATACTACTCCGACCCTAACGAACTTTCCTCTATACCCATCAATCAATTTCTGCAAAAGAATCATTCAAACGTCTTTGATGAAGAGACAAAAAAAGCTCTCAAAGATCCCAACCGATACAGCGTTCATCGTCACGAGACAAATCAGGAAACCCAAAATCGGCCTTGTATTTTATCCGATCAAAAATCCCGAAACTCGAAAGGTTACGAAGTCCTCGTGACCGTGCACAAACCGCTCTTAGGTTCCGAAAGCACTCAAAAAGTTTTTTCTTTTATGCAAACAAAAACCGGTCTGAAATTCTGCGGAACGTATTCGATTCCCTGAACTTTGATTTTTTTTTCGCGATCCGAATTCTTTCCGAATGCGATTGCGATTCCGCCGGAATTGCAAGTTGAAAGGAGAATCGATTCCGATTCTCGAACGAAATTGTAAAGCGACATTGTCAGCGACTTATCGGATGGATCAAAAGTCGTTGTACAAAATGTTATTCTGCGTGCGTCTGAAAATTGACGACCTTCCATTCTCCGTTTCCGTTGAGTTTCAGAGAAATTTTCAATGGAATCTTACAAGGATCGTATTCGATATGAAACGGATCGACCACAACCGGACTTCGGCTCCAATATCTTCGAAGTCTGTTTCCGTAGGATTGCCTAGGATGGTAGCTCGTGACAGCGAGGTTGCAGTCGTGAAAATCCGCGCTTCCCAATTCTTTCTCGACCTTCTTTTGAAATCCTTCGTAGGATCTTCCAACGATGGAATTCTGATTGGTAAGAGCGTAGGCTTGTTCGATCTTTTTGGAAATCAACAGACTGAGAAACTGATCGGATACAAGAATCGCGTCTTTCGGAGTATATTCCACATTCTTCAAAAAAGAATAGAATGCAAAAAGAAAACAAGCGCTCACGAAAAGAATTCCGATCCAAAGTTTGATTCTCATTGCAAAACCATTCGACATCGATGCGCGCTCTCGAATTAAAAGCGCGCGATCGTTTTCGGATCAATCCTTATCCGCGCTGACTTCGTCCTGGATCACTCTCGCCTCCGCGCTGAATGCGATATAAGACCAAACCCAAGTAATCAAGATGGTAATCTTATTCTTAAATCCGACTTGATAGAACAAGTGAACAAAAAGCCAAGCGAGCCATCCAAAAAAACCTTTCATCTTTAAAAAGCCGACTTCCGCAACCGCGTCCGTCCTTCCGATCGTCGCCATGGAGCCTTTGTCGATATAATGAAAACTTTTTCGTTTTTTATTCTTCAGATCGTTTTTGATCAGAGCGGCGACGTATCTTCCCTGCTGCATTGCAACGGGAGAAACCCCGGGGAGAGGACGTTCCAGACCTTTTGTATAATTGGCGATATCACCGATGACAAACACTTCCGGATGTCCTTCTATATTGCAGAACTCGTCGACCATCACTCTTCCGGAACGGTCCAAAGGAGCGCCTAACGTAGCGGCGATCGCGTTCGCTTGAACTCCGGCGGCCCATATTACGGTTTCGGAATGAATCGTCTTTCCCTCCAGGTGCACTCCTTTCTCATCGATGTTTACGACCCTAGTTCCGGTGAGAACTTCCACTCCCCTCTTCTCCAATCTGTGTTTTGCAAAATCGCCGAGAGAAGGAGAAAACGCCATCAGAAGTCTCGGAGCCGCCTCGATCAAAGTAATCTTGGAAAGCGCCGGGTCGATAGAATGAAATTCGTCCCGAATGATCTGATGAGAAAGTTCCGCGATGGAACCGGCGAGTTCCACACCGGTCGGACCTCCTCCGATGATCACGTAGTTCAAAAGAGATTTTGCGATTTCAGGATCTCCGGAAAGTTCAGCCTTTTCAAAAGAAATCAAAAGTTTATGACGGATCTTTAGAGCGTCCTTCAGATTTTTTAGGCCGATCGTATGTTGAGCCCACTGATCGTTTCCGAAATAGCTGGACCGAGCGCCGGCCGACAATATTAGATAATCATAATTTGTTGAAGTGTTTTGAAAATAGACCGTTTTATTCGCGGTGTCTATCTTAGTAGCTTCTCCGAGGACGACGGTTACGTTTTTACTTTCCCCGACAAGAGAACGAGTCGGAATTGCAATGTCCGCCGGACTCAAAACTGCAGTTGCAACTTGATAGAGAAGCGGTTGAAAGAGGTGATGATTTTTTTTGTCGATGACCGTGATATCGAGGTCCGAGTTTTGAGAGAGTTTTTTAACGGCCTGAAGACCGCCGAACCCTGCGCCGATGATGACTACTTTCTTCTTTCCGGATTTACTCATAGAGAGATTTTTTCCTCCCGGATACTATGCTTTCAAATCCAGTTTTTTAGAGAGGAGGAATTCCAGAAAGTCTTCTGCGGTTTCCGAGACAATATTTTGTACTTCGTCAAAGTCCTTTAGAGTTCCGTAAAACGGATCCGGAACTTCCGAATCCTTCTTGGAATCCTTTTGAAAAAATCGAAAGAGCTGAACTTTTTTTCGTTCCTCGTCCGTGGACGCAAGATAGAGAACGTCTTTCTGATTCGATTTATCCATCGCAAGAATATGATCGAATTCCTTAAAATCTTCCTTACGAAACTGACGCGCTCTGTGAGTGAGTTCGATTCCTCTTTTGCGAGCGGCCTGTCTCGCTCTCGGATCGGGAAGTTCACCGAGATGAAAGCGGGAGGTTCCGCAAGAATCCACAAAAAAGGAGGATTCTAAATTCTTCTTCTGTACCAAATCTAAGAATGCGCCTTCCGCCGCGGGAGAACGGCAGATATTTCCGAGACAGACAAACAAAACTCGAATCAGATTTCCGTTTTGTGAGGCTGACTTTTCAAAAGGTAAATTTATTTCAGACTGATCTTCGACCATAAAAACTCTGGTAAACTTCTCATGAGATAACCCAAGAAAGCCCAAGGGAACCAAGGAACTGTAGCCGATAAAACTTTGTTTTCAATTCTTTTATAAATTTTTTGCGCACCCTTCTCGACTGGAATCACGAAAGGACGGGACTTCATCTGATTGTTGATCGGAGTATCGATAAAACCGGGATGGATCACGGTGACAAGAATTCCATAACGTTTTACTTCTCCTCTCAGAGCTTCCATATACGTGGAAAGTCCGGCTTTCGAAGAAGAATAACTCGCGGAACCCGGAAGTCCCCGAAACGAAGCCACAGAAGAAATTCCGACGATCTGACCTGACTTTTGTTTTTGAAATGCGGGAAGAACGGCTTCCACGCCGGCCATCGCGCCGATCAGATTGGTTTCGATCACCTTCCGATCCGCTTCAAAACTTCTTCCACCGAACGAAGCGCTTGTGGAAATTCCCGCGTTGAGAATGATCAAATCCAGACCGCCCAATTCTTTCACAAGTTTTGGAATCACTTTGAAGTTTTGTTCGTAGTCGGCTACGTCCAAGGAAGCAAACACTATCTTTCCCTTCGCGCCCTTTGCCTTCAAATCATCCGCGATTTTTTTGAGAGAATCCTTTCTTCTCGCGGTCAGAGCGACGTTAGCTCCCGCTTCCGCGTAGATCCTGGCTAATTCTTTGCCGATTCCGGAACTGGCTCCGGTAATGAGAACATTTTTCATAAAAACAACTTCCTGTTATCTTATAACTCGCTTCAAACATTAATTTAGAAGAAGACTCTCTTTATTTAGTTTACCTCAAAAACCTTGAAGCAATAAATTTGTAAAAAGCGCCTCTTCGGAGGTAAATGCGAAAAAGAAGGGTGAGGTATGGACCTGAACCAGAAAGACGAAATCACCAGGCTCAAAAGTCTCGTAGAACTTTACGAAAGAATTTCCAAACTCAGTGAAAGCGAACTTTTAGAAGCTGAAAAAACTCTCGAGGCTCAGGAAAATACGGCGGGAATGGCGAGGCTCGAACTAATCAAGATGAACGAACAACTCAAAGCCATCCGCAACATAGGCCCCGATCTCAAGACAAAAGTCATCTCACTTTTACACGATCACGAATCCGGCTTGCCCGAATTCAAAACAAGAATCGCGGAACTCGCCGTGAACAATCCGTTCTTCTATTCCGAGTTTTTTAGAATCATTTCTCATCTCGAAATTCAAGAACCCGAAGCAAGAGAACTCTGGGAAGAGATTTACAAACACGGAGAAAGTATGAGCGCTTCTCTGGGAAGAAACGTAAACTTCATCGTCTCCATGCTCGACTATATCTTCAGCAAAAATAGAATCATAGAAAATCCAAAGATCGTGGAATTGTATTCCTTTGAAGAGATTATTCTGAATACGGTCATCGACGAAACGAGTGGAATCTACAATCGAAGATACTTCAACATCATTCTTAATAAGGAGATCAATCGGAGTTCAAGATATCAGAGAGATTTTTGTCTTTTGATTTTGGATGTTGATAATTTTAAGATCATCAACGACACATACGGACACGGATTTGGAGACGACATTCTAAGATTGATCGCGGGTACGATGCTTTTTTCCTTTCGACAAGAAGACATCTGTTGCAGAATCGGTGGAGAAGAATTCGCTGTGATCTTGCCCGAAACTCCGAAAGAAAACGCGCTCGTGGCCGCCAATCGTTTTCGTAATTATCTTTTAGAAGCTTCGATGAGTCAGTACGGTTTGGCGGTTACCGTCTCAGGAGGAATCTGTAGATTTGGAGAAGACGGAAAAGATACGAACGATCTTTTTAAGAACGCGGACGCAGCTCTTTACAAAGCAAAAAAATCCGGCAAAGACCGAATCCTCATCCATTCCCCGGAGTTATAATCAGGCTTCGGAATTTCCGAATTCCAATTCTCCCGAAGCGTATTCGTCCAACTTAGAAATCAAAATCGCGTTCGTGTTTGCAAGACGATCCGCGAGAATACGCACCATCTTTGCGGAAAAATCCGGATTGTTGAGTAAGAATCTTTCCAGTTGTTGTTTACTTTCGATCACCGCAAGTTCGCAATCCAAAATGGCTTTGGCAGTTGCGGTTCTCGGCAAGGAACGAAAAAGAGCCATCTCTCCGAAAAAGTCTCCCTTTTTCATGATCGCAAGACGTTGTACCACATTCTTACGCGTAAAATAAACTTCGACTGATCCGCTAAGAATCACATACATCGCGTTATTCAGTTCGCCTTCGCGAAAGATGATTCCGCCGGCAGGGACCTGCACCTTATTCATTTTTTAAACCGACCTAATAAATTAGATTCTTTACCAAAAAATCGCATATTGACAGATGAATATTAATTCTACCCAGGAAAAGTACACTCTTTTATGAATTCACATCTTCAGCTTTTCATGGATCTCTTCGGTCTGATTCTTCTATTCGCATTCTTCTTTTTTTCCAATCGTTCGTCTCAAATGTTAATTTCTTCTCCGCAGAAAGACGAGTCTAAAAGCGGAAGAAGCGAATCCATCGATTTTATCAGAGGCCTCGCGATCACTGGAATCGTTTTTATCCACGTCAATTCTTACTTTCAATACTTTGGGCCCGATCAAAGCGCGTCGATTGCGACTCTGGCTCTTTCCAATCTTGCAAGATTCAGCGTCCCGGCCTTTATCCTTTCGTCGGGAATTTTTTTGAAATCCACAAACTTTAGAGACTATTGGAAATCAAAGATCCTTTCACTGATTCTTCCATATTTCTTCGTAAGTCTGCTCGCGGCTTATGTGAAATTAGGAACGTTGCCGGATCTGGGGGCTTTTCTTTCCGGTTTGTTACTCGGAACCTGGTGTGCTCCGTATTATTTTGTTCCGCTTCTTTTTTCATTTTATTTGATCTTTCCTTTGTTTTCAAAGATCCAAACAAAACTTAACACGAAAAAGGCGATCCTTTCGATTCTATTCTTGAGCTTGTTGGTCAATTTAGTTTCCAATCACATCTTTTTCCTTTTTTCCGAAGGGCCGATACGAACGATCGAACCGATTTTGTTCACCGGATTTATATTCTTTTTCACCTTCGGAATGTTAGCTGGGAAGTGGTTTAAACAACCGAAGAATTTTTTGGCCCTCTCGGAAGAAAAATCCTCTCCCCTCCCCTACTCCATGAAAAAGATTCTCTGGATCGGAATTTTGATTTATCTTTCGGCGTTGTTTTTAGCCGGATTTGTCTGGAAGTTCGATTCTTCCAATCATCTTCTCTTCTATCCGCTCGGAATGTTTCTGGTTTTATTTTTCTGGGCGGAAAAAGCACGGGTAGAAAAGAGACATAAAACTCTGATTCAAATTTTTACCTTTGTGGGAAAGAATAGCATGGGGATTTTTCTTTTACATCCCATCCTCATCCATCTCATGCACGCGTGGAGTCCTTTTGAATGGGGATCCGCGTTCTCTTGGATTTTGATTCCGATCACGGCGTTTGTCAACGTGCTTCTACCGTTGTCGGCCTGGCTCGTTGTAAATAAAATCTTAGAATATCCGGTAAAAGTCGTTTCGACTTCGCCTAAAATCTAAAACGGAAGAATCACATTCCGTTTGAAAATTCTTTTTTCACGGTAAGTCCGGATGCGCGAACCGTCTTCAACGCCTCGCCGTAACTCACCAAAATTTTGAGTGCAAAGTCGATCCTTTCTCGGATATAAGAATCTTCCTGGCTCACCGAGTCAGGTCCGTTCAGAACTTTTTCCGCGTCTCTTACGATGATATGTTCCGGTATATAACAAACCTTCGTATTTTTATAACTGCTCATCCTGAGTTCGGCGACTGGATAACTGCCGCCTCGGCTCGCCGAAACCGCGCCAATCAAAACGGGCTTATGACCTATAATCTTATTGCTGCAATAGAGAAGAAAATTTTTTAACCCAGGCGAGGCCATCCCGGAATACTCGGGGGTTACAAAGACCAGCGCGTCCGCTTGATCCAATTCCGATTCGATCGGTTTCCAAATCTTATCCCATTCAGCACCGCCGTCCCAAAAGGAATCATCCCAAACAGGGAGCTTCTGATTTCCAAGATCCAGCGTCCAAACCTGATGACCAAAAAAAAGAAGTCTGGCTTTCATCCATTCCGCGACCTTTGCAGACTGCGATATTTTTCGATGTGACGCCGAGATGATGGCAAGTTTCATGTTCTCTCCGATTTGAAAAAGATTTAGCTTCTATTTATTTTGTTAAAAGGATTTTCTTTAGACTCAGGGCCATTGTCCCAAGAATTTCTAAAAAAGAAATGTCAGCTCTTATAATACCTTGAAAGGGACTTCGAGTCTCGGCTCAAGCAGTTTTTAGATCCCTTTTCCCGCGACGAACAAACAACACAACCTTATCCAAACTTCCAGCTCGCCCTAAAACTCGGCGAAAAACCTCTCAGTCTTTGAGTCCGTATTTCTTTTTTAGGGACGATAGTTCTTTTAAGAATTTTTCTCTCTGTTGGGACGTCAATTTTCCGAGCTGCAGAATAATTTTCGCCGGGACGGTTTTCCGGGGTGAAACCATTTCACCCCCTCGTCCTTCTTTCTGCTTTAGTAGTTCTTCTAAATTTTTTACGGAAGCGTCCTTTCCGGACTTGATAAGATCCGCGACCGACTTCTGATCCAATCGGGCGATCGAACTCAGTTGTTTTACGTATCTCTCCGTAAAACCGAGGACCTTAGAAACTTCTTCAGCGGTCTTTCGTTTTTCCTTTCTGAGATACTGGATCGCCCTGCCAACTTCCCACGGATTGAGACTTTTGCGTTTTTCATTTTCCGCGAGGGCCATCTCAAAACATTTTTCTTCGGAGGCTACCGTCTCGATCGCGGGAATCGAGTTCCACTTTAGTACTTTCGCGGCCTGATATCTTCTTTCTCCGGCGACGATCTGATATTTTTTACCGGACTTTCTGACTACGATCGGCTCGATCAAGCCCAGACGTTTCATCGATTCTACGAGATCGGATACTTCTTCCTTCCCAAAAACCCTCGGCTGAACCGGATTGGGAATGATATCGGAAAGTTGAATTTCTGTTTTCGAAGATTCTTTTTCACCGAACGCGGTGAGGAGATCCATTCCTGCAAATTCAGAACGTTTAGCCATTTGAAATCCTCTTTATCAATTCGTCAGCAAGGGAGGAAAACATCTGCATCGCCTTGCCGTCGTATTCTCCCAACAGCTTTTTTTTTGCCTGTGCCTGGGGAATCGATTCCCTTCTGTAGATCACGGTTTCAAAAACGCCGAAGTATTTCCGAATCGCGTCCGCGAGACCGGCCAAAGCCCTCGCGTCTTCATACTGGTTGAGAACTGCCCCTAAAAGATTCAGAGACGGATTCGCCTTCTTTTTGATTTTTAAAATCGTAGAATGAAGATCCTTCAATCCTTGAACGCTGAACGCTCTCGTCTGAATCGGGATCAAAACGTGATCGGCGGCGATCAGCGCGTTCTCAAGAATCAAACCGAGCGACGGAGGACAATCTATGATTATATATTTATAACTGGAACGGACCGGCTTGAGCGCGTCCTTCAAAAGTTCAAAATCATCCCTTTCATACGGAGTCGTAAAATTTGCGAGATGGATCGAAGAAGGAAGAAGATCCAGGCCGTCCGCCAACTTCACTATCAAATCTTGAACTGGAACGGGTTCGTCTCCTCTATAACCGAGAGCGTGAAAGACTGACCTTTCCACGGAACCAAAAAACAACTGAGTAATGTTTGCCTGTGCGTCCCAGTCTACGAGCAGCACGGGAGCCGTTTTAGAAAGCGCTTCCGCGAGACAAACCGAAACCGTAGTTTTGCCTTCTCCGCCTTTTTGATTTGAAACGGCGATGATAACGGATTCAAAAACCGCTTGCTCCGACTTCTGAAAGTATTTTTCGATCACTTCTCGGTCGTATTTTCCTTTTCCGGAAGAAGGGATTTTCCATTCTTTGACCTTGGATAAAAACTCTTCTTCGGAAGAGATTTCATATTCGTCTAAAACCTGGCGTGTTGTAAGAACTTTGGAACTCATCGTTAAGGCGCTTGAGATCAGAATCGTCTAAACAGTCGCACTTTGTCAAATCAATACTATGTCTCATAGATTTACAACGCCTAAAAAACTGAATTGCGTGAGTAGGGTAGGGCGGTTATTCTGCCTTGATTCCCGGATCAAAACGACAAGGGGTGAAATGATTTCACCCTAAACCTTTGTCCGCAGCCGAATAAAAATTTATTTATGAATATAAAAAAACAGTCATTCAGAACATTCTTCCCGCTCATCATCATCCATATCTCATTTACAACATTTCTTTCCGCACAGAACGAGACCAAACCCGATGTTCAACCTCCAAGAATCATCCAAGAAAGAGAAATGCCGATCGCAGCCGAGGAATCGTTTTTCCAAAAACTGATCAAACAATCCTCGTTCACTCTATTGGCCGGGAGAAACGGAGGAGACAATCTTTTCGAGACCGGAACCAAATACGCCAACCTTTCCGGACTTAAAGGCGGATCCAGAATCACTTATCAAAGGGATTTTAATTACTCCGGGTTAGGTTTCACTCTTCGCTGGAAAAAGTGGGAAGCAAACTACGGAGGAAGGACAACCGGTTGGTATGTAAACGCGGGGGAGGGGAGGGACGAAGACTTTTTTCTCGGCGATCCGACGATAGAACGCGGAACCAAAATTTCGACGAGAGAATTTTCATACTACGATACTCCTTATACGTTTATAGGTTCTCGGAATTTTGCGGATGGGAAAGGGCGTCTTTCGATGAAACAGGATCGTCATTCTTTGATCTTGAGGAGATACTTCGGAGACTCCGATCCCGATGCGAGAAAAGAAGGGAAGGGGCTTTTTATTACCGGAGGATTTCAATACACGTTTATGAAATACATCCTCTACGACGTTTTTCAATTTTTTGATTCCAATCCGGTTTTTCTCAATCGGATCGGACTCGGCTTAAGCCTTTCGTATTCTACATACGAGTTTCCATTGGGACTCGGATATCGTTACTCAAACGACGGCTGGTTTCTGGAAACCTCTTTCTCCGGAGTTTTTTGGAGCGGACACTTTCGAGATTTTCACTATCAGAGAGCCCTCAATTTTATCGGAGACGTATCCGGTTTTGGGCTCGACTTCAACCTCAGCGCGGGACGCCTTTTCGGAAATTATCTAATTTTTTTAAAACTCAACGAGCACAGACTTTTTGGAGACGGGCATTTTGTCACAAAGGGGGGTCTAAGCTATAACGATATTCTTTCCCAAAATTTAGGGCAGTATAAAAATTATATGAACCTAAAAGAATGGAACATCGAACTCGCAATCACCGGATATCTTTACTAAATTCTATTGGAAACTGGATTGAAAAATAAAATTCTCCTAATCAACTTAGGCGGACCCCGCAACACTTCCGAAATTGAAAAATTCCTAATCGATCTCTTTGAAGATCCGTTGGTATTCGACCTCCCCCTCCCGGAGTTTATCAGAATCAGACTCGCACGATGGATCGCCATAAAAAGAGCCCCAAAAGTCGCCGTGACATACGAGTCGATGGGATTCGGAGGAGGATCTCCGATCGTTTCCGAAACCGAGAAACAAGCACAAGCGATCGCAAAGGCCCTTACAAAACTTACGGGAGAAGAATGGGACGGAGAGATCACGATGGCCTGCGGTTATCCGGATATTCGAGAGCTGAGTAAAGAAGCCCTAAGCCCGTCTAAGAATAATATTCTTCTTCCATTGTTTCCTCATTTTTCAAGATCAACGGTTCTGAGCACGGCTAAGCTCGTGGAAAAGACAACGCTCACATGCCCGGTCGGTTTTGAAGGTTGGGTTCCTCCGTTTCATTCTGCCCTCCCTTATCTGAAATCGATTCGAGATCTGATCTTAGAATTTTTTCAAGGCACACTGGATAAAAAGATATTCTTACATTCCGAATCTTTTCAAAAAATCTCCGATTGGGAAAACATAGATCTGGTTTTTAGCGCGCATGGAATCCCGATCCGACTCATCCAAAAGGGAGACAGATACAGAGAAGAAATCGAAACCAACGTCAAAAATTTGACGGCATTGCTCAGAGAAAAAGGATTCAAGGGAGAATTCCATATCTCTTTTCAGAGTAGGGTAGGGCCTTCCAAATGGACGGAACCAAATACCATCACGAAGTTGGAAGAGCTCGGAAAAAAAGGAATCAAAAGAATAGCCGTCTATCCGATCAGCTTCGTCAGCGATCATCTCGAAACCCTCGAAGAAATCGGGGAGCAACTCAAAGAAGTCGCTCACAAAAGCGGAATCTCTGACTATTATCGAATTCCGGCACCTGGGATCTATCCGAAGTTTATCGAAGCCATGGCTGAGATCAGTTTAGAATCGACTCGCGCATCTAAAAGTGAATGTCTTTGTAAAACGTTGGGCGGACACAAACCGAAAACCGGCGAGTGCCCTCTCTCTCAAAATAAAAGTTAATTTAGAATATTTCTTGGTTTAAACCGGGAAATACAATCGAACGGGCTTAAAAGCAGTCATCAAACTTGATTAAAAACGGACATCACGTTCGTTTTTACTTTTTTAAAAAGATTTTTGCAAACAAATCCGAGAAGAGTTCAAGAGCGCATAACGTTCCAGGCTCTTTCTAAAATGGAACTCAGCCCGATCCCGTATCTAAAATTTCCTTCGACAAAAACCCCTTCCGGAAGACTGCGGTCCAATTCTTTATTGAACTCAAGAAGCGCGGAATCATACACGGGAAGAGCGGATTTCCAAATCGTTACGTAGTGATTGATCGGATCGTCTTTCTGAGTTGTGATTTTTTTTCTATCTTCTTCTAAGATCGAAACGATCTCATTCTCTTTTAGTTTTGAAATTTCCGTGTCCAAGGCGCCGCCAAAGATAAACGTTTCGGAAAAATTTCCTTTGGAAACCCTTCCCGGAAAAATCGACGAATTTAAAAGTACACCTCGGGCGCGAAAGCCGGAGCCCGGAGGAAAAAGAATTCCAAAGCCGGTCTTTTGACCGAGAAGAGGTTCGTTTCCAAATCTGGTCGCGGTTACGACGCCTAACGTCCTACAGACCTTTTCATATCTCTTAAAAGCCGGAAGACTTGAAGAAAGAATTTTTAAAGAAGATTCCAAACCGCAGGCAAGAGTGATTTTTGCTTTCGGATATTTTTTTTTCAGAGCTGAAAAAGAAGGAGCTTCTTCCGAATAGATCAACTTCGTATTCGGAGACGACTTTATCTTTGTCTCCATTGCGCTTAACAATTCTCCGAGACCGCCTCGGAAGCTGACCGTACCTTTGCGTTGTTTCGGCACCTTAGGTTCCGATTTTTTTTTCTCCATCATACTTCTCAAATTTTTCCAGAGAGGTTCGTTTGAACGGATAAATCTTCCTAAAACGAGTTCGGCTGACATATTTTTCAGATCGCCCGCATACACTCCGGAAAGTCCGGGTTCTAATACACTTTTGACAGCGTCTTCTCCGAGAACCCTCATTCCCCAGTGATATACGGATTCGTCCCTCTGAAATCCGGATGGAATTCTCAACACTCCGTATAACGCGCGTAAGCCGCCCCAGAAAGAAAGAGGAATCCTTTTGGGAACCCCGTCTTTCCAGATATATCTTTTTTTGGAAATTTTCTGGGTAGGTATGATTTCTAAGCCGAGGGTGGCGGCCAATGCTTCCAGACGATAAGAATTTAAGATTCCGTTAGCGGCGGTTTCCACGAGCCCGAAAGGAGTTTGAACGGATTGAATCAAGCCGCCGAAACGATTTCTTTTTTCATAGATAAAAACGGATTCTCCTTTCTGAACGGAAAGGGTTGCATGCAGAAGCCCGGTAAACCCGGCTCCGATGATGATATGATCCGGTTGTTGTGACGCCACGGATCTATTTTTATAAGAATCCAAAGATTGTAAATCAGCAATCTTTGGATTTAGGGAAACTTTATCGAGTCTCGACCTAAAGTATGTCAGCGATTAAGAGTTAGGAACGAACTAAAAGTTATATCTGTAACCGAAGGTATATTTGGATTCCCAAGAAGTGGACGAGGTTCCACCCATCGTAGTTCCGGAGTTTGCCATCGGGTTAAAATCGAACATCACACCTTTGCTTGATCCGTCGGAGATTCCCACGGAAGAAGAAACCGCACCTCCAAAGATAAAAGCGTCCGCCAAGTTGATCAGATAAATTCCGGCTAACACACCGATGCTCGTCTGCAAATTCTTATAGGCCTTATCGACCGCTTCTCTTCGATTTTGATACTGATTGCTCGAAGTTTCGTTATAGAGATAGAGGGTCAAAGGATCGGTAATCACCGGAGGAAGAGTCGGGTTATAAACTCCTAACGCCGATAAGGCGATCGCTTCGTTTGAATATGGATTTCCGTAACTCTCATAGTCTTTTCTTGCGACGTGATATTTTCGATTGTTCTCATATACCGCATAACCCGCGGCTAAAAAGAGAGTAGGGTAGATAACCGCGGCGAACTTTCTTCCGCTCGCCCATTGTCCCCAACCGGGAAGAATTGCGGACCTTCCGAGCGCTCCCGCTTTTGACACTGCGGGTTTAGGCGGAGGTGCTGGAGGAAGAGGTTTTTGATTTTTTTCATCCGCTTCTTTTTCTTTACGAAGACGTTCTTCCTCTTCCTTTTGTTTTTTAAGATCTAAGTTTCTTTGTTTGGAAAGTTTTTCATCTTCCAATCTTTTGACTTCGGCGTTTCGGATTCTTTCTTCCTCTTCTTCGTCGATATCCTTATAGATTACTTTCAGGATTTCTTTTTTGGCTACGACTCGTTTCCCTTCCTTTGTCTGAAGAGTGATCGTTTTCTGATTTTGAGTGACGACCTTTCCACGAAAAGAGCCTCCTTCGTGTAAAAGAACCGTCTCGGCAAAAAGAGAGAAGGGAAGTAAGAATAGACTGAATAGAATCAGATAAAATTTTTTCAATAATTGCATCAAAACGGGCCTTCCCCGAACGAAACCGACTCGAACTTCAAGAATGAACGAGTCGTCCTTCCTTATCAATAATTTATTGGACGACTTTTTGACTGAAATTCGATCGATTCTTAGATGGCTCTTGAAAAAACCCGCGATTCCGGACTTTTTCTTCTTAACCGAAGATCCAGTCCCGTACAAGCGTTTCTAAGAAAAGGCCAGCCCTTTTCAGTCAAAGAAAGGAGATTTCCCTCCCATCTAATAAGAGTATCGTCTTCCATAGAAGCCAAATAGAGTCGCACATCCTGCAAAATTTGATCCGGTACTCGAACCTTACCCGTTGTAGAAAGTTGTAAGATCAAGGCTCTCTGAGTCAGATCTTCCGTATCGAGTTTATGTCCCCTGAGTGTAGCGAACTTGTTTTCTTGAATGTGCTTCTGATATTTTTTTACGATCTTCTCATTCTGATGAAAACAATCCCAACTGTCGGAAATTGCAGAAACTCCGAGTCCCAAGAGCATTTCCGTAGTTTTTGTTGTATATCCCATAAAATTTCGGTGCAAAGTTCCATTCTTCGCCGCCGTAGAGAGAGAATCCGTTTCCAGAGCAAAATGATCCATGCCGATTTCATGATAACCCGCTTCCAGAAACATCTCTCTTGAGACCTCATAGAGTTCCCTTTTTTCAGGACCGGAAGGAAGGTCGGCTTCGGTAAAAAGCCTCTGTGCCGCTTTGATCCAAGGGACGTGAGCGTAACTATAGAATGCGATTCGATCGGGACGCAACTCGAGAGTTTTTTCAACAGTTCGTTTCATACTATCCAAGGTTTGTTTTGGCAAGCCGTAGATAAGATCGAAGTTCACGGAACTAAATCCTATGTTTCTGGAAACGTCGGTGATTCTTTCCGTCATTTCAAACGGTTGTGTACGATTGATGAGCCTTTGCACCTCGGGATCAAAATCCTGCACTCCGAGACTGATTCTTCTAAAACCAAAATCATGAAGAATCTTGAGTTGTGTCTCTCTCGTTCTTCTCGGATCCACTTCGAGTGAAAAATCAGGTTTTGAAGATACATTCATTTTTTTTAACATAGAATCTAATAAGAATTCTATGTTTTTCTCGGAAAGATAAGTCGGGCTTCCTCCGCCTAGATGCAGTTCTTTTAATTCCCTTTGTCCGATTTCAGGAACGGCGACGACGTAGTTTTCAAATTCTTCGAGTAGAGATTGAATATACGGGTCTTCCACGGCGTGATTTTTTGTGATCGAAGTATTACATCCGCAAAAGGAGCATAACGTTTCACAAAAAGGAATATGAAGATACAAGGATAACGAAGAATCTTCCGGACTCAGGCGATTTCTCACCTTGTCCAACCATTCTTCAGTTGTCGGATTTTCAGACCAATACGGGACCGTCGGATAACTCGTATAACGCGGAGCGGGTATGTCGTATTTTGCGATCAAATCTTTTGCTGTAGTCATCGGAATGTTTCTCTCACTGTTTCTACGAATGTTTTTACGTTGTCTTCTGGCGTTTTAGGCATTACGCCGTGACCGAGTCCGCAGACCCAACCGACCCTTTCCGACGGAGCCAGATCTTGGAACGGTTTCAAATAGTCTATTAGAGTTTTCTTAAATTCTTCTCTTTCCATAAACAATAACGCCTGATCAAAGTTTCCTTGGATCATTCTTTTTTCGGTTTTAAAAACGTCTCGAAGATCCCATCGATGATCGAGTCCGTAACCCGCAAGAGAAGAAATTCTTTGTACGCTCTGAAAGTGCGGAGAAGCGGTTCCCCTGCTATAATATCCGACCTTTCCCGGAAAGGCATCGGCGAGACTTTTTACTCCGGGAACCACGATCTCCTCAAAAAGCGCCGGTGAAAGATCTCCGCCGGCGGTATCAAAAATCATGATCAAGTCTGCCCCGCCCTCCAATTGTAAGGCGATGTTTGCCTTTAAGAATTGGACGATCTCTTCTAAGAATTCTTTCCTGACATTCGTCAATGTCTTCGGAAGTGAAAGGTTGCCCTCGTGTTTTCCCGCGACCGCGTATGTAAACAAAGTCCAAGGACCGCCCACGAAGCCGATCAGAGATTTTTCTTTTGGAATTCTTTCCCGAGTCAATTTCATCGCGTCCTTTTGAAATTGCATAAAGGAAATGGAATCCTTTACTGACTTTAACTTCGCGAGATCTTCTTTGGATCGAATCGCAAAACCGAGTTCGGGTCCGGCATCGGTGTATTTTAATCCCATCCCTAACGCTTCCAGAGGGAAGAGGATATCGGAAAAAAGAATCGCTACGTCGAAATCAAATTCGTCTACGGGCCCGAAGGCGACTTCCGCGGCGAGTTCCGGAATTTTACAGAGTTCTTCGAAAGAATGTTTTTGCCGAAGGGCTTGGTAGTGTTTGTGATAACGCCCCGCCTGCCTCATCATCCATACGGGCGGAATTTTTTGTGCAATCCCTTGCAACGCGTTTAAATATCGTTCATTCGACATTTTGAATATCTCCAGTCCATTGATAACCGACTCCTCTTACCGAACGAATCACGGCGTCTCCGTCTTCACCGAAGGCTTGTCTGAGTCGTACGATCGAGTTGTCTATCGTTCTATTTGTCGGGAAGCTTTCCTCTCCCCAAAGTCTGTCCAAAATTTCGGCGCGGCTGACGGTGCGATCCCGTTCGCTTACTAAAAAGTGGAGTAGGGCGCAGTCTCTTTTCGAAAGCGGAAATTCTTCCGTTCCTTTTTTGATCTGAAACCCTTGAAAATCTAATATATAATCTTTATAACGAAACTTGGATTCTTCAATGGAATGTTTATGAGATTCTAATACGTGTTTGACTCGTATCAAAAGTTCCTTGAGATGAAACGGCTTTGGAATAAATTCTTCAGCACCCAATTCAAAACCGCGAAGTCTTTCGGGAGCTCCGGCCTGCGCGGTCAAAAATAAAAACGGCGGACAATCCTTTGTTTCTTTCAGTTCTTCCGCGAGCGTAAACCCGTCTCCATCGGGAAGCCTTACGTCCAGAAGAATCAAATGCGGCTTCTCGTCTTTCGCAAGTTTTTTTGCGGAAACCGCAGACACAGTCCAGAATACTTCGTATCCTTCTTTCTGAAGTCTTTCCTGAAGAGTTTCTCCGAGAGATCGATCGTCTTCGACTAACAAGAGTTTGGCTTTCATCAAACGACCTCCGGAAGAATCAGATCCACTCTAAATCCGGAAGCAACGGGGACGACCTCCATTCTTCCTTTCATCTTGTTCATCAATTTTTTTATGATATAAAGTCCGATTCCGGTTCCGCTCGTGCTCGTATGCCGATTAAAAGGAATTCCGAGAGTTTTGTATTTTCCGTCGAAACCGGTTCCGTTGTCGATCACGTTGATCCAAATTTTTCCGGGAGCTTGTTTTTTGGAAATCACCTCGAGCGCGGTCGCCCTTCCGTGTTTGATCGCGTTCTCCGCGAGATTCTTAAAAATACTTTCCAGCGCCTTTCGATCCGCGGCCACGTTTGAGTTTTCAAGATGAGAAACGTCGATTTTTAAACTCGGAAAGTCTTCCCTGATCGAAGCGATCACCTCTTGAAGATTCGTTTTTTCTATATAAAGGATTTCTGATCTTGTTAGACTTGCGAGATACATCGCTCGGTTCATCTGGGACTCGATACGAACCGAATCCATCAACAATCGCGAGATGAGTTTGTTTTCGCTCGGATTGGGCAATTCTTCCTGAAGACTTTCGGCTTGGAGACGAAGACTCGCGAGCGGAGTTTTCATCTCGTGGGTCACTGTCGAAAAAAAATCATGAATGAGTTTGTTTCTCTGTGCGTCCTTATAAGAAAGCCAGATCAAAGTGCTTCCGCCTAACACGAGCATGGCGAGAAAAAAATGACCTTCCATCTTGATCATTCTACTCTGTCTTTCCAAGACAAGAAGACTTTCCGTCCCTGCGGCTCCTCCGAGTTTCGCGCTGAGTTCGGCGATCAAACTCGTGAGTTTTAATCCCAAGAGAAACCACCAGACTCCGAGAGAAAAAGTTACCACCAGCCAGATAACTGCAAAAAGAATTCTCGTGTTTTTCCAAAGAGAAGACATCAGAGATTTTTCAGAGCTTTGTTGGCCGTCTCCAGAGTTTTTGAAATCACCGCATCCGTGTGTGCAAAGGAAAGAAATCCGACCTCGTATCCCGAAGGCGCGAGGTAGATTCCGTTCTTTAGCAAAGCGTGAAATACTTTTGCAAAACCTTCCTTATGACCTTCCGGAATTTTTTCGATCGTGCGGATCGGCTCCGACGTTTTTTTATGAAACCAGAACAGAGAAGAATGCGCTACCGCTTCCCATTCTCCCAGCCCGCTCCCGTTGAGAATGTTTACCATTTCTTCGGTGAATGTTTTTGTTCTTTTTTCAAGAATGGAATAGACGTTTTCTCTTTGAGCTTTTTGCAAAGTCGCCAAACCCGCCCTCATTCCAAAAGGACTCGCGCTCAAGGTTCCGGCTTGATAGACCGGACCCGCAGGCGCGACGAGATCCATAAGGTCGTTTCTTCCGGCGTAACATCCGACCGGAAAACCTCCACCGATGATCTTTCCATAAGTTACGAGATCCGGTTTGATTCCAAGAAGACCGGCCATTCCCTGAAATCCGGTCCTAAAACCCGAAATCACTTCGTCAAAGACGACTAACGTTCCGTGTTTTTTTGCAATCTCCACAATCTTCAAAATAAATTCTTTTCTTTGGATCAGAAGTCCGTAGTTGGCGGGAAGCGGTTCGATGATCAGCGCGGCGATGTCCTTTCCTTCTTTGGCGAACAAGGCTTCCACGTTTTTTTCGTCGTCGAGAGGAAGAACGAGAGTGTTTGCGATCGCATAAGCTGAAATTCCCGCGCTATCGGAAGAGGATTCTCCCGCAAGACCCGAACCCGCCTTTACAAGAAGAGCGTCCAAATGACCGTGATAACATCCGTCAAACTTGAGAATCTTTTCTCTCCCGGTTGCGGCGCGAGCGACGCGTAACGCGCTCATTACGGCCTCGGTTCCCGAGTTTACAAAACGAACCTTTTCGGCCCAAGGGATTTGACTCGTGATAAATTCGGCGAGTTCGAGAGAATAGGGTTCGGTTGCACCAAAACTCCAGGCGAGGCCGGCGGTTTCGCGAACGACTTCTTCGACTTCCGGATCCCGATGCCCAAGAATCAGAGGACCAAAACTGAGACAATAGTCGATGTATTCTTTTCCGGAGATGTCGGTTAACGTAGCTCCGTTTGCGGAAGCGAAGAAGACGGGAGTTCCTCCGACGGAACGAAAGGAACGAACGGGAGAATGAACTCCTCCGGGAGAAACCTTTTTTGCTCTTTCAAAAAGTTCTTCCGAAGTTTTTCCTTTCCAAGAATTTGCGGATAAAGACGTTTGATGCTGACTCATTGAAAAATCTCCTTTCCTCTTCTAGCGGCATAAGTAATGAGATACGAGGAACGCGCTCTCGAAAAGATCTGCCATGTTTCGCGTAACGCGGAATCGAAATCGCAAAATCCGTTTTGCGCCAAGTAATGTATCGAAGCGTATTCTCCGCTTACTTGATACGCTCCGGTGGGAAGTCCGGTTTGTTCTCGGATCGGACCGATGAGATCGATCGAAGTCATTCCGGGTTTGACCATCAGAAAGTCAGCGCCTTCTTCTTTGTCTCGAATCGAAGAAAGAATCGAATCCTCCCGATTGCGAACGTCGATCTGATACGAAGAACGATCTCCGTGTCCCGGAGCGGAATCCGCCGCCGCACGAAAAGGTCCGTAAAAATTACTCTTAAACTTCGTGGAATAACTCATCACAGGGACGTGAGAAAAACCGTTCGTATCCAAGATTCTACGATGGCTTCCTACTCTTCCGTCCATCATATCGCTCGGAGCGATTCCGTCGGCGCCTGACTGTGCGTAGGTGAGCGCGATATCCGAAAGGTGTTTTACGGAAGCTGGATTGTCGATACTTCCGTCCTTGTGCAAAAGACCACAATGACCGTGAGTCGTAAGAGAACACATACAAGTGTCGATCCAAAGAAACGATTCCGGGAATTCTTTTTTAAGAGATGAAATCGCACGTTCGTAAAACGGTTTTGGAATTTCAGTATTCGATTTGAGCTCAGGAACCAAAAAGAGAATAAAATGTGTCACGCCGGATTTTAGATCGGACTCGACTTGTTTCAAAACGCTCGCTTCCGTATCTCTAAAAACGCCCGGAAGAGAATCCATTTTCTCTTTTTCTTTCAGACCTTCCACGATAAAGAGAGGCTGTATTAGCTTTTTGTAATTGAGACTTTCCGAAGAAGCGAGATCTCTGAGGGCGGCGTTAAGCCGAATTCTTCTCTGTTTGGTTTCCAAGCTCTGTTCCTTTGAATTCCTTGAGGCCCAAACTCGCAAGCCAGGACTCATAGTGTATAAAGATAGAAATGTTTGCGGATTCTCCCAGAACTTTTCGGATATGAGAGGAAGTAATTCCCGGCCCACAGGCGTGATTCCTGTCGCGAATCTGAGGAAACAAGGAAAGCGCTTTGTCAAACTGAGACGCGCTCATCCAAAAAAAATGAGTTTTATCGGAAAGATCCGGATGATCTTCGAGAGGAATCGTTTGATACGTAAGAACTCTTTCTAAACCGGATTCAATTTCCGTGGAACCGATATGAGTGCATTTTACAAAATTCAAATTCTTTTCAAAGAGAGACCCTTTCGGCAATTCTTCTTCACCCAGAGCGTCCAAGGAACCGTGCACCCAAACATCGCGTTCCGCGAGCTGTTGCCAAGTTTTGAGACCGCTCGTCCAAACAAGACCCTTGTGTTCTAAGGAAGAATCCAGATTTGGATACGCGTTGCCTCTTGTCACGAGCCAGTCCTTTTGGATCAACTCTTCGGGAAGAATATGGTTTTCCTTTTTACCGTCGGCGGTGAGCACATAACCCTTGTTAGATGGGAGAGGAGTCCTTTTTTGTTTGATCGCTTCCCCCGGAACCGGATAGGCCTTTTCCACGGAAGCTGCAGGCGGAGCCGAAAAAGAAAAAAATTGTTCCTCGATTTCGAGAACTTCTCCGGCATCGGTAAGCCCTCTTTGATACAAAATTTTACCGTAAGGACGTTTCAAAATCGAAACTCCGATCTTTTGATGACAACCGCCGCCGAACTTATGAAGAATTTTTCTCTCTTCTTCGACTGCGGCTACTACGTCGGAATTGCTAAGGGCTTTCAAAATATCCAAAGCCCAAACGTCGTCGGTTCTGACTTCAGCCGCAACGGCGCCTTGAGCCGGAGCGGAAGGATTTAAGGACAAAGGAAAAATCTGAAAGACGGATTCTTCCAAGGCTTCCTTTAAGAACTTTCGTATTTCTTGATATTCTAATTCGTCGGAATTGAGAAAGTCCGTGGACAAAAGACGATCGAGGGCGGCCTTTGCGACCACGAGCCCGTCTGCGTCCGATTCTTTCCATTTACGAACTCTTGTCTGAATATTTCCGCGCACCGGAAGAAAGATAAGATTGGAATTTTTATAACGAGAAGGAAAAAACTTAGGAAGAAATTTTTTGAGATTGTATTCTCTTCTGGGAGAAGAGGTCTGAATCTTCAATTCTTCCGGAGAATGTTTTAAAAGAGAGGATTTTTTCCAGAGAAGAACGTCTCTCTGATCCGCGCGATCCAAAACGCCCAGAATCGTAGTTCCCGGATGACCTTCCAAGTCCAGGTCTTTCCAAGAATGAACGACAAGATCGACTTTGCCTTCCACGAGTTCTTTTGTGAGGTCCTGCGTAAAAACGCCTCGGGTTCCCATTTTCCAGAGAGGGGTTTGTAAGTCCTGATCGCCCGAAGCTTCTCTAAAATAGAGTTCCACCTGTAGATCCGGAAAATTTTTTCGGAGGGCACCGAGTACAAGATAGGTTTGAAGTCTGGCGAGAGCGCTTTTGCGGGAACCGATCTTTAGAACGCGGGACAAGTAAGATCTTCCCAGCCGAAAATAAATTGCTGCGCTTCGAGCTCCCGCTCTTCAACAATTTCGTCTAACGCAGGCTGCACTCTTTCCCTGATTTGAAGAGCTCTTTCTTCGGTTTCACGAATAGAATCCAACATCGCAGCAAAAGAAATAGAATGAATCGTATCAGGAAGTTTTTTTTCCAGAGGAACTTCTCTGAAATCTACGATCAAAGTCCCCGGATGAATCTGATCGAGATAAGGAGTCAGATCCAGAGGAGCCGCGACCACGATCGCAGAACCGTCAGCTTTCCAGTCGTTTAACAATTTCGAATTCACTTCAAACGTAGTGGAAAGTTCAGAAAGACGGGTTTCGTTTCTTCCCACGAGAGTCACGTTTCGATTTTTCATCCAAGGAAGAATTTTTTCGGAAAGTTGCCCGGTCCCCAGAAGAGTTACATGAGTCGCGTCTTTCAGATATTTATTTGCGAGTCCGCCGTACGATTGTTCGCCAATGTTTTGAAGATAACGAGAACGAATACTTCTAGAATCCTGAATGAGGCTGTCGCGAAGCCTTGCTAAATATTCTCCAAATGCGGAAGAGGGGAGAGAAGGATTCTTAAATTTATCTCGGAATTGAGCGAGAACTTCCGTTTCACCCAAGAGCCTGGAATGAAGACCCGAGATGACTTCCAAAAGAAAACGATAACCTTCGTAGCCGGAATAAGTTTCCAAGGCGGAAGGAAGAGAAGAAGGCCCGCCGTGAATTCGGCTGTCGGCGATCCAAATCGTGCGCATACAGGTCATCCAGGAAAAAGAATCCGGATTCTCAATCATCTCTCTGTCTTTCTGAGTAGAATGATAAACGCGAAGTGTGGACCACATATTGTTAAAAGAACTATACCAGGTTTACGGGTCTGATTGTCAAAGAAGTGTCACCGAGGGGAAAAACTTTCCGTTGACTTTATTGAGACTGATTTTCAACTTGGTCATATATGCAACTTGATATTCAGACTCAGGATTGGATCGTTTACGGAATCGTGAGTTTGACCGCGATTCGGCTGTTCTTTCCTCTTCTTTCCGTAATTCGAGAATTTACCGGAAAGGACTCTCATTCTAAAGACGAAGACTTTGGTTGTTATACGCAGGCCTGCAATTCTTGCGAAGTGAAGAATACTTCAAAAGGAAACGATCCGATTCTCCACTAAGGCAAGAGCGACCCCGTCCTCTTCGTTGCTGTATCGCGTAACGTGTCTCGCCGAATTTTTAATTTCGGGAATCGCATTTTTCATCGCAAATCCGAATCCGCTATGAAGCAACATCTCAAGATCGTTTCTTTCGTCTCCGAAAGAAACAACTCCGCTTCCATCCAAACCTTTTAACAAAAGAAAACGAGAAATCCCGGACCATTTGGAAACGGAAACGTTGATGACTTCCACACAATAGGCTACACCGGGAATCTTTGTAAGAATACAACGAAGATCGGAGGCGCCGGGTAACGCGGAAATTTTTTGAACGAGAGAATCCAAATCCTCCCTTTGAAGAGATAAAAAACAAACTACGAGAATCTTATCGAGATCGAGAGAAAGAAAATCTCCGATGGAACGAGTGCGAGAAAAATCGCCTCCGGAATAGTTATGATAGATTTCGCTCGTGATCGAAACTTCGGTGAGCATATCTACGCCGTCTTCAAAACGATCGACGTGAAGAATCGGAGGCGTATGAAATTCTTTTCCTAAAAGAAGGATATCATAGACGAGCTTCGGCTCGAGGTAACTCTCCGAGATTCGTTCCGCGCTTGGAGAATGTCTTAAAATTTGTCCGTTGTTGGAAACTACATGAACGTCTCCTTTGAATTCTTTCGCAAAAGAAAAGGTGGAGAAAAATCTTCTTCCAGTCGCGATGACAAGATTTTTTCCCTGGTCGATCGCCTTTTGCAAAACGGCGTGGGTGAGGGGAGAAATCTTACTTTTAGAATTGAGAAGAGTTCCGTCTAAGTCGACTGCGATCGTGTGAATCTGCGAAGGATCAAAAGACATGTTTTGTTTCAGGAAATCGGAAAGGAGAATTTAGAGAAGGAGTTTTTTATTTCCGAGATCGGAATGCGAAACCCGAATCCTAAGATTTTTTGCGCAACGGATAGGGCAGCCGCTTAAAGGAGAATCACAAGAACCGTTCAAAGAAGAGTGCGAATGTTCGTATTCGAAAGCCGGAACTTTTGTCGATTCGTTTTCGGAGGTACGACATAGGACGGAAGAAGGAAATTCTCAGATATTGGAGCATTGGTTGGAGATTCTTCTTAGATGCGTTCTGAATCTTACAAAAACCTGTCGTAATAACTACAAACTTCCGTAAAAATCGCGCGCCCCACCCTGATTGGGTGGAGGAGGCGGGTTTGTGGGAAAACTCGGAAAAACTTCCTTTAGCACAAAAAAACGAATCCCGCAACTCAATTTCGATCCTCGAAAATCTCGTAGGAACTCCGACAAATCGGAAAAAAAAATTCCATTCTCATTGGGAACTCTGCTCAAGACCTTCTCCCAAAAAAAACGGGAAGAAACTTTCTTTTTCCGACAGAACTCAAAAAACTGGAATCTAAAGAATCAAGAAGATGGAACTCAGCTTAGCATATTCTCCCTGTCCAAACGATACGTTTTTATTTTATCACCTTACGCACGGAAAGGCTTCGGATCAATTTCAGATACGAGAAGAACTTCACGACGTAGAAGAATTGAACCGCGCCGCGTTTTTAGGAAAGTATCAGACCACAAAACTTTCCTTTGCGGCCTACTTTTCGGTAATGGATCAATATTCTATTCTCGACTCCGGATCCGCCCTGGGACGGAACTGCGGCCCTCTCCTCGTTTTCAAAAAAGGGAAGAATTTTGAATCCGCGAGAGGAAAAAAAATTCTTATCCCTGGAGAATTCACAACTGCAAATCTTCTCTTAAAATTATTTCTCAAGAATGACTTTCAAGCGGAGGCGGTTCGTTATGATAAGATCATTCCTCTCCTCTTGTCCGGAGAAGCCGACTTCGGAGTTTTGATTCACGAAGAACGTTTTACCTATGAAAGACAAGGACTTGAAAAACTTCAGGATCTTGGGGAATGGTGGGAAGAAACAACCGGAAAGCACATTCCGTTAGGCGCCATTGCGATCCGAAGGGACTTGGATCCGACTCTAAAATTAGACTTTGACAACGCTCTCAAAAAAAGCCTCGATCTCGGATATCAGAACAGAGAAGAAACCTACAAATATATCCTCAAACATTCTCAAGACACGACGCGAGAAGTTGTAGATGCCCACATCGCATTGTATGTAAACGAATTCACTCGTTCTCTTGGAACAGAAGGAAGAGAAGCGATCTTGGAACTCTATCGCAGAGGAGTAGAAGCCGGCTTTTTGCCAAGTGGCAAAGAGGCGAGTTTGTTTTAGAAAGAAGGAAGCGCGAACATTTTCTTTTTCAGCGCAGAACAACTTTTTTAACAACGGATCCAAGCAAAACCACCGCGAAGATCTATCCTTACTTTCAAACTTGGAGAAAGAAAACCGTCGTAACTACGACAGCACTACCGTGAAAGTTCGCGCGCCCCACCCTCGTTGGGTGGAGGAGGTGGGCTGGTGGGAAAATTTGAGAAAATTCTCCTTATCACAGAAATTTTCCTTCGTAAAGAAAAATTCCCTTATTCTTCCCTTGTCGGAACTCCGACAAAAGAGAAAAATTCCTCTCGCTCAGGAAAAGACCTCCTTAAAAAAGTAGGAACTCCTTCTTTTATCCCTTCAATTCCCTCACGATATCATAGCTCGCGTGCGACTGATTCAGAGTATAAAGTTGAATCCCAGGCACGCCCATCTCCAAAAGTTCCCTGCATTGTTTCACGGAGAAGTTTAAACTTCTCCTGTAAAATTCCTCGGGACGATGTTCTACTTCCTGCAAATCCTCGATCAAAGCAGAAGGAAACTCGCAACCCGCCAGTGACTTAAATCTTTCGATCTGAGAAAAGGAAGTAATCGGCATAATTCCCGGAATCACTGGAATCTGAATTCCGACCTTACGAACCAAGTTGAGAAAATTCTCAAAGGCAGAATTCATAAAAAAAAGCTGAGAAACTAAGAAGTCGGTTCCCGCGTCGACTTTCAATTTGAGATGTCGGACGTCTTCTTCCAAAGACTTTGCGCTCGGATGTTTTTCGGGGTAACAGCCGCCTCCGATACAAAAGTCCATCTTCTCGGAACGAATAAAAGAAATCAGTTCCGTCGCGTTCTCAAAACCGCCCGGAGTTTTTCTAAATTCTCCTTCGCCTCTTGGAGGATCTCCGCGAAGAGCCATCAAGTTTACGATTCCTTGGGAACGAATTCCTTTTAGAATTTCTCGAATCTGATCTTGATTCGCACCCACACAGGTAAAATGAGAAGCCGTCGGAAAGGAATAATTCTTTGAAATTTCGGTTACGATTTGAACCGTCTTGTCTCTTGTAGAACCGCCGGCGCCATAAGTCACCGTAACGAAGTCGGGATTCACGCGAGATAATTCTTTCACGGTCTCCATCAATTTCAGATCCCCTTCCGGAGTTTTCGGAGGGAAGAATTCAAACGAATACACGGGCCCCTTCGCGGAGCCGTAAATTTCAGATATTTTTTTCATAAAATCTCGATCATTGAAAGCAGAGAAGAATTTGAATCTGACCTCTTCCCGAGCGAAGCGGGGTTAAGGCCTTTCCAAAAAGAGAACCCGGACGAAGGGATTCTGCCGAAATTCGAACAGCGTGCCCGCCGGTCAAACCGGTCACGAGCAAACTTCCGGGTTGAATCGGATACGAAGACGCATCCGCGTTTACGGTTACGACACCCGAAACCGCAACCAGCCAATGAGAACCGTCGGCCGGAGCCGATTCTCCAAAAAGTAGGGCGGCCGATTTAACGGCAACTCCGATCGCATTCGTCGCGTTAGCCGTCTTTGCTTTTTGCAAACGTCCGTCTTCTCCCATCGCCAAAATATCACCTTCTCCAATCACGTCCGATGGATTTACGGGAAAAAATCTCGCGATACAATCCGCATTCTTTCCCGTCGAAATTCGAACACTTCCGGAGAATTCAGATTCTCCTTCCGCAAGAAACGCTTTTCCGGAACCGGTTTCACCTAAAGAAGGAATCCCTTTTCCGTTTGCAAAAAGCGCCACTCCGGATCTGGAATGAAAGATTCCACCAAACCCTCGTTTGGCGAGCCCAAGAACTCCCGCCGAATCCTGGTCGCCGGAAGAGGCGTCCCCTCGAACTCCAAATTTTTCACCGTATCCGATCAAACCCGCGTTACGCGCAGATCCAACGATGCCCGCGCCTTTTTCACTTTCGTTTCTTCCGTAAATCGGCGCGTGATTTTCGGGAGGAGGCGCGATGTTCGTATAAGCCGCTTCCGTGCTCCCTTTTACTTTTAAGAATCCGGTATGAGAACTAAAGTCGTGATCCAACGGAGCGTATTCGTGAGTGTGCGGTTTTGGATCTCTTTTGTCGGACAATCTCGGATCGTCGGAAGAAACCACTTTTCCAGGAGCGTTGTTTCCCAAGGTCGCGATTTCCACGATTCCCGGATAAGAAGTGGTCGCGTTTCGAAGTCGTTTATCATTTCCCTGAACTACGACGCCTTCTTTGGATTCCCCGGACTGCGCGAGTTGAACAATTCCGTAAGATTCTGTGCTGGCGATTTTTAGGCGCTTGTCGTTCCCTTGAACGGCCGCCTCGGAAGAATCTTCTCCGCTCTTCGCAAAACGAACGATTCCCGGAAATTCAGTATTTGCTTTTCGGATTCTCGGATCATCAGCCGTCACGGCCTTTCCCGGTTCGGACGCCCCCGGTTCGGAAAGAATCGCTAAACCGTATTTTTTCGAGGTCGCGATCTTGAGTCGATCGTCGTTTCCTTGAACGGCAACTCCGTCTTTGGTCTCCCCGTTTTCAGCCAATTCAACGATCCCAAGACTCGAAACCGTCGCCGCCTTCAGACGATCGTCGTTTCCTTGAACAACTCTTTCTGCCCGATTTTCGCCATTGGAAGCGAGTCGAACCAAACCGTGCGCGAGTTCGGTGGCGTGTTTCAGTCGTTTATCATTTCCTTGAACGACAACACCTTCTTTGTCCTCTCCGTCTCCGGCGAGTTCTACGATTCCTTTGTATTCGGTAGAAGAATCTCTCAACCTTCTGTCGTTTGATTGAACCGCAACACCTTCGGAATTTTCACCGTCTACCGCAAGACGGACCAAACCGGAACGAAGCACGGTCGCATACGGAAGAGGTTCAGAAGTCGGTTTGTTTGTGAGATCGCTCAAGTGCGGAGTCGCATAGAGTTCCAACTCCACGATCTTTGTCTGATAGAATTCTTGACCTTTTTTTTCTTTCTGACGCGCCACGAGTTTCAGATAACGCACGTTAGTTGGAAGAAATCTCCATTGATACCAAACTCCGGATTCGGATAAGAATTGATTTTCTTCCAACAACTGATTCCAGGAAAGATCGTCTTCGCTGTAATATACGGTAAATCTTTCCGGGAAACAAACCGGGTCCGTTTTGGAAGTAAGAAGTCGGAGCTCGTTCACACGACTAATCGATCCTAGGTCGGTAAGAAAAAATTCTTCTCCCGGCTTGGGAACTTCTTTCGATGCCCATCCGTAGTCGGGTCTTTGATCGATGAGATTTTCCTTTACCCAAAAACGGTCTTGTTCGGAACTCACGTTGATTTTTACGATTCCCGAAATTCCAACTTCTAACTGCCCAAGAGAAACCTTGTATTTTCCGGAACCGTCTTTCTCAGAAACCTGGCTGATCAATTTTAAGAATTTGGCTTGAACGAGAGAAAAATTCCATTGTCCGACCTTCTGGTTTAAACGCCGAAATCCGGTCTCTTGGAGAATCGGTTCCCAAACAACTCCGTCCATGGAAATTTCAAAACGAAACGTATCCGGGAAAAAGGCAAGTTCCTGCGGATTGGAATGAAGTCGGATTTGATTCAAACTCGAGATTCCATCCAGATGTAGGGTAAGGGCGGAAATTCCGGGAGAATCCTTGGTTTCGGTATAGCGTAAAAGTTTTCCTTCTTTTAAATCATAAGTTCCGGAGGATTTGATTTCCCGGATTTTTAGGGAGCCGGGGTGGCTGATTCGAATAGATTCAGAGTTCATTCAAGATTTGTCCTGGTTCTCTTTTTAATATTTAGAGGAAATAGTTCGATTTTCTTCGGTTTTTGCGGAAAATATAACCAATATCGGAGGACGGATTTCCTCTGTGAAGTACTTTGCTATGATCATTCGCAAGGACTCCGGAACGTTGTCCAAGACACAAAGAGTTCTTCCATCCGGTTCGACTCGGACCTGCTCCAAAATTTCCACACTGGAACGAGTCAATCTTTCTCGCGACCAAAGTAAGAACCCCTTCCAAGTCGGATCCTTTTCATTTGTTCCCGGAGAACCCTGATTAAATTCGGGCATCGGGGCCGCAACCTCTTCGGTTCCCATTAGATTCTTACAAATCCCTTGGACATATCTTAGGTTTGCTTCCATTCCTCGAAGCTTTGCAATTCCAAGCGCTTCCGACAAAATCGAGCTCCCGTATTTTTCTTCCAACAAAGACAAACTCAAAGGCGCATTCTTTTTCCCTGGTTCTTGGTTTTGATTGTTGGTGATTGTTATATTGATATGGTTTGGGGATCCTTCGGCAGACCCCTGAGGTCCCTTTTTTGACCCCTCAAAGGATTCCGTTTCTCCACCTCTGAGGTATCCAGAATTATACCCCTGGGGTGGAATCTTAGATCCGGGGTAGTTGAAGCAAAAATAATAGCGAGAACTCGTATGTCCTGTCCCGGGCGTGACCTGCAGGAGTCCGGCCTGGATCAAATCTCTCTTTCCTTGGATGATTGATTTTTTTGTTTTGAATCCGGTAAGCTTTAAGAGTATGTCTGTGCTTGGCCAGACTGGCTTAAAGTGTTGGTCGCTAAATTTAAGCAGCACCAAATACAAGGTCTTGGCCGCTGAAGATAGGCTGGCCCAGACACCGGAATCGATGATATCGGCAAAAAATTTGATGTATGGATAATGCTCGCCCATTTCCCTTCGGGACCCTCCTTTTAGGAAAGTACATTAATTTTAAGCAAAAGTTCTGAAGGGAGTTGACATTATCGGACATAATGATACTTATGTCTCATCCAACAACATTCCTTCGGGAAAATCCGGCCCCTGGTTATCCAGGGGAATTTTTTTTATCCGGATCCAAAATAAATACGCCTTCGGCCTAAATCCTTCCGGACTGAAGCTTCGTACTATATTTCCGTTTACTATATTATGTCACATTAAACCCGTTGTCGCGACTTTGTCAATCTCATTGACCCATTTTTGGCTGTTTTCAGGAAATTCTTTTGCTAAGTACCTGTATGTACTTATTCTAATGTCGCTTAACAAAATTATTAAGCGACATGGAGAAATTATTCGGATTCGAATTTTTTGCGGATTTCTTTTTTGATCAGTTTAAGAATTTCACCCAGGAGTTCTTCGTTCTCTGAACTGATTTGAATAAGCCCCGGTTTTTTTGCGATTTTGTATTCTGTGGATTTCGAACTTGGATTTTTGGAATGTGCAACTGCGTTCGGTTTGGAGGAGAAGAGGCTGTCTTCTTCCCGGTTAAAGGATTTTGCATCCTTAACGGTTTTTAGAGCGCCGGTTGAAAATAAATTTAAGAATTCGGGGAAGGTTCCTTTTCTAGAAGCGGAGACCGCTTGGATCAAAAGATTCTTACTTTCAATTCCCGCGTCCTTGCAAGATCTGAGTTCGTCTTTGCTGAGGTCGGAAATTCCCAAAAGTTCGGTCATATAACTTCTACTTTTCCCAAAAAGGGTCGCCAATTCCTGATCGGTATATTTGAAGCTGATCTTCAGATGAGACATGGCTTCCACTTCTTCATAGGGGGATAAATTTTCCCTCTGGAGATTTTCAATGATGGCGAGGCGAAAGGTTTCTTTCTCGTCTCGGTCTAAGATTTTACATTCGACCTCGACCCAGTTGAGTTGTTTGGCGGCGTGAAATCTTCTTTCTCCGGCCACGATTCTGTAGTGCTCGTCTTCCGGATTTTGTTTTGTGACGATGATCGGCTGGAGGAGTCCGTCTTTGTCCAGACTTCGAGCTAAGTCTTCGACCCCTTTTTTTCTGTCTTGCCTCGGTTGGTTGTCGGAAGGAAGAATTTTGTCTAATCGAATTTTGCGGATCGTCCCTTCTAATTTTTCAGCTTGAAATACGTCGGCGAGGGAACCTAATCTTTTACTTTTTGAGCTCATTCAAAAACTCCTCAATAAACCCTTCGTATTCCTGTGCCTGCTTGCTCGACTTGTTGTATTCGAATACAGATTTTTTTGCCAGGTGAGATTCCCCAACGGCGACTCCGTCGGAAATACTGGTTTCAAAAATCCGAAAGTATTTCGTAAGCACGGGTACGATGGTCTTTGTCAAAAGTGTTTGCGGTTTGAGTTGGGTAATGAGTGCGCCCAAAATTTCCAAGCTGGGATTGATTCTTTTTTTAATGCTCGTGATCGTCTGCTGAAGTCCGACGATTCCGTCCACGGAAAATTTTTCTGCCTGGAGAGGGATGACCACGTACTGCGAGCCGACCAAAGCATTGATCGTAAAAATGGAAAGACTGGGAGGGCAGTCGATGATACAAAAATCAAATCCTTCCAATCCTTGAAGCGCGTCTCTCAAAATATAGGGAGCGTCCACGGAACTTCCGGAAAGAGTTTCGACTTCCGCAAGATTCGTCTTTGAGGGAGCTAAAAAAAGATTCGGGAGTTTGGTATCTACCATGATTTCTTTGATATTCATTCGGGAGTTAAAAACTCCGTGCATGGATTTATCCAGTGTCTCCGGGTTGATAAAAATACCAGTCGAGTTTGCCTGAGGATCGATATCGATGAGCAAAGTTTTCTTTCCTCTTCTCGCGAGCCCCATGGAGAGATTGAGAGAGGTGGTCGTTTTTCCTTCTCCGCCTTTCTGGTTTGCAATGGATACAACTATCATGATTCTACCTTATATTCTATTGTCGGACATCCGACATCGAATCCTTATCAAGACCGAATTTGGAATGATAAGAATTTTGATTTTTGAAAAATTCTTTGCGTTTGTGTTTCGAAAAGAAGAGCCGGTGCTCGGATCTTGACGGCCTTTTTTAGGGAAGCTTGTTCTAATAAATTGTTATTTTCGAAAGTAAAAGATTTT